>NZ_JBQEOZ010000003.1:0-353104 GCF_052045495.1 Microbacterium sp. 22242 | reverse complement strand
TCCCCCTGCGGCGGGAGGGCGGCGATGAGGGGGTGGTCGAACGAGTAGACGCCGACCTTGGCGGCACCGCCGGGGGATCCGATCTCGTCGAAGAACTCCACGTTCGCCTTGTAGTAGTCCGCCCACTCCTCGGGCAGGTCGTCCTCGTAGTAGATCGCCTCGACCGGGCACACCGGCTCGCACGCCCCGCAGTCCACGCACTCGTCCGGGTGGATGTACAGCGAACGCTCACCCTCGTAGATGCAGTCCACCGGGCACTCGTCGATGCAGGCACGATCCTTCACATCGACACAGGGAAGAGCGATCACGTACGTCATCGTGCCGTCGCCCCGGTGTTCGAAAGGGCGGAGCTGCGCGAGATCTCGACCTGCTCCTCGCGCGGCACGACCTTGACGCGCTCGCGGGTGTGCCGGTGCGCGGCACCGAGGGCGCGCTCGTGCGCGTCCAGCTCGAGCCAGCCGTCCCAGGTCGTGACCTCGACGCCGCGCTCGGTGAGCAGGGCGATGACGTCGTCCGTCTCGGTCGGGGCGGCGAGCAGGCCGGCGTCGAGATCGGCGAGGAGGTTCCCGATGGTCTCGGTCGCATCCGACTTGGTGTGCCCGATGAGGCCGACCGGGCCGCGCTTGATCCAGCCGGTCGCATACAGTCCGGCCACGCCGTCGACGCGACCGCCCTCGTTCGGGACGACGCCGCGGCGCTCGTCGAACGGCACGTCCACGATGGGCGATCCGAAGTAGCCGACCGCGCGGTAGACGCCGGTGATCGGGTACTCGACGAACTCCCCGGTGCCTCGCACGGATCCGTCCGGGTTCGGGGCGGTGCGCTCGAAGCGGATCGACTCGACGCGCCCCGCGCCGGTGATCTCGACCGGGGCGTGCCAGAAGTGCAGGTGCAGACGGCGGGTCGCGCCGGTCGCCTCGCCATTGTTCTCCGGGCGGTCGCGCCACGAGTTCAGGGTGCGCAGCATGATCTTGAGCTGGTTGTTCGGGGCAGCGGCCGGATCCACGCCCTCGAAGTCGGCGTCGTCGAGCAGGATGTCGACGCCGGCGACCTCGCCGAGCTCGCGCAGCTCGATCGGGGTGAACTTGATGTCCGCGGGTCCGCGGCGGCCGAACACGTGCACGTCGGTGACGGCGGAGGCCTCGAGGCCGGCGAGCACGTTGTCGGGCACCTCGGTGCTGCGCAGGTTCTCCGGCAGCTTGGCGAGGATCCTCGCGACGTCGAGCGCGACGTTGCCGTTGCCGATCACGGCGACCTGCTCGTCGTCGAGCGCCCAGGTGCGCGGCACGTCGGGGTGCCCGTCGAACCACGACACGAAGTCGGCGGCGCCGTGCGAGCCGGGCAGGTCGATGCCGGGGATGTCGAGGGCGGCGTCGCGGATCGCGCCGGTCGCGAGGATCACCGCGTGGTAGCGCGCCTGCAGCTCGTCGATCGAGACATCCCGGCCGACCTCGATGTTGCCGAGGAAGCGGATGGTGCGCCGGTCCGCGTCGACGCCCTGCGCGTCGAGCATCTCGTGCAGCGAGTTCACGATGCCCTTGATGCGCGGGTGGTCGGGCGCGACGCCGTAGCGGATCAGGCCGTAGGGCGCGGGCAGCGATTCGAACAGGTCGATCTCGACGGCGCCGTACCGGGCGCCGGCGGCGTCGAGGGGAGAACCGTCTTCGCGTCCGGCGATCGCGTTGGCGAGGATGTTGCCGGCGTAGATGCCCGCGGGTCCGGCGCCGACGATCGCGACGCGGAGCGGGGAGGTGAGGGTGTCGGTCACGGCTGCAGGGTCTTTCGGTCGGATCGGGAGGAGGTGAGGGCTGGTTGCGGGAACACGATCGGGGACGAGAGGCCGTCGGCGTCCTCGTGCGATGGCCAGGAGGAGGACAGCCGCACCACGTCGCCGACGACGACGACCGCGGGGTTGCGCACCTGCCGGCTCGCGGCCAGGGCGGCGATCGTGCCGAGCGTGCCGAGGGTGACCCGCTCGGCGGATCCGTACCCGTCCTCGACGATCGCGACCGGGCAGTCCGCGCCGCGGGCGCCGCGGGCCAGGATCCGCGCGGTGTGCGCGAGAGTGCCGATGCCCATGAGCAGCACCACGGTGTGGTCGGATCCGCCGGGCAGCTGCTCGATCGGGTCGTGCGCGCTCGCGACCGTGAACGCCGTCGCGACGCCGCGGTGGGTGAGCGGGATGCCGGCGACGGCGGGCACCGAGATCGCGCTCGTCACGCCCGGGATCACCCGGACGGCGATGCCCTCGGCCTCGCAGTACAGCGACTCCTCGCGGCCGCGCCCGAGCACGAACGGGTCGCCGCCCTTGAGGCGGACGACCTCGCGGCCGGCCCGCGCGTGCCGCACGAGCAGGGCGTTGATCTCGTCCTGCGGCACCGGGTGGTGGCCGGGCAGCTTGCCGACGTCGACGACCTCGGCGTGCAGGTGAACGCCCTCCGCTGCGAGCTGGTCGAGCACGGCACGGGCGCCGAGGCGGTCGGCGACGATGACATCCGCCCGCTCCAGGGCGCGCAGGCCGTGCAGCGTGAGCAGGCCGGCGTCGCCGGGGCCTGCGCCGACGAGCGTGACGGTTCCGAAGCGGTTCATGCGGCACCCCCGGCGAGCAGTCCGCGCCGGCGCAGCACGGCGCGTTCGAGCGGCGCGAACAGCACCAGCTCGATGAGGATGCCGATCGCCAGGATCAGGATGATCGTCGCCAGCACCGCCGGCAGATCCGCGAGGTCGCGCGACTGCTGCAGGACCGCCCCGAGCCCCAGGCCGATGGATCCCCCGGTCGCGATGATCTCCGCGGCCATGAGCGAGCGCCAGGAGAAGGCCCAGCCCTGCTTGAGGCCGGCGAGGTAGCCGGGCAGGGCCGCCGGCAGCACGATCGCCGTGGCCGCCTGCCAGCGGTTCGCGCCCAGCACGGTGCCGACCCGGCGCAGCTGCGGCTGAACCTGGTCGATCCCGGCGAGCAGCCCGTTCACGATCGACGGGATGGCGCCCATCAGGATCACGAAGTACACGGTGGCATCCGACAGGCCGAACCAGATGATCGCGGCCGGCACCCAGGCCACGCTGGGCAGCACCTGCAGGCCGGAGATGAGCGGACCGGCGGCACGGCGCAGCGGCTTCCACTCCGCCAGCAGCAGCCCGAGCGGGGTGCCGATCGCGATCGCGATGAGGAAGCCGATGCCGCCGCGCTCGAGGCTGGTCAGCACCGACTCCTGCAGGCGCCCGGCCTGCCAGGAGTCGCCGAGGGCCGCCAGGACCTGCAACGGGCTCGGCGCCTTGTCGGGGCGCGGGTGCGCGATGACGATGTAGAGCTGCCAGGCGGCGATCAGGAGGATCAGCAGGATGACGGGCGGCAAGACCGCGCGCAGGCGCTCGCGGGTGCGCGAAGCAGGCGCGGGCGCCGCGGTCTGCAGGCGGTCGAGGCCCGCCTCGAGGCGGGAGAGGTCGTCGTCCGCGCGTCGTCCGCTCCCTGAGCTGGTCGACGGGGCCTGGCCCACTCCCGTGGACGTCGCTTCGACAGGCTCAGCGACCGGATCAGTGGTCTCAAGCGGCATTGCGGCGGATCTCCTTCCGCAGCTCGACGGTGATCTCGGCGGCCAGGGCCGACACCTCGGGCGATTCGATCCTTCGCCCGCGGGTGCGGGTGACCCGCCACTCCCGGGTGATCCGGCCGGGCCGGCTGCCCAGCAGCACCACGCGCTGGCCGAGGCGGGCGGCCTCGCGCACGTTGTGCGTGACGAACACGATCGTGCGGCCGGTCTCGCGCCACACGTTCTCCAGCACCTCGTGCAGCAGGTCGCGGGTGATCGCGTCGAGCGCCGCGAACGGCTCGTCCATCAGCAGCACCGGACGGTCCTGGGCGAGGGCGCGGGCGAGCGCCACGCGCTGCCGCATGCCGCCGGAGAGCTCGTGCGGGCGCTTCTCCGCGGCATCGGCGAGGTTCACGACGCCCAGCAGGCGCAGGGCCTCGGATTTGCGCTCGGCCCGCGGCACCCCGCGCAGACGCAGGGCCAGCTCGACGTTGCGGCGGGCGCTCAGCCACGGCATGAGCGCCGCGTCCTGGAACATCATGGATGCGCCCTCCGCGGGCGTGCCGAGCGTCCCGGCCGTCACCGGCTCGAGTCCCGCGATGAGGTTCAGCAGGGTGGACTTGCCGCAGCCGCTCGCGCCGAGCAGGCACACGAACTCTCCCGGCGCGATGTCGAGCGACACGTCGTCGAGCACGACCGGCCCGGATCCGTAGCGCTTCGTGACGTGCGTGAGACGCACGGCAGGATCCACCGGATCCGGCACCGGGAGGACGGGCGCCACCCCGTCGAAGCTCGGCGCGAACGGGGCGGTCATTTCTTCCCGCCCAGTCCGCCGTCGTCGACGGCCGGCTCGCTGCGGGCCTTGAGGGCCGTGTTCAGCGCGGTCAGGTCGAACAGGCCGTCGATCGAGCCCTTCGTCTGCGTGCCCGCGGTCACCCCGTTTTTCACGAGGGTCGCGAAGGCGGTGGCGTGCGGATCGGCGGAGAACGACACGTTGCCCAGCGCGCGGGTGAGCACGTCCTCGGCCAGGGCCTTGCCCGTCGCCTTCTGCAGCGCCGCGTTCACGGTGCCGGCGAGCTCGGTCGGGTGGGCCTTGATCCAGTCGAGCGCGTCGAGGTGACCTGCCACCAGCTCCTTCACCGCGTCGGGGTGCTGGTCGGCGAAGTCCTTGCCGACCAGCAGCACGGTGGTGGGGAATGCGCCGTCGGGCCAGAGGTCGCGCTCGTCCTGCAGCACGTGCGCTCCGGCCTCGACGACCAGACGCGAGGCCCAGGGTTCGGGGAGCCATGCTCCGTCGAGCTGGCCGTTCTTGAACAGCGTCAGGGTCTGCGCGTTGTCGGTCGGGGTGATCTTCACGTCGCCGCCGCCGGACACGGTCGTCTTCAGGTTCTTGGAGGCGAGCCAGGTGCGCAGCGCCACGTCCTGGGTGTTGCCGAGCTGCGGCGTGGCGAGCGTCTTGCCCTTCAGATCCGAGGCGCTCGTGATGCCGTCGCGCACCACGAGCGATGCGCCACCGCTGGTGGCCCCCGCGATCACCCGCACCGAGGCGCCACCCGACTTGATGAACGTGTTGATGGCCGGGTTGGGGCCGATGTAAGCGGCGTCGATCGCGCCGGCCGAGAGGGCCTCGACCGCGGCGGGACCGGCATTGAACACCTCGGTGTGCAGCTTCGTGGAGCCGAGCTCCTTCTGGAGCAGGCCCTTCTCCACGCCGACCAGCGCCGGCGCGTGCGTGACGGTGGCGAAGTAGCCGAGCCGGATCGTGTCGAGCCTCTCCGTGGAGGCGGGCGAGGCGGCCTGGGCGGAGGCGCAGCCGGCGAGCATCGCCATCGCGAGTCCGATGGTGGTGAGGGCCGTGCTGATACGTGCCGTGGTGCGGGTCTTGCGATTCACTGTCGCCTCCTTCGTGGCGTTCGGGGTGGTGCTGGTCTGCCGTCGGTCCCTGGGGCTGTCGAAGGGACGTGGGTGGGGTGGGTGTTGTCGGTCCCTGAGCCTGTCGAAGGGCCGGGGGTCAGGCGGGGGTGACGACCGTCGCCGCGGCGAGCGTCGCGCCGTCGACCGGGTGGATGAGCAGCAGCGCACCGCCCTCGCGGTCGTCGACGTACGGCTCCAGGGGCAGGGGGGATGCGAAGCGGATCCGCACGCGGCCGATCTCGTTCACGGCCAGCTCTGCGGCGGGCTCGAGCGCGAGGGTGTCCAGGTCGCGCCGGGAGAGCACCTCGCTCACGATCGCCTGCACCGTGGAGGTGCCGTGCTTCGCGAGCACGCGGGCGCCGGGCGTGATCGGCCGCACGTCGAGCTGGAAGATCTCGACCTCGGCCTCCTGGTGGCCCTCGGGCATGGTGCCGGCGGCGGCGATGAGCGCGCCGCGGGCGGCGTCCACCTCGTCGGCGAGCGTCACCGCGATCGACTGGGCGGTGTGCGCGAACTCGGCAGGGCGGCCCGCGACGCGGATCCCGGTCACGGTCGTCTCGTGCCCGCCGGGGAACACCTGCACACGGTCGCCGACGCGCACGGATCCGCTCGAGACCCGGCCGGCGAAGCCGCGGTAGTCGCGCAGCTCGGCGGCCTCGGCCTCGTCGATCAGCGCCGAGAGGCCGCCCTGCGGACGGATCACGGTCTGCACCGGGAGGCGGAACGCGGCGCCCTCCTCGGCCTGCCGCGCCGGCAGCGTCTCGAGCAGCTCGCGCAGCGTCGGGCCGACATACCAGGGGGTGCGGGCGGAGGGATCCACGATGTTGTCGCCCTCGAGCGCCGACACCGGGATGACGTGCGCGTCGATCAGGCCGAGCTCGGCCGCGACCCGGTTCGCCTGGTCCTCGACGGCGCGGTAGTTCTCCTCGTCGAAGCCGGTGAGGTCGATCTTGTTCACCGCGATGATCACGTGCGGCACGCGCAGCAGCGACACCACGGCGAGGTGCCGTCGGGTCTGCTCGACGACGCCCTTGCGCGCGTCGATGAGCACGACCACGGCGTCGGCGGTCGCGGATCCGGTGACCATGTTGCGGGTGTACTGCACGTGCCCGGGGCAGTCGGCGAGGATGAAGCTGCGGGCGTCGGTGGAGAAGTAGCGGTACGCGACGTCGATCGTGATGCCCTGCTCGCGCTCGGCGCGCAGCCCGTCGGTGAGCAACGCGAAGTCGAACTCGCCGTGCGCGAAGCCGCGGTCGGCCGAGGTGCGCGCGACCTGCTCGAGCTGGTCGGCGAGGATCGCCTTGGCGTCGTGCAGCAGCCGGCCGACGAGCGTGGACTTGCCGTCGTCGACGGATCCCGCCGTCGCGAACCGGAACAGCGTCGTGTCGCGGAGGAACGCGGCGCCGCCCTCTGACCGCGAGACCGAATCTGCGTCCCGAGACCGCAGATCCGAAACGCCGTCTCGCGACGCAGGTTCGGTTTCGCGGGTCAGGGTGGTCGTCGGGGTCGTGCTCATCAGAAGTATCCGTTCTTCTTGCGGTCCTCCATGGCGGCCTCGCTGATCCGGTCGTCGGCGCGCGTGGCGCCGCGCTCGGTGAGGGTGGAGCGGGCGACCTCGGCGACGACCTGGTCGACCGTCGCGGCGTCGGACTCGACGGCGCCCGTGCAGCTGGCGTCGCCGACCGTGCGGTAGCGGACGGTGCGGCGCTCGACCTGCTCGCCCTCGCGGGGCTGGGCATGCTCGTTGACGGCCCACCACATGTTGTCGCGGCGGAACACGTCGCGCTCGTGTGCGAGGTACAGCGGCGGCAGTGCGATCCGCTCGCGCGCGATGTAGCGCCACACGTCCAGCTCGGTCCAGTTCGAGATCGGGAACGCGCGCACGTGCTTGCCCGGGGTGTGCCGGCCGTTGTACAGGCTCCACAGCTCGGGGCGCTGGTTGCGCGGATCCCACTGCCCGAACTCGTCGCGCAGGGAGATGATGCGCTCCTTCGCGCGCGCCTTGTCCTCGTCGCGGCGGGCACCGCCGAACACCGCGTCGTGCTTGCCCGCGGCGATCGCGTCGAGCAGCGGCTGCGTCTGCAGCACGTTGCGGGTGCCGTCGGGGCGTTCGGACAGCCGGCCGTCGTCGAGGTAGTCCTGCACGCGGGCGACCTCGAGCGTGAGGCCCAGGCGCGCGACCGTCTCGTCGCGGAACCGGATCACCTCGTCGAAGTTGTGGCCGGTGTCGACGTGCAGCACCGGGAACGGGATCCGGCCCGGCGCGAACGCGCGCGCAGCGAGGTGCAGCACGAGCACGGAGTCCTTGCCGCCGGAGAACAGCAGCACGGGCCGCTCGAACTCGGCGACGACCTCGCGGATGATGTGGATCGCCTCGGCCTCGAGCAGGTCGAGGCCGGTCAGGGATCCGGCGTCGGCGACGGCCGGGGCGGGCAGGGTCTCGATGGTGCTCATAGGTGCAGTCCGCATTCGGTCTTGGCGAGTCCGGCCCAGCGGCCGGAGCGGGGGTCTTCGCCCGGGGCGACGGGCTTGGTGCACGGCGCGCAGCCGATCGACGGGTACCCGTTCGCGACCAGGGGGTTCACGACCACCTCGTGCGCGGTCGCGTAGTCGATGAGGTCGTCGAACGACCAGGCCGCCACGGGGTTGACCTTGATCAGGCCGTTGCGCTCGTCGAACGCGATCAGCGGCGTGTTCGCCCGGGTGGGCGCCTCGTCGCGGCGCACGCCGGTGAACCACACCTCGTAGCCGCCGAGGGCCTGGTGCAGCGGGGCGACCTTGCGCATCTCGCAGCACAGGGCGGGGTCCCGGGCGAACAGGTCCTTGCCGAACTCGGCGTCCTGCTCGCGCACGGTCTTCTCGGGTTTGACGTCGACGATCCGCACGTCCAGCGTGCGGGCGACCTCGTCGCGCGTGAAGGTGGTCTCGAGGAAGTGGTACCCGGTGTCGAGGAACAGCACGTCCACACCCGGGAGTGCTTCGGCGACGAGGTGCGGCAGCGCGGCGTCGGCCATCGAGCAGGCGACGGCGGCGAGGCGGGGGGAGACATTGGCGGCGACCCAGGCGACCACTTCGGCGGGCGAGGCCTCGTCGGGCGCTCCGCTGCGCAACTCCTCCGCACCGCGCTCGGCGAGGGCCCGCAGTTCGTCGAGCGAGCGGCGGGCGGGGCGCAGGTCGAGGTCGACGGTCGTGCTCACTGCAGTGCCTCCTCGTCGGCGCGATGCGCCCATTCGGCGAACGTCTCCGTGGCCTCGCGATCGGCGAGGAACCGGCGCACGACCCGCTCGGCGTAGTCGGCGATGCCGTCGGCGGCTACCTTCAGCCCGCGCACGGTGCGGCCGAGGCCGGCCTCTTCGCGCAGGGTGGACGCCAGTCCGCCGCCGAGGTGCACCTGGTAGCCGGGCACCTGCTCTCCGTCGATCGTGACGAGCTGGCCCTTCAGGCCGATGTCGGCGGTCTGGATCCGCGCGCACGAGTTGGGGCAGCCGTTCACGTGCAGCGAGATGGGGTGCGGCAGCTCGATCCCGGCGAGGCGCTCTTCGAGCTGCTCCACGGCGGCCGCCGCGTTCACCTTGGTCTCCACGATCGCGAGCTTGCAGAACTCGATGCCGGTGCACGCGATGGTGCTGCGGCGGAACAGGTCGGGGCGCGACGACAGTCCGAGCGCGTCGAGGCCGGCGATCAGCGAGGGGAGCCGGTCCTCCTCGATGTCCAGGATCACCAGCTTCTGGTGCGGGGTGGTGCGCAGTCGTGCCGAGCCGTGCGCCTCGATGAGGTCGGCCAGCTTCGCGAGGTTCGGGCCGGAGACGCGGCCCACGAGCGGCGTGACGCCGACGTAGAACCGGCCGTCCTTCTGCCGGTGGATGCCGACGTGGTCGCCCTGGCTGGTCGGCTTCGGGGCGGCGGGGCCGTCCGGGAGGGGCGCCTCGAGATACTCCGTCTCCAGGACCCGGCGGAACTTCTCCGTGCCCCACTCGGCCAGCAGGAACTTCAGCCGGGCCTTGTTGCGCAGCCGGCGGTAGCCGTAGTCGCGGAAGATCCTGGTCACCCCGTGCCACACGTCGGCGACGAGCTCGGGTGCGACGAACACGCCGAGGCGCTCGCCGAGGCGAGGCGTGGTCGACAGGGCGCCGCCGATCCAGAGGTCATAGCCCGCCCCGAGCTCGGGGTGCACGACGCCGACGAACGCGACGTCGTTGATCTCGTGCACGACGTCCTGGCTGGGGTGTCCTGTGATGGCGGTCTTGAACTTGCGCGGCAGGTTCGCGAGCTCAGGGTCGCCGATGAACCGGTCCGTGATCTCGTCGATCTGCGGGGTCGGGTCGATGATCTCGTCCGCGGAGATGCCCGCCACGGGAGAGCCGAGCACGACGCGCGGCACGTCGCCGCAGGCCTCGGTGGTCTGCAGGCCGACGGCCTCCAGTCGCCGCCAGATCTCCGGCACGTCCTCGACGCGGACCCAGTGCAGCTGGATGTTCTGCCGATCGGTGACGTCCGCGGTGTCCCGCGCGAAGTCGACCGAGATGCCTGCGATAACGCGCAGCTGTTCGGTGGTCAGCTGCCCGCCGTCGATGCGCACGCGCAGCATGAAGTACTCGTCCTCGAGCTCCTCCGGGGTGAGCGTCGCGGTGCGCCCGCCGTCGATGCCGGGCTTGCGCTGCGTGTACAGGCCCCAGACGCGGAAGCGGCCGTGCAGATCCGTCGGGTCGATGCTCGAGAAGCCGCCCTTCGAGTAGATCTGCTCGATGCGCTCGCGGACGCTCAGGCCGTTGTCGACCTGCTTCCACTCCTCATTGCCGTTGAGCGGCGCGGGGCCGTCGATCTTCCACTGACCGTTGGGCTTGGACGACGGGCGCGGCGGGCGGGCGCGTTCGGTCGTCGGTCGTGCGCCGCGCACGGCAGCGGTCGGTTCGGGAGACATGCCGACAAGCTACGTGCGGATCCGCACGGACGCTCGTCTGTGTCATGCCCTCCGACACGGAGCGTCATTGTTCGACATGGTGCAGATTCCTCCGGGTTGCATGCGCTTCAATAGGGCGCCGCCGCATGCGCCGTTGTGCCGCGATCCGCGCGTCCCTGGAGCACGGCGGCGGCACGGAATCCCTCCCGCGGAGGGCCCGTGCCGCCGGCCGATCGTCAGGTCAGTGCGCCGCGTAGGGCACGCGTTCCCAGCTGATCACGTGGTCCGCGCCGGGGCGGTTGACCGTCACCCGCAGCCAGTCCTTGTTGTTCGAGGATCCGTCCACGGTCACCCGGGTGAGGTTGTCGGCGGATCCGGTCACGCCGTAGGTGCTGAGCCAGTGCGACCCGGCGGCGAGGGGCTTGTCGGCGTTGTAGACGTGGCTGTCGCCGTTGACCAGGTACACCTCGCCGTCGAACGCGCTCGCCTCGTCGACGAGCGTCTGCACGAGCCCCTGGAACGCCGAGATGTCGGTCGGCGCAGGGGTGTAGGTCGGGTCGAACATGTCGGCCTGCAGCAGCACCATCACGGCGCGGTCGTGCTTCTGCTTCGCCGTGGCGAAGCTGTCGTGCACGACGGAGATCGCGTTGGCCATGCGCGCCTGCTCGGCCGCGATCTGTTCGGGGCGGGCGGTGCTGTCGCCGAGCCCGGTCCACGGCTGCAGACCGTCGTTGCTGCCGACGACGTGGATCGCGGCGAAGTCGACGCCGTCGCGGCGCAGCGTCACGTTCTCGGGGAAGCCGGCGGCGGCCTGCGAGTCGAGCTTCACCGGGTTCTGGCCGAGCGACTGGCCAGGGGTGGCGAAGAACACCGAGCGGTCGTAGGCGAGGCGCTCGAGCGGGTTGTACGCGCCGTTGTTCGGCCGGTGGCAGTCGGTCCACTCGTTGTCCCCTGGCGTGTAGATCAGCGGGTTGCGGAACGTGTCGAAATCGCTCTTGATCTGCTGATACAACGCGTCGTCGCAGCGGGTCGAGCCGTTCTTGATGTCTCCGACGTGGAACGTCATGGCCGGGTTCGCGGCGTTGATCTCCTGGATCCACTGCGGGAACAGCGCCTGCTGCGCGCTGCCGTAGGGCACGTCGCCGATGACGGCGAAGGAGTAGTGGCCCGCCTTGTCCTGCCCCGGTGCGTTCTGGCCCGGTGTCTCGGCGGCGAGGGCGGGGGAGGTGCCGGCGACGACGAGGGCGGTGACCGCCAGGGCGACGGTCGAGAGTGATCGGGCGGCGTGCATGCGGTGCTCCTTCGGGATGCGTGCCCGGGAGACGGGCGTCGAGTCCACCTTCCCGACATCTGTGAGCGGTGGAGTTGCCGTGGAGTGAACGGCCGGAGAACAGCGCAGGTCAGGGAGCGTCCGTGGCGGCTCGGGACAGTGCCGCCTCGCCCGCCAGGTAGCGGTCGACGACCAGGTCGACGAGTTCGGCCGGAGGTTCCCCGGCGTCCAGCAGCGGCTCGGTCACGGGTGAGGACCCGGCGTCGCGGCGGGTCACGTCGAAGAAGTAGCCGTGCGCCAGCAGGTAGGTCGAGACGGCCGCAGCGGGGTGCGCCAGCACGGCGTCCGCGAGGCTCGGCTCCCGGGCCGCGAGGTAGGCCGGCACGGTGTCGCGGCCGAGGCGAGCGGCCAGCAGTGCGGCCATGTCCTCCGCGTCGGGGAGCGAACGCGGATCCCGCGAGCCGGCGACCGCGAGCACGACCGCCGCCTCGGACCGATCCGGATCGGTCCCCGCGTGGGTGGGCGTATCCGTGCGGGACGCGTTCAGCCCCGCCTCCTCGAGCCGGCGCGCCAGCACCTCCGCCAGCCGCGCATCGGGTCCGAGCGGTTCCGTGACCACTGCGTCGGCCCGCGCGGCCGCCGCCCTGCCCAGGTCCACACGCACGTGGAAGCCCTGGGAGAGCAGCAGCGGCACGATCACGACCGGCCCCTCCACCGAGGCCAGTGCCGTGGGGGCGTCCGGCTGCTGCACGTCGACGAATCCTTCGTGCACGGCGACGTCGGGGAGGCGCTCCGCGACCCGTCGCACCAGGAGAGCGATCGCGGCGGCACCGGCGGCGTCGGACGTGCCGTGCGAAACGGCCAGCAGGGCGGGACGGCGCATGCCCCGAGTGTAGGCCGGAGCTCCGTCGCAGGCGTCCTCGCGCTGTCATCTGGAGAAAGACGACGTTCGCGAACTTTTGGGATCCCACCCTTGACGGAACGGCGTCCGCGACCTACTCTGATTGGGATCCCACTTTGGGATCCCAATCTCCGACAGTCACAATCAGCATGCCGCTCCTCTTGGCGGCCCCACCCTTCCCAACGAAGAGAAGGAGGACCCCGATGTCCCTTCAGAACGAGGCCACGGCGGCGGCGACCGCTTCGGACGGCGCGGCGCCCGCGAGCGCGCGCAAGCCCACCAGGGTGAGGTGGCGGCTCTTCGTGCTGCTCCTGATCCTGGTGTCCGTCAACTACGTCGACCGCGGATCGATCTCGGTCGCCCTGCCGATCATCCAGAAGGACTTCCACCTGCCGCCGGAGCTCGTCGGCCTGCTGCTCTCCGCGTTCTTCTGGACATACGCGCTCATGCAGGTCCCGGTCGGCTACCTCATCGACCGGTTCGGCCCGCGCAAGGTCGTCACCGCCTCCTGCATCGGCTGGGGTGCGGCGACCGCCGCCTCGGGCCTCGCGGGCGGGTTCCTCAGCATGTTCATCACCCGCTCGGCGATCGGCGTCACTGAGGCCGGCGTCATGCCGGCCGGCGGCAAGCTGAACGCCCTGTGGATGCACACCAAGGAGCGCGGCCGCGGCGCCACGATCCTCGACGCGGGCGCACCGCTCGGCGCAGGCATCGGCGGCATCCTGATCACCTGGCTGATCGCGAGCACCGGATCCTGGCGCTGGGCGTTCATCATCGCCGGCGCGGCGACCGTCGTGCTCGGCCTGGTCATCTGGTGGTACGTCCGCGACAACCCCCGCGCGCACCGGGCCGTCAACGAGGCTGAGGCCGAGTACATCGAGGCCTCGCACCGCGAGGAGAGCGCGGCCGCCCCGGCATCCGACCGCCGCGGCCTGCTGCAGTACCTGCGCTTCCGCTCCTTCTGGGCCATGTGCCTGGGCTGGCTCGGCTTCAACGGCGTCTTCTACGGCCTGCTCACCTGGGGCCCGCTGTACCTCTCCGAGGCCAAGCACTTCGACCTGAAGACCGTGGGGTGGTCGACCTTCGTGATCTTCGGCGCCGGTTTCGTCGGCGAGATCCTGGGCGGCACGATCGCCGACAAGCTGCGCTCGCGCGGCCACGGCACGAACCTCGTGATGCGCTCGATGCTCGGTGCCGCCGCGCTGATCGTCACCCTGGGCCTGGTCGGCGTGACGCTCGTCGGCGACCCGATCACCGCCGTCGTGCTGCTGTCGGTCGTGCTCTTCTTCCTGCGCTGGGTCGGACTGTTCTGGGCCGTTCCCGCGACCCTCGGCGGCCGTGAGAACGCGGGCGTGCTCGGCGGCGCGATGAACCTGAGCGGCAACGTCGCAGGGTTCATCACCCCGATCGCCGTCGGCCTGATCGTGGGCGCCACCGGCAGCTACACCTGGGCGCTGCTCTACTTCGTGGGGTCGGCGATCGTCATGGGCGTCTCGGTGCTGGCGCTCGACTACAGCAAGAGGCTCGTCCGCGCATGATCGCCGCCGTCCGCGAATCGGACCTCGACCCGGTTCGCGGGCGGGGTGCATCACTAGGCTGGGATCCCACGACCGCAGAAGGTGGAGGACGGCATCGTGATGCAGGCAGTCGAAGAGAATCAGCGCGCTCAGCCGCTGCGCGAGGTGATCAGGGACGCCGTGCGCAACAGGATCTTCGAGGGCCAGTACGCGCCGGGGGCCCGCCTGGTGGAGCGCGACCTGGCGGCCGAGTTCAAGGTGTCCCGGCTGCCGGTGCGGGAAGCGCTCCGGATGCTGCAGCAGGAGGGCCTGGTCACCGAGCCGGCGACCAGGGGCTCCGTGGTGGCGACGCTGGACGCGGACCAGGTCGACGACCTGTTCAGCGTGCGCAGCGCCCTGGAGGTGCTGGCCTGCCGGCTGGCGGCGGAGCGGGCGACCGACGACGACATCGCGCGGCTGACCGGACTGGTCGACCGAGCGAGGGACGCGCTCGCCCGGGGGAGCCTGGGCGAGACCCACTCGCTGAACAGCGAGTTCCACGACGAGGTCACCCGGATCGCCGACAACGCGTTCCTGCGCAGCGCGCTGGAGCCGCTGCAGGGCCGGATGCACTGGCTGTTCCGCCACGTGCGCGACCTGCCGGAGCTCGTCGATGAGCACCGTCAGCTGCTCGACGCCATCGCCAGCGGCGACCCGGATCGCGCGGCCGAGCAGTCCGCGCGGCACATCGCGAAGTACCGCGAACAGTATCCAGAAACCGTGTGAGCTGCCGGAGGCAGCCCCGACTGCCGACGAAAGAACACCATGAGACTCCTGGTCGTCAACCCCAACATCAGCTCGGACGTGACCGAGCTCATCCGCTCCGAGGCCCTGCGTTCGGCCTGCCCCGGCACCGAGCTGCTCGTGGAGACGGCTCCGCACGGGTTCGAGTACATCGAGACCCGCTTCGAGTCGCTGATCGCGGCCGGCGCCGTCGCCGAGGTCATCGCCGCGTATGCGGGATCCGTGGACGGCGTCGTCGTCGCCGCGTTCGGGGATCCCGGCATGCCCGCGCTGAAGGAGCTCGTGGACGTGCCGGTCATCGGCATCACCGAGGCGGCTCTCTGCGCCGCAGCGCTGCAGGGGCACCGGTTCTCGATCATCGCGATCTCGGACCGGATCACCGCCTGGTACCGGGAGTGCGTGGAGGGCTTCGGCCTCTCCGGCCGGCTCGCGTCGATCCGCTCGCTCTCGCAGGCGCTCGCCGGGATCGGCAGCGTGCAGCAGGACTTCGGTCCCGCGCTGGTCGCCCTCGCGCAGCAGGCTGTCGCCGAGGACGGCGCCGACGTCATCATCCTCGCCGGGGCGCCGCTGGCGGGGCTCGCGCGCGAGGTCGCGGGGCAGATCCCCGTCCCGGTCGTCGACGGGATCGGCGCCGGCGTCCGCCTCGCCGAGGCCGTCATCGGCCTCGGGTCGGGAACCCATCGCGCCGGCGCCTTCGCGGCGCCGCCCCGCAAACCCCGCAAGGGGCTCTCCTCCGCCCTCGAGCGGGCGCTCGCCCGCGTGCAGGACGCCGACATCACCACGGAAGGGGCCGAGTGATCATGAACGACCTCGTCATCGCCAACGCCAGGATCGTCAACGCGGACGGCACCTCGTCCGGACACATCGTCATCGCGGAGGGACGGATCCAGGCGATCCTCGACCTCGCCGATCCGCTGCCCTCAGCCGCGCGCAGCATCGACGCCCAGGGCCGCGCCGTGATCCCGGGCGGCGTCGACGGGCACTGCCACGTCGCGCAGATCACCGGTCCGCACCGCACCCTGGACGACTACGCGATCGCCAGCGCTGCGGCGCTGTGGGGCGGCACCACCACGATCATGGACTTCGGCATCCCGCGCGATGCGACCGAGACGCCGCTCGAGGCGGTGCGGAACAAGCGCGAGCTCGCCCGCGCCGCGCGCTGCGACGTCGCGCTGCACGGATCCGTCGTGACGTGGGACGAGACCGTGCCCGCGCAGCTGCAAGAGCTCGCCGCGTCCGGGATCCCGTCGGTCAAGATGTACATGACCAACCGCGGCTCCACGATGAGCGACGGCGACACCGTGCTCAAGGTGATGCGGGAGCTGAAGCGGCTTGGGGGGTTGGCCATCATCCACGCCGAGCACGACGCGATCATCGTGGACTGCACGCAGGAGCACGCCGACACCGGCGAGATCGGCATCGAGCACCTGCACCGCACCCGTCCCGAGCTCGCCGAGGAGGCCTCGGTGCGCGAGGTGCTCGCGATGGCGGAGTACGTCGGCGTCCCGGTCTACTTCGTGCACCAGTCCACCCCCGGCGCGGTCGACCTGGTCGTCGAGGCCCGCGCCCGCGGCGTCGAGGCGTACTCGGAGACCTGCCCGCACTACCTGCTGCTGGACGACGGGGTGTACGCCTCGCGGTTTCCGGAGTGGTTCGCCTGCTGCCCGCCGATGCGGGACGCCGCCACGGTCGCGGCGCTGCGGGAGCGGTTCGCGGACGGCTCCGTCGACACGGTCGCGAGCGATCACTCCTGCTATGACCTGAGCCAGAAGCGCGAGCACAGCGACGACATCCGGCAGATGCCGCACGGGCTGCCCGGCGTCGAGACCCGGATGCCGTCCGCGTTCACCGCGCTCACCGAAGGCCTGCCGATCACCGACGCGCTGCTCGAGCGGTTCGTCGGCCTGTTCGCGGCCGCTCCCGCCCGGATCAACGCCCTGCCCGGCAAGGGCAGGATCGAGGTCGGCTGCGACGCCGATCTGGTCGTGTTCGACCCAGCCGAGGAGCGCCGGGTCGACGGGACGGCCCTGCACATGGGCACCGACTTCTCGCCGTTCGACGGGAAGACGCTGCGCGGCTGGCCGCAGGTCGTGGTGGCCGCCGGGCGGACCGTGCTCGACGAGAACGGCTTCCACGACCCGGGCCCGGTGGGCCGCTTCCTCGCCCGAGGGCCGCTGTCCTCGAGCGCTCCGGACGCCCTGGAGCCGGCTCTCCCGGGGATCCGGACATGAGCGTCGCGCCGGATGTCCTCGCCGAGGCGCGACCGACCAGGATCGGCATGATCGTGCCTTCGTCGAACACCTGCCTGGAGCCGATGACCTACCGGCTGCTCGAGGGACGCGACGACGTCACCGTGCATTCCGCGCGGATCCCGGTGACCCGCATCGCGCTCGACGACGGATCCGACCAGCAGTTCGACGCGGCCGGAATGCGGGCCGCCGCCGAGCTGCTCGCGACGGCCGACGTGGACGTGATCGCCTGGAACGGCACGTCGGGATCCTGGCTCGGCGCCGATCACGATCGCGCGATCGTCGCGGAGATCACCCGCGCGACCGGCATTCCCGCGACCACGTCGACGCTCGCGTACTTCGAGGCGTTCGCGCGGTTCGGCCTCGCCGACATCGGCCTGCTCACGCCGTACACGAGCGATGTCAACGAGCAGGTGCGCGTGCGCTACGCCGCCCAGGGGATCGCCGTCAGCGGGCACGCCGCGCTCGGGCTCAGCGACAACGAGTCGTTCGGCCGGGTGCGCCCGGACGCCCTGGTGGCGCCGTCGATCGCGCTCGCCGAGGCCGGCCCTGATGCCCTGGTCTATCTGTGCACGAACCTGTACGGCGCGCCGATCGTCGCCGAGGTCGAGGGCCGCACCGGCGTGCCGGTGCTCGACTCGGTGGCGGTCACGCTCTGGCACTGCCTGGACCTGGCCGGATCCGCGCTGCTCGACCCGCGCTGGGGTCGGCTGCTCGCCTGAGGCATCGGCCGGGCGGGGCGCGGAAGACCCATCGAAAGGTGGAGTCCGGCGGAGGGCGGGCGCCGACCCGTCTTCCTACGCTGGAAGGGTCCCGACCCGAGGAGAGCCGTGTTCACCACTCCCGCCCGCCTGTTCCGCGTGCTCGCGATCGCCGAGGCCGTCACCTGGACGCTGCTGATCGCCGCGCTGATCGGCCGCGCCACCGGGCTGCCGCCGGTGATCGTCACCGTCGCCGGATCCGTCCACGGGTTCGTGTTCCTCTCCTACGGCGCGACCGCCGTGCTGCTCGCGTTCCACCAGCGCTGGGGTGCGGGCGTGGCCGTGCTCGCCATCGCGAGCGCGATCGTGCCCTACGCCACGGTGCCCGCCGAGATCTGGCTGCACCGCACCGGACGGCTCGCCGGGGACTGGCGCCTCGAGCGCACCGAGGACCCGCGCGACGCGGCCTGGTACGACCGCACGATGCGCTGGTTCCTGCACCGCCCGTGGGTGCTCGCCGTGCTGATCCTGGTCGCGGTCGCCGCGCTGTTCGCCGCGCTGCTGCTGATCGGGCCGCCCGGCGGATCGCACTGACGGGCGCGGCGCTCCGGTGCGCACCCAGGTCAGTGGATGAGGATCGTGTCCTCGTCGAGCACGTCGTACGCGACCGAGCTCGCGGAATCGTCCGTGCAGGTCACCGCGACGTAGAAGCCGATGCGGGCGTCGAGGAAGCCGCGCGCGGCGGCGTAGCCGCTGCCCTTGCTGTCGGAATAGGTCAGAGTGCGGCTGGCGATGTCGGACGTCTGGCTGGTCGCGTTCGTCAGCACGTCGTCGGTCGCCTGTGCCGAGACCTTGTCCGGCGTGGTGCCGAGCACGGCTGCGAGCACGGCGTCCGATGCGGCGCGGTCGTCGCTCTGGCCCTTCCACGTCATCGTGCCCTGCCAGAACTTCGCGGTGCAGATCCCGTCCTTGCGGGTGAAGCCCCAGTTGCCCTTGCCGTCGTCGGGGGTCGTGTAGTCCCAGTCGGAGTCGCTGATCAGGCCGTCGGACCACTCCGCGGTGGTCCCGGCGGGCAGGGTCGGGTCCTCGAAGTACAGGGATCCGGCGGCGGAGTCCGTCGACGTGTCGCTCGGCTCATCCGTGGTGGTGCCCGCGTCGGGGTCGGGCGCAGACGTGGTCGGATGCGGCTCCGGATTCTTCCGGATCAGATCGAACGGGTTCAGGCAGGCGCTCAGCGGCAGCGCGGCGGCCAGCAGGAGTGCGGCGGCGCCGAGGCGGATCGCGGCCGATGCGGTGCGTGAGGTCATGGCCCGATCCTAGGGATCCGCTGAAGACAACCGCGATGGGGCGAACTGCCCATCCCGCACCGATTGAAAACTTGAGCCGACCCATATCAAGTTTATTTGACAAGTCTTCACGAGAGGCATATCCTTGAGCCATCGCGGCTCAGGTTTCTCGAAAGGATCCCGGGATCGCGCAGACTTCCCGTACTTCCGACTGAAGGAGAAAACAAATGGCACGTGCTGTCGGTATCGACCTCGGTACGACGAACTCCGTCGTCAGCGTCCTCGAGGGCGGCGAGCCCAAGGTCATCGCCAACGCAGAAGGCTTCCGCACCACCCCCTCGGTGGTCGCCTTCACCAAGGACGGGGAGGTGCTCGTCGGCGAGACCGCGAAGCGCCAGGCCGTCACCAACGTCGACCGCACGATCGCCTCGGTCAAGCGCCACATGGGCACCGACTGGTCGTTCGACGTGGACGGCAAGAAGTGGACGCCGCAGGAGATCTCCGCGCGCATCCTGCAGAAGCTCAAGCGCGACGCCGAGGCGTACCTGGGCGACACCGTGACCGACGCGGTCATCACCGTCCCCGCGTACTTCAACGACGCCGAGCGCCAGGCCACCAAGGAGGCCGGCGAGATCTCGGGCCTCAACGTCCTGCGCATCATCAACGAGCCGACCGCGGCCGCCCTCGCCTACGGCCTGGACAAGGGCAAGGAGGACGAGCTCATCCTCGTCTTCGACCTCGGCGGCGGAACCTTCGACGTCTCCCTGCTCGAGGTGGGCAAGGACGACGACTTCTCCACCATCCAGGTGCGCGCCACCGCCGGCGACAACCGCCTCGGCGGCGACGACTGGGACCAGCGCATCGTCGACTACCTGATCACCCAGTTCAAGAACGAGACCGGCGTCGACGTCTCCGGCGACAAGATCGCGCTGCAGCGACTCAAGGAGGCCGCGGAGCAGGCGAAGAAGGAGCTCAGCTCCTCCACGTCGGCCAGCGTCAACCTGCCGTACCTCTCGCTCACCGCGAACGGCCCCGTCTCGCTTTCCGAGACGATCACCCGCGCCAAGTTCGAGGACCTCACCAAGGACCTCCTGGACCGCACCAAGAAGCCCTTCGAGGACGTCATCCGCGAGGCCGGCATCAAGGTCGGCGACATCGCGCACGTGGTGCTCGTCGGCGGTTCCACCCGCATGCCCGCCGTGGCCGAGCTCGTCAAGCGCGAGACCGGCAAGGAGGCCAACAAGGGCGTGAACCCGGACGAGGTCGTCGCCGTCGGCGCCGCGCTCCAGGCCGGTGTCCTGAAGGGCGAGCGCAAGGACGTCCTGCTCATCGACGTCACCCCGCTGAGCCTCGGCATCGAGACCAAGGGCGGCATGATGACCAAGCTCATCGAGCGGAACACGGCCATCCCGACCAAGCGCAGCGAGACCTTCACCACCGCCGACGACAACCAGCCGTCGGTCGCGATCCAGGTCTTCCAGGGCGAGCGCGAGTTCACCCGCGACAACAAGCCGCTCGGCACCTTCGAGCTGCAGGGCATCGCGCCGGCCCCCCGCGGCATCCCGCAGATCGAGGTCACCTTCGACATCGACGCCAACGGCATCGTGCACGTGTCCGCCAAGGACAAGGGCACCGGCAAGGAGCAGTCGATGACCATCACCGGCGGATCCTCGCTCTCCAAGGAGGACATCGACCGCATGGTGCGCGAGGCCGAGGAGCACGCCGCCGAGGACAAGAAGCGCCGCGAGTCCGCCGAGACCCGCAACCAGGCCGAGACCCTGTCCTACTCGATCGAGAAGCTCATCTCGGAGAACGAGGACAAGCTGCCGGAGGACGTCAAGACCGAGGTCAAGGCCGACGTCGACGCGCTCAAGACGGCGCTGGCCGGCGACGACGACGAGGCAGTGAAGACCGCGTTCGAGAAGCTGAACCAGTCGCAGACCAAGCTCGGCGAGGCGATCTACGCCCAGTCCCAGGCCGACGCCGCCTCCGCCCCGCAGGGCGAGCCGGCCGGTGAGGGCGCCGCGTCCGATGAGGACGTCGTGGACGCCGAGGTCGTGGACGACGAGGAAGAGAAGAAGTGATGACGGATCCCAAGGACTTCGAAGAGCCCGAAGAGGGCCGCGAGGTCGGCGGTCAGGGGCCGGACGCGAGCGCGTNCCCCCGGCCGGATCCGGGCACCGGATCCGACTCCGCCGATGAGCTCACGGTCGACGACATCCTGAACATCGCGCAGAACGACGACGCCCTCGCTGAGGACGCCGTGGAGGACGCGGCTCTCGCCGACGCCGAGCACACCCTGCTGATCGATCTCAAGCGACTGCAGGCCGAGTACGCGAACTACCGCCGCCGCACCGAGGAGCAGCGCGCCGTGGACGCCGCACGCGCGAAGGGCGAGGCCGCCAAGGGCCTCATCCCCGTGCTCGACGACCTCGACCGCGCCGCGCAGCACGGCGACCTGGTGGAGGGATCCCCCTTCGCCGCGATCGCCGACAAGGTGCGGGCTGTCGTGGAGCGCCTCGGAGTGGTCTCGTACGGCGAGAAGGGCGAGGATTTCGACCCGCAGCAGCACGAGGCGATCTTCCAGCAGCCCACGCCGGGCATCGAGAAGGCCGTCGTGCTCGAGGTCGTCGAGGTGGGCTACCGCCTGGGTGACGTCGAGCTGCGCCCCGCCAAGGTCGTCGTCGCCGTCCCCGCGGAGTAGACGATGCAGACGCAGCAGCCGAGACGATCCGACAGGGGGTGAGGGATGGCTAGCCAGGACTGGTTCGACAAGGACTTCTACAAGACGCTCGGCGTGTCCAAGGACGTGTCCGACGCGGACTTGAAGAAGACCTATCGCAAGCTCGCACGCAAGTACCACCCCGACTCCAACCCGGGCGATGCCGCGGCGGAGGCGAAGTTCAAGGAGATCAGCGAGGCGTACTCGGTGCTGTCCGACACGGAGCAGCGCGCCGAGTACGACCAGATCCGCGCGATGGGTGCCGGAGGTGCGCGCTTCACCGCGCCGGGCAGCGCCGGCAACGGCGGATTCGAGGACGTGTTCAGCGCGTTCAGCCGGGGCCGCGGCGGCCAGTCCGCCGACTTCGAAGACATCTTCGCGATGTTCAACCAGGGCGGCGGCGGATCGTTCGGATCCGGCCGTTTCGGCCAGCCCTCCGGGGGCTTCCGCGGCTTCGGCGGCCCGCAGAAGGGCGCCGATGTCACGGCCCGCACGACGCTGTCGTTCGCGACCGCCGTGCAGGGCGACACGGTCACGCTGCAGGGCGACGACGGGCGTCCGTTCAAGGTGAAGATCCCGGCGGGCGTCAAGGACGGGCAGAAGATCCGTCTGCGCGGCAAGGGACGACCGTCGCCGGACGGCGGCGATCCCGGCGATCTCGTGGTCGCCGTCACGGTCAAGCCGCACCCGGTCTTCACCCGTGACGGGCTGAACCTGCGCGTGATCGTGCCGGTCACCTTCACCGAGGCGGCGCTCGGCGCCACCATCGAGGTGCCGACCCTCGGCGGCGACCCGGTCAAGCTCAAGGTCGCTCCCGGCACGCCGTCGGGACGCGTGCTGCGGGTCAAGGGCCGCGGCGTCACCACGCCGAAGGGCACCGGCGACCTGCTCGCCGAGGTGCAGGTGGCGGTGCCGTCGCACCTCGACGACGCGGCCCGCGAGGCGCTGGAGCGCTTCCGCGCCGCCGAGCCCGAGGAGAACCCGCGCGCCGAGCTGCTGGCGAAGGCGCGGGCGTGATGAACGCCTGGTCGTCGAGCGCTCTTCGACAGGCTCAGGGACCGGCGCACCGCGCGATCGGGACGGGACGCGGTCTCCTTCCAGGCCACCGCGCTCCGTCCCGCTTCGCTCGCTCGACGACCCCGAGGCAGGCGCGCCATGGGCGATGAGCGCATGGACGCGGACACCCCGGTCTTCGCGATCGCCGCGGCAGCCGAGCTGTCCGGCATGCACCCGCAGACGCTCCGCCAGTACGACCGGATCGGACTGGTCGTGCCCGGTCGCACGCGCGGCGGATCCCGCCGCTACTCCCTCCGCAACATCGAGCAGCTGCGCGAGGTCGCCCAGCTCTCCAGTGAGGGCATGAGCCTTCCCGCGATCGCCCGGCTGCTGGACCTCGAGAACCAGAACCGGGCTCTCCGCCGCCGCGTGGTCGAGCTCGAGCACGACCTCCGCGAGGAGCGCGCGAGCCGCCCCGGCGTGCGCGTCTTCGCCGCCGGCACGAGCGGATCCGTCATGGCCGTCCCGTCCGGGCGCCGGATCCGCCGCTCCACCGAGGTCGTGCTGTGGCGCCCCTGGCTCGGCGGCGCAGCGGGCGCGTCCGAGGATCCGGACGACAGCGAGCGCTGACGCCGCGGCCCGGCACTCGCTCATTCCCGAGGTCCGCTCTTGAACCGGCCGCACGGTCAGGGGAGGATCGGGGTCATGGCGACGATCGAGGACGTCAGGGCGCTCGCGCTCGCCCTGCCCGGGGTCGAGGAGCGCGTCGGCGGGCACACGGGAGAGCCGGCGTGGCGGTGCCACGGCGGGCAGATCGCCTGGGTGCGCAGCCCTCGCCAGACGGATCTGGCGCAGCTCGCCGAGCTGGGCCGCTCGTGGCCGCACGGGACCGTGCTCGCGGTGCGGACCGAGTCGGTCGCGCTCGCCGGAGGGCTCGTCGCGTCGGACCCGGCGATCTTCTTCACCATCCCGCACTTCGCCGGCTACCCGGCGGTCCTGCTGCGCCTCGACGCGATCGGGCGCGATCACCTGGGTGAGCTGATCGCCGACGCCTGGCTGCTGCGCGCGCCGAAGACCGTCGCCCGGACGTGGCTGGACGAGCGCGGGCTGGACTGAGCCCCTGCCCCTGCGAGCGGCAGTGCGCGTCAGGCCGGCGGCAGCCGCAGCACCGGTCCCGATTCGCCGACCGAGAGGTCGTCCGCGCTGCGGAGGGTGCGTGCGATCTCGTCCACGGCGGAGATCACCGTGCCGAACCGCTCCCGGTCCGCGCACACCGCCTGCAGCGTGATGAGGTGCGTGCCGGTGTCCCAGGTGTAGGTCGCGAACGGGGGAGCGGGCGCCTGTCCCGCCGCACCCGGCGGCGGCAGCGGCACCACGAGTTTCTCGCCGGAGCCGAGGTAGGGGTTGCGGAACTCCTCGGTGTCGTCGTACTCCATCGGCATCATGGCCCGGGCGGTGCGCAGCTCGGGGGTGAGCTCCTGCGCGCTCGCCATCGCGACGATGAGCTCGGGCTCGGCCTTCCACGTCCACACGAGCACCCGGCCGTCGGCCTTGCGCATGAGGAAGGGCGCGGCCTGGCTCAGGGCCCAGGCGCCGAAGCCGGAGCCGGGACGCGGCCCCGAGCCCGTCGCCGGCGCGCCGAATGCCGCACCGGCCTGCCCGAGCAGCATCCGGATGGCCGCCTTGCGGTGACGGCGGCCGCGCAGGCCGAGGGATCCGGTCACGGGGATCCAGCGTGCGGGGTCGGCGTCGGCGAGCAGGCGCATGTCCCGAGCGTAGGGGCCGAAGGTGGGCGCGAGCCGTGCGTTCCCGGGCGTCGTCATTATGTACACCCGCTCTACTATTTCGATGGGAAAGCGTATACCGTGTTGGTCGAATCCTTCCCCGAACGACCTGGAGGCCGATGATGTCCCCCGTTGAGATGAACCGCCGTGCACTTCTCGGACTGCTGGGAGCAGGCGCCCTCGTCGCCGTCGCCGGCGAGTCCGCCAGCGCCCGCTCGCTGCCCGCCGCCGTCGCGGCCACGACCGGCGATCCGCTCGCCGCCCTCATCGAGCGCCGTCGCATCATGCTCGCCGGCGATGGCAGCGCGACCGCTGTGCCCGAGCTCGCCGGCGTGCTGAGCACGATGAGCGCCAACGCGACGGCGTCATGGAACGCCATGGCGCGCCCGGCGGCGTCACCCGGCATCTGGGCCGACCTCCCCCTCGCGGGTCAGAGCGGTTCGATCCTGTCAGGGAACATGGGCGTCACGTTCAACCGCATCTTCGATCTCGCGCTGGCCTACTCGACCGCGGGCTGCGCGCAGTTCGGCGACAGCGCGCTCGCCGCGGATCTCGTCGACGCGCTGGGCTACCTCAGCGCGAACATCTACGCGGTGGGCAAGCCGCCGGCCGGCAACTGGTGGTTCTGGGAGATCGGCGTGCCGCGCAAGGCCGCGGACATCATCGTGCTGCTGCACGACTCGGTGCCCCCCGATCTGCGCACGGTGCTGATGGCCGCGGTCCGCTACTTCACCCCCGACCCGAACTGGCGGGGGCGCGGGACCAGCTTCGCCGAGACCGGCGCGAACCGCACCGACAAGGCCCTGTCCTGCGCCCTGCGCGGCATGCTCGACGGCCGGCCCGACGAGATCGCCCTCGCGCGCGACGCGCTCAGCGACACGGTGGGAGGCGGCGCGCACAGCGTGTTCGGCTACGTCACGAGCGGTGACGGCTTCTACGCCGACGGATCCTTCGTGCAGCACACTTACCTGCCCTACGTCGGCACGTACGGCGTGGTGACGCTGGGCGGGATCGCGGAGATCCTCGGCCTGCTGGGCGGCAGCGAGTGGGAGGTGACGGATCCGAAGAAGTCGGTGATCCTGGACGCGGTCGAGGCGGCGTACGCGCCGTTCATCTGGAACGGCCGGATGATGGAGACCGTCCGGGGCAGGGCCGTCTCACGCCAGGCCGAGCCCGACTTCGCCGATGGCGCCTCCGCGATCTGCGCGATCCTGCTGCTCGCGCAGGGTGCCGGCGAGCCCTACCGCAGCCGCTACCTGTCGCTCGTGAAGGGCTGGCTCACGCGCTGCACAGACCAGAAGCTGTACGGGCTGCCCACGCAGACGGTGGCGAAATCGCTGCTCGTGACCTCGGTGCTCGCCGACTCCTCGGTGAGCGCGGCCGACGCCCCCGTCGTGACGACGGCGTTCGGGGATCAGGACCGCCTGGTGCATCACCGGCCCGGATTCAGCGCCGTGGTCAACGTCTCGTCGAAGCGGATCGGCCGCTACGAGTGGGGCAACCGCGAGAACAACCTCGGCTGGTACCAGGGCGACGGCATGACCTTCTTCTACAACCCGGCGGACCCGGACCAGTACAGTGCCGACTTCTGGCCGACGGTCGATCCGTACCGGCTGCCGGGCACCACCGTGACGGCCGCGCCGCGCGCGAACGGCGCCGCCGACGGCACCGGCATCCCGCGGGCTTTCCAGGCGTTCGGCGGCGGTCTCGCGCTCGACGGGCGCTGGGGGATCCAGGGCATGGATCACCTCAACTTCGACAGGTCCCTGAGCGCGCGGAAGTCGTGGTTCTTCCTCGACGACAAGGTCGTGTGCCTCGGATCCGCGATCGCCTCGGCCTCCGGGTTCGAGGTGATCACCACGATCGACAACCGGTCGTTCACCCCCGGAACGGTGCCGCACGTGCGCACCGACAACCGCGACAGGGTGCTCACCGCGTCCGACGGCGCGATCCGGGTCACGCGCAACGTGCACATCATGGGCCACGGCGGGTACGTGTTCCTGCCGGGGGAGAACGTCTCCGGCGACATCGACGTGCAGGTCGTGCGGCGCACCGGGGACTGGAAGACGATCAACTCGGGATCCGACACCGGTGGCACCGCCGACGTGAAGACACGCGACTTCGTGACGGTGACGCACCACCATGGCACGAACCCGTCCGCCGGCGGCTACGCGTACATGGTGCTGCCGAACGTCGAGCACTCGGTGACCTTCACCGAGTCGGACGCGCCCACGGTCGAGGTCGTCGCGAACAACGCCCAGGCGCAGCTGATCCGGGTGGAGGGTCAGGGTCTGACCCTCGCCAACTTCTTCGCAGCGACGCCGGCAGGGCAGGCACCCGTCCACGGGGTGACCGTCAGCGGTCCGTGCTCCCTCGCCGTGCGGACGGACGGAGGCCGGGCCACGGTCGTGCTGTCCGACCCGAGCCGCACCCAGAAGACAGCGCGTGTCGTGCTCGCCGGCGTCTCGGCGTCGGCCGTGGTCGAGGGCGATGACGGGGTCCGGGTCGTGGCGACCTCCCCGCTCACGCTCGAGTTCGATCTCGACGGTCACGGGCACGCCAAGCGGATCGTGCTCGGATCCTGACCCGCGCGGTCGCGGAGCGGCGCACGCGACGCCGCGACCGTTCTCAGGAGCGATTCGCGGGATCCGCGGAACGCCGACCCCGGTCGGGCCGGGAAGCAGAATCCCTCCTGAGAACGGTGCGCCGACGGCTCCTCGGGCAGCGGCCGGATCCGCCTCCCGAGGATGTCCAGGGCCCTCGGGTAGAGTGGCGTGCGCCCGATCCAGGCCACCTCCGCGGCGTTCGAGCGAGCGACCAGCGGCCGAGCAAAAGGCAGCAACCACGTGACATCCCCCGGCGATCATCGCCCCTCGGACGCCCCTGAGCCTTCGGAGAACGGCCCGTCTTCGGAGCGCGGCCCGTCTTCGGAGAGCGCCGCGGCTGCCGGGAGCACGCCGGCCGACGCCGCAACCCCGGTGCGCCGGCCGCTCACGATCCTGATGGGCGCCGACACCTTCTCGCCCGACGTGAACGGCGCCGCGCGCTTCACCGAGCGGCTCGCGGCCGGGCTCGTGCAGCGCGGGCACGACGTGCACGTCGTCGCGCCGAATCAGGCGTACCGCACCGCGAAGCCGCGCACCGAGGTGATCGAGGGCGAGGCGATGACCCTGCACCGTCTGCCGTCGGTGCGCTGGACGCCGCACGACTGGCTGCGGTTCGTCTGGCCGTGGCGCGCCAAGCACTACGCCCGGCAGGTACTCGACGAGGTCGAGCCGGACGTCGTGCACATCCAGTCGCACATCGTGATCGGCCGGGGTCTGGCTCGCATCGCGCATGAGCGGAAGATCCCCGTCATCGCGACGAACCACGTGATGGCCGAGAACATCCTCGACCACACGACCATGCCGAAGTTCGTCGACGACATCGTGCTGAAGTTCGCCTGGGCCGACGCCCGCCGCACCCTCGGCCTCACCCGCGCGGTGACCACGCCCACGCGGCGCGCGGCCGACTTCCTCGAGCGCACGATCAACATCGAGGGAGTGATCCCGGTCAGTTGCGGCATCGACCGCACCCAGTACACCCCCGTCATCGCGCCGCGCGAGAAGAACCGCATGGTGTTCGTGGGCCGGCTCACCGCCGAGAAGCAGGTGGAGGTGATCCTCAAGGCGATGGCGAAGCTGGATCCCGCGCTCGACGCGACGTTCGACATCGTCGGCGGCGGCGACCAGCGCAGGAGCCTGGAGCACCTCGCGCGCGAGCTCGGGATCGGCGATCGCGTCGTTTTCCACGGGCGCACCACCGACGAGCAGCTGCGAGCGCTGCTCAGCCGCGCCTCGCTGTTCGTGATCGCCTCGATCGCCGAGCTGCAGTCCATCGCGACCATGGAGGCGATGGCCTCGGCGCTGCCGGTCGTCGCGGCCGACGCCGTCGCGCTGCCGCATCTCGTGCACCACGGGGAGAACGGCTACCTGTTCGAGCCGGGCAACATCGCCGAGCTGGCCGCGCGCCTCACTGACGTGCTCACCGCGGACCCCGAGGAGTACGCCCGGATGCAGCAGGCCTCGCTCGACGGCGTCCTGGTGCATGACATCAACCGCACCCTGGACACCTTCGAGGCGCTGTACCGCGACGAGCCGCTGCCCGAGTAGCCGGATGCACATCGTCTTCTTCGGCGACCAGCACCCGTCGTCGCTCGGCGGGGCCCAGGTCTCGATGCGCCTGCAGCGGAAGTACCTCGAGCGGGCGGGCCACACCGTGACGATCGTCGCGCCGCGGATGCACTCGTCCCGGGCCGCGCTGCACGCGGTCGGTCCCGCCGACCCCGGCTGCCTCGACCTGCCGTCGATCCCGATCACGGCCGACCGGGAGTACGCAATGACCTGGCCGGGCCGGGGCACCGACCGGTACCTCGACCGCGCCCTCACCCGCCGGCCCCCCGTCGACCTGGTGCACGTGCAGGCCGACTTCTGGGGCGCCTTCATCGGGCACCGTTTCGCGCACCGGCACGGGATTCCGGCCGTGCACACCATGCACAACCGGGTGGACGTGGGCATCGCCGCGGTGACCCCGCTGCATCGGCCCGCGCTCGGCGCGCTGAACCTGTGGCGCCGTGCGGCGCTGCGCGGGATCGGGTCGCAGCCGCGCGGCGCCGACGGCTGGGCGTACCTGGCCGGGATCGCCGCGGAGTCGCGCGCGGTGACGGCGCCCTCCGGCCATTTCGCGCGGCGGCTCGAGCAGCACGGGATCTTCGGATCCGTGGACGTGATCTGGAACGGCATCGACGACGAGGTGCGCGAGGACGTGCTCGCCAGCGCTCCCGCGGAGCGCGCTCCGGGCCGCCCGCGGCTCATCTGGCTCGGCCGGATGAGCCCGGAGAAGCGCCTCCTGCCGTTCCTGGAGGCCGTCGTCGCGAGCGATGTGGACGCGGACGTCGAGATCGTCGGGGGCGGAGGAGAGCGGCGCGCCGCGGAGCGCATCGCCGCACGCGCGGGGCGACCCGGCATCCACTTCGCCGGGCGGATCGGCTATGCCGACGTGCTCGCGCGGATCGCCGCGGCGGATGCCGTCGTGCAGACCTCGATCGGCTTCGAGACGCAGGGGATGACCCCGTTCGAGGCGGCGACCCTCGGCACGCCGACGGTCGTGAGCGACCCGGACATCGCGGCGGAGCTGCGCGGCGGGCTGTGGGCCGTGCCTGCTGCCGCGGACGAGCCGGGTCGCGTCGCCGCCCTCGCCGAGACGCTGCGCCGCGCCGTCGCCGACATCGCGGCCGGGCGTGCGCCGACGCCGGATGCCCAGGTCGCCACCGACTTCCGGCAGTCCTCGCGCACCGCGGCGATGCTCGAGGTCTACGGGCGCGCGATCGCCGGCTGAGCCCGGCGCAACGCGGATCCGTTCTTAGCCGTAGAGCAGCGGCGTCAGTGTCGACAGCAGGAAGCCGACGACGAGGTTCACCACGCCCGCGCCGCCGACGCCGATCGCGATTCCCGCCATCAGTTTGCGCTCTCCGCGCGCGGCGACGATTCCCAGAGCGAGCGCAGCGGCGCAGCAGAGGAAGATAACGATGTTGGATCCGATGTTGAACCCTTCGACGACGTGCATCGACAGGTGGAACCGGTTTATCTGGGAGTACATGACGCCCCGGACGATCGATGTCACGGCTGAAAGCGCGACACTGACGATCGCCAGGATGAACGCGACGCGAGCGAGACCGCCGGGGCCACGGGTCGCCGGTGCTGCGGAGTAACCGGCTTGCGCGGCGCCTGCGGGGTCGGAGGGCCAGTTCTGCGCCTCGGCCGGGTGCCCGCTCTGCACCTCGGCGGGATAGCCGTGCTGCGCAGTGGCCCCGGGGTACGCCTGCTGGTAGGCGGGCGCGGATCCGTAGGGCGGCTGCGGGGGAGTCGACGCGGTCGCGGGCGGCTGCGCGCCGGATGCGGGCGGGAACTGCTGCTGGGGATCGCTCATGCCGCTGACGCTACCGGCACCGACGCATTCGCGACATGGGCAGTGCTGCCCATGTCGGTCAGGCGATCAGCGCCGCCGCCAGCGCGTCCTCGACCTCTTTGCGCGAGACCGTCGGTGCCTCGGCGCGCAGGGAGCCGAAGGTCTGCGGGTCCCACTCGAGCCCCAGTGCGGCGTTGGCGTCCGTGAGCACCGCGACGAAGCGGCCGACGCGACCGAACGCGAGCATGCCGCTGAGCAGGCGTGCGCCGCGCACACCGCGCTGCGAGGTGCCGACGAGCTTCACGGCGCCGCGGGCGTTGATGCTGTACTCGCCGGGACAGTACTCGCCGGCCACCTCGCCCAGCCGGGCGTCGACACCGAGCCTGCGCAGCACGTCGACGATCGTCCCGCCCGCCTGTGCGAACAGGGCGGTGGGGTCGGCATGCGACTCCTCGCGCTCGACGAGGTCGAAGACGAGGCAGGTCTCGTCGTAGGCAGCGGCGCGGCCCCCGGTCGGGCGGATCGCCGGCGTGAATCCGAGGCGCTCGGCCGCGGACACGGCGACGTCGTAGCCGGGCATGAGGCTCTCCCGCCGCGTCAGCGCGAGCGTCGGCGCCGGCGTGTACAGGCGGAGCAGCCGCTGAGGACCCTCTCCGGACGCGACCTGACGCAGCAGTTCGACCGACCGCTCGAGGTCGTCCGCGCGGGGGGACGCCTGCCGGATCACGTCCCCGGCAACGGGGACGAGGCGACCGGAGGATGCCGTCGGCATCGTCACGTCCAATGCGCCGGCGCCGGCAGGGCGTGGTCGCGCACCTCCACGCCGTCGGGGCCGACCGATGCCGTGCAGTAGAGCAGCGACTGCGTGGGGTAGCCGTGGGGACGGTTGTCCCGGATGATCGCGCGGTCGTCGGCCGGATCCAGCTCCGCCGTCGTCGCGAGCAGCCGGATCCAGGACTCCGGCCACTCCTCGTCGCGGGTCGGATGCGCGCGGAACTCCGGCAGCCAGCGCGCGATGCGCGCGGTCTCGGGATCGTCGAGGTCCGAGTGCGCGATCATATGCACGCCGGGCGGCACCGGGGTCTCGCGGAGCTCTGTGCCGTCCCAGGACAGCACGCGGGCGCCGTCGGGGGAGACCTCGAGGAGGTTGAAGCCGTGCATGCGCTCCGAGCCGGTGGGCGAGACGCCGGCCACGGACGCCAGCGCGAGGGTGCCGCGGGAGACGGCCAGGTCGTCGGGCAGGTCGAGCACGTCGGCGCGGTTCAGCAGCACGGCCAGCCGGTGCGACGCCGGGTCGACGGCGAGCCAGGCTCCGCCGGCGCGGCGGTCGCGGATCCCGATGACGCCGGGGTGCTCGGGCCACCACTCGCCGAGCGCATCCCACTCGCGCAGCGGATCCTCGTCCCGCACGGCCAGCAGCCGCACCATCGGTCCCTGCGCCCCTCCAAGGGCGTCGACCTCGATCACGACCGTGCACACGCGCCTCAGTCTAGGCACGTCGACGCCCCCTCGCGGCGTCCACGCCCCCTCGTGTGAACGGCCACCGAAGGGGGCGTCGATCGCGCGAGGGGGCGTCGACGTGGAGGGGACGCACGGCGACGGGCGCGCCCCTGCGCCCCGCTCCCCGCCCGCTCCCTCGGCATGTCGGGCAGAATCGAGGGATGGACATCGTGGTGGGGGTCTCCGGCGGCATCGCGGCGTACAAGTCCGTGCAGCTGGTGCGGCTTCTGATCAAGGCCGGTCATGACGTCACGGTCGTCCTCACCGAGGACGCGCTGCGCTTCGTCGGCGCACCCACGTGGGAGGCGATCAGCCGCAACCCCGTGACCACGAGCGTGCACGACGACGTCGCCCGCGTGCGGCACGTCGCGCTCGGCCAGGGCGCAGATCTCGTGGTCGTGGCGCCGGCCACCGCCAACACGATCGCCCGGATGGCCGCGGGGATCGCCGACAACCTGCTCGGCACGACGCTGCTGGCCACCACCGCTCCGGTGCTGATCGCCCCGGCCATGCACGCGGAGATGTGGGCGCATCCGGCGACCAGGGCGAACATCCGCACGCTCGTGGAGCGCGGCGTGCAGCTGATCGGCCCGGACGACGGCGAGCTCGCGGGCGGCGACAGCGGACCCGGCCGGATGAGCGAGCCGGAGAGCATCGCCCAGGCCGCGCTCCGCCTGCTCGCCCCCCAGGATCTGACCGGGATGCGCGTGGCGGTGTCGGCGGGCGGCACGCGCGAGCCGATCGATCCCGTGCGTTATCTCGGCAACCGCTCCAGCGGCCGGCAGGGTGTCGCGATCGCCCGCGCCGCCGCGGATCGCGGGGCCGAGGTCGAGCTTGTCGCCGCGGGCGTCGCGCGCGACGTGCTCGAGGCGGCGCGGCATCCGCGCATCGGGATCCGCCCTGTCGCGACCGCCGCGGAGCTCGCGGCCGCGATGAAGGATGCGGCCTCGGCCGCGGACGTCGTGGTCATGGCCGCCGCGGTCGCGGACTACCGGCCGGCGCAGGAGTCCCCGCACAAGCTCACCAAGGAGGACGGGATCCTCGAGCGGATCGAGCTCGTGGAGAACGAGGACGTGCTGGCAGCGCTCGCCGCGGCGCGCGCCGCCGGGCGGGCGCCGCAGGGGCAGATCCTCGTCGGCTTCGCTGCAGAGACCCTCGCGGATCCGGCCGCCCGGCGTGATCGCGCCCGCCGCAAGCGCGAGCGCAAGGGGGCCGATCTGCTCGCGGTGAACCTGGCCGACGCGGAGCACGGCTTCGAACGCGCCGAGAACGCGGTGGAGATCATCGGCCCCGAGGGCTCGGTCGTGGCCACGGCCGCCGGTACGAAGGGCGAAGTCGCTACTGCGCTGTGGGATGCGGTGGCAGCTGTGCGAGGCTGAGAACGGCCCTCGCCGAGGGCTGGCGACGGTTCGGATGCAGGAGTAGACTTTTCGGACTGTAGAATTCAAGTTCCATAGGATGGAAGAACATGAACGCTCCTCTGCCCACCCGTGGCCCGCGCGACATCGCGCCGGAGCTGGCGCGATCGTGGCTCCTCGTCGCGGCGACGCGGCCGGAGACGTTCGACGACGCCGCGCGCTCGCACGCTGACGCGATCGTGCTGGACGTGGAGGACGCCGTCGACGCGAGTCGCAAGGACTCGGCGCGTGAGGACGTGGTGCGCTGGCTGCACGGGAACAGCTCCGACTCCGAGAACGGCAACCGGGCCTGGGTGCGCATCAACGACGCCACCAGCGAGCACTGGTCGCCCGACCTGGACGGCCTGCGCGACGCGCCCGGTCTGCAGGGCGTGATGCTCGCGAAGACCGAGTTCGGCGGCCAGGTCATGGACACGTTCAACCGCCTCGGAGCGCGGGTGCCCGTGGTCGCGCTCGTCGAGTCCGCCGTCGGCATCGAGAACGCGACCGAGATCGCCCGGGCCAAGGGCGTGTTCCGGCTCGCCTTCGGCAGCGGCGACTTCCGCCGCGACACCGGCATGTCCGCCGACCGCGAGGCCATGGCGTACCCGCGGGCGCGTCTGGTCATCTCCAGCCGCGCGGGCGGGCTTCCCGGCCCGATCGACGGTCCGACGGTCGGATCCAGCCACCCGATCCTGCGCGAGCAGTCCGCGATCACGGTCGCGATGGGCATGACCGGCAAGCTCTGCCTGCAGGCGGACCAGACGCCGGTCGTGAACGAGGTCATCAGCCCCACCCGCACCGACGTGGAGTGGGCGTACGAGTTCCTCGCGGACTTCGACGCCCGCGGCCGCATCGTCCGCGACGGCAGCGACCTGCCGCGTCTCGGCCGTGCCCGCAAGATCATGCAGCTCGCCGAGGCCTTCGGCGTGCTCCCCGTCACCCCTTGACCCCCGGTCGCTGAGCTTGTCGAAGTGCCCGGCCCGTCCATCCGGCCCTTCGACAGGCTCAGGGACCGGATCCACCGAACCCCACTGAACGGAGACCCCATGAGCACGCGCCTGAGCCCCGGCGACACCGCCCCCGCCTTCACCCTCGAGGACGCCGACGGCGTCCGCACCTCGCTCGACGACTACCGCGGCAAGAACGTCGTCGTGTACTTCTACCCGAAGGCCGCGACGCCGGGCTGCACCACCGAGGCCTGCGACTTCCGCGACAACCTGTCGTCCCTGGACGCCGCCGGCTACTCCGTGATCGGCATCTCGCCCGACGAGGTCGCGGACATCCGCGCCTTCGCCGAGGCGGAGGGCCTCACCTTCCCGCTCCTCGCGGACACCGATGGCGCCACGGCGCGCGCCTGGGGCGTCTGGGGCGAGAAGACGATCGACGGGCGCACCTTCGAGGGCGTCATCCGCTCGACCTTCGTGCTGGACGGCGAGGGCGTGGTGCAGCGTGCGGAGTACGGCGTCGACGCCACCGGACACGTCGCACGCCTGCGCGAGGAGCTCGCCGTCTGACCACCGCTTTCCGGCCGCTCCGCCGGGAGCCGGAACGCACGCCCGAGAGGATCCGGGCGTGCGTTCTCGGCGTTCGGGGGGCAGGATCGGGGCAGGAGAGCGGGCGCGGACCGCACCGCTACGCGCCGGCCCTCCTTCCGCCGGGGAAGTTCGCCGGAGGGCTTGACATTCCCTGACCCGGCGGGCACACTACTTACACATGCTGAAATAACAGTTCCGGCATACGGAAGGCAAGTCTCTTTCTGAGAACGCAGCCGTATCGCTCTTACACGCCGGATGCCAGCCATGTTTGAGGATCGAAGATGTTGCTCGAGGAGTTCAACTCCACCGGCCGCACTGAGGCCGTCGCTGCGGTGAAGCCCGCACTGGACATCCCCCGCTGGATCGACGCGATCGTCGACGGGCGTCCCTACGCCTCCGTCGAGGAGCTCTCCGCCGCCGCGCTCGCCGCCGCCGCCCCGCTCTCCGAGGCGGAGCTCGACGGAGCGCTGGCGCACCACCCGCGGATCGGCGCCAAGGTCGACGGCACCAGCGCCGAGGCCGCGCACTCGCGCCGAGAGCAGCCGAGCGTCGATGACGCCACGGCGGCCGCGCTGGCCGAGGGCAACCGGGCCTATGAGGAGCGCTTCGACCGCGTCTTCCTCGTCCGCGCCGCCGGCCGCAGCGCCGAGGAGATCCTCGCACTGCTGCAGGAGCGGCTCGGCAACACCGAAGAAGAAGAGCTCGCCGTCGTCGACCAGCAGCTGCGCGAGATCGCGGCGCTGCGCCTGAAGGCGGCCATCGAAACCGAAGGAGCGAGCGCATGAGCGTCTCCCACGTGACCACCCACATCCTGGACACATCGATCGGGCGCCCCGCGCCCGGCGTCGCCGTCGTACTCGAGGCCCGAGTCGGCGACGGATGGTCGGGGATCGGTACGGGCCTCACCGATGCTGACGGGCGGGTGAAAGAGCTGGGCCCGGAGCGGCTGGAGAGCGGCGCATACCGCCTCCGGTTCGACACCGCGGCCTACTTCGCCGGCATCGAGACGGACACCTTCTTCCCGGAGGTGGTGCTGACCTTCCAGGTCGACGCCGAGCAGGCGCACTATCACGTGCCGCTTCTGCTCAGTCCGTTCGCCTATTCCACCTACCGAGGAAGCTAAGAGGAATCCGAAATGAGCAACATTATCCTGGGCAAGAACCAGTACGGCAAGGCCGAGGTGCGGGTCGTCCGCATCACGCGCGACTCCGCCCGCCACGAGATCGAGGATCTGAACGTCAGCTCGCAGCTGCGCGGTGACTTCGACAGCGCCCACTTCGACGGCAACAACGAGCACGTCGTCGCGACCGACACGCAGAAGAACACGGTCTACGCCTTCGCCAAGGACGGCGTCGGCAGCCCGGAGGAGTTCCTGGTGCGCCTCGGCGAGCACTTCACCGGCGAGTTCGACTGGGTCACCGGCGGGCGCTGGGAGGCCGAGCAGTACACCTGGCAGCGCATCGAGGGCGTCGACGGCACCGAGCACGACCACTCGTTCGTGCGAGGCGGCACCGAGACGCGCACCGCGCTCGTGCAGATCGAGGGCGACGAGACCACGATCATCGCGGGACTGCAGGACCTCAAGGTCCTCAAGTCCACCGCGAGCGGCTTCGTCGGCTACCCGAAGGACAAGTACACGACCCTCGGGGAGACCGAGGACCGCATCCTCGCGACCTCGGTGACCGCGAAGTGGCGCTACAACCGCAACGACCTCGACTTCAACGAGGTGTTCGCGGACGTCCGCCGCCTGCTGCTCGCAGGGTTCTCGAAGAACTACTCCTATGCCCTGCAGCACACGCTGAAGGAGATGGCCGAGGCCGTGCTCGAGGCGCACCCGGAGATCGACGAGATCCGCTTCTCCACCCCGAACAGCCACCACTTCGTCGTGGACCTGTCGCCGTTCGGCCTGGAGAACCCGAACGAGGTGTTCTACGCCGCCGACCGTCCGTACGGCCTGATCGAGGCGTCGTTCCTGCGCGAGGGCGCGGACGAGGACCACTGGGCGTGGGCCACCGCCGCCGGCTTCTGCTGAGGCGTTCCACCGGAGGGTGACGATGCGGGGTCCGGTGCGCCGGACCCCGCATTTTCGATCCCTCCGCGAAGCCGGCGGTGTCGTCAGCGTCTGCTTCCTTGACAAGTGCGCCTTCCGAGGAGCACACTTGAATTACACATACTGAAATAGTTCTTCCGCAATGCGAGAAGCAAGAGCACAGGGTGTCTCGGACCGACCGGCACGCCCGCCGGACGAGGAGGTCACGTGTCGCGGAGCACCCGCCTCGGATCAGCCCCGTCCTCCGAACGGCATCCCGCTCGCGGTGATCGTGAGCGCGGCGATGTTCGCCTCGGGCGGCAGATCCGCCATGAGCAGCACCGTGCGGGCCGCGGCCTCGACGTCGAACGTGGGCTCGATCTTCCGGCTGCCGTCGGGCTGCAGGGCGCCCGATCCCACGCCGAGCTCGTCCATGATCTCGGTGCGGGTGTTGCCGATGTCGATCTGGCCGCAGGAGATCCGGTAGGGCCGGCCGTCCAGGTCGATCGACTTCGTCAGCCCGGTGATCGCATGCTTGCTGACCGAGTACGCCACGGAGAGGGGGCGGGGCACATGGGCCGAGATGGATCCGTTGTTGATGATGCGGCCGCCCTGCGGGCTCTGCGCGCGCATCGCGCGCATCGCGCCGCGGGCGCACAGCAGCGCCCCGGTGACGTTCACGGCGAAGGTCTGCTCCCAGTCCTCGAGCGCGATGTCCGCCGCCGACACGGCGGGGCCGAACGCGCCGGCGTTGTTGAACAGCACGTCCACGCGACCCCACTCGCGCACCACCCGGTCGAAGAGGGCGTCCACCTCGGCCTCGACCGTCACGTCGGTCGGCACCACGAGGGCATCCGGACTCCCCGCGGCGGTCTCCCGCAGCGCCTCCTCGCGCCGCCCGGCCAGCGCCACCCGAAAACCCGCTTGCAGCATCGCGCGCGCCACGGCACGCCCGATCCCCGATCCGGCACCCGTCACCACGGCAGAGCGTGCGCTCATCGTCACTCCTCGACATTCCGACCCGCTGCCAGACCGGCAGCCCCCTACATCTAACAGACAACTCCGTCTTCTCACAGAAAGGCCGAAGATGCACGAACAGAGCAGCTCCGCCGCCACAGGATCCGAGACCCTGGATCACGACCCCGAAGAGACCGCCGAATGGCTCGAGTCGCTCGACGCCCTGGTCGCCCAGCGCGGGCCCGAGCGCGGTGAGCACATCGTGCGCTCGCTCGCCGCCCGCGCCGGCATCGTCGACGAGCCGAACGCGACGACGGACTACGTCAACACGATCGCCGCCGCCGACGAGCCCGCCTATCCGGGTGACGAGGAGCTGGAGCGCCGCTACCGCGCCTGGATGCGCTGGAACGCGGCGATCCTGGTGCACCGGGCGCAGCGGCCCGGGATCGGGGTCGGCGGTCACATCTCCACCTACGCCGGTGCGGCGACCCTGTACGAGGTCGGCTTCAACCACTTCTTCCGCGGCAAGGACCACCCCGGCGGCGGCGACCAGATCTACTTCCAGGGCCACGCCTCGCCCGGCATGTACGCGCGCGCCTTCATGGAGGGGCGCCTCAGCGAGGAGGACCTCGACGGCTTCCGCCAGGAGAAGTCCCGCGAGGGGCACGCCCTGAGCTCGTACCCGCACCCGCGGCTCATGCCGGAGTTCTGGGAGTTCCCGACCGTGTCGATGGGCATCGGCCCGATGAACGCGATCTACCAGGCCCAGTCCAACCGCTACCTGCACAACCGCGGCCTCAAGGACACCAGCGACCAGCACGTCTGGGCGTTCCTCGGCGACGGCGAGATGGACGAGCCGGAGAGCCGCGGCCTGCTGCAGCTCGCCGCCAACGACGGCCTGGACAACCTCACCTTCGTGATCAACTGCAACCTGCAGCGCCTCGACGGCCCGGTGCGCGGCAACGGCAAGATCATCCAGGAGCTCGAGGGCTTCTTCCGCGGCGCGGGCTGGAACGTCATCAAGGTCGTCTGGGGCCGGGAGTGGGACGACCTGCTCGAGCGCGACACCGAGGGCGCGCTGCTGAACGTCATGAACACGACGGTGGACGGCGACTACCAGACCTACAAGGGCGAGTCCGGCGGGTTCATCCGGGAGCACTTCTTCGGTCGCGACCCGCGGGCGCTCGCGCTCGCCGAGAACCTCACCGACGAGCAGATCTGGGGTCTCAAGCGCGGCGGCCACGACTACAAGAAGGTGTTCGCGGCCTATCAGAAGTCGATGGAGCACAACGGCAAGCCCACGGCCATCCTGGTCAAGACGGTCAAGGGCTACGGCCTGGGCCCCCGCTTCGAGGCGCGCAACGCCACGCACCAGATGAAGAAGCTCACGCTGCAGGACCTCAAGGACTTCCGCGACCACCTGCGCGTGCCGATCAGCGACGAGCAGCTCGAGGCGAACCCCTACGAGCCGCCGTACTACCACCCCGGCCAGGACGCCCCGGAGATCCAGTACCTGCAGGAGCGCCGCCGCGCCCTCGGCGGGTACCTGCCCGAGCGCCGCCCGAACGCGTCCGGCGAGATCGCCCTCCCCGACGCCAAGGCGTACGAGGTGGCGGCCCGAGGATCCGGCAAGCAGCAGGCCGCGACCACCATGGCGTTCGTGCGCGTGCTGAAGGACCTCATGCGCGACCCCGAGTTCGGCAAGCGGATCGTGCCGATCATCCCGGACGAGGCGCGCACGTTCGGCATGGACGCGTTCTTCCCGACCGCGAAGATCTACAACCCGAACGGGCAGAACTACCTCGCCGTCGACCGTGACATCGTGCTCTCGTACAAGGAGTCGACCGCAGGCCAGATCCTGCACGTCGGCATCAACGAGGCCGGATCCATCGCCGCGTTCACCGCGGCGGGCACCGCCTACGCCACGCACGGCGTGCCGCTCGTGCCGGTGTACGTGTTCTACTCGATGTTCGGCTTCCAGCGCACCGGCGACTCGCTGTGGGCCGCGGCCGACCAGATGACCCGGGGGTTCCTGATCTCGGCGACCGCTGGCCGCACCACGCTCACCGGTGAGGGGCTGCAGCACGCCGACGGGCACTCGCCGCTGCTCGCCGCGACGAACGCCGCCGTGGTCACCTACGACCCGGCGTTCGGCTATGAGATCGGCCACATCGTGCGCGCCGGCATCGAGCGCATGTACGGGCCGGACTCGACCGACCGCAACCACATCTACAACCTCATGGTCTACAACGAGCCGATCGTGCAGCCGGCCGAGCCGTCCGATGTGGATGTCGCGGGCATTCTCGGCGGCATCCACCGGATCGCCCCGGTCGAGGCCCCGAAGGCGCACCTTCTCGCGTCGGGCATCGGCGTGACCTGGGCGCAGGAGGCGCAGCAGCTGCTGCGCGACGACTGGGGCGTGGACGCCGACGTGTGGTCGGTCACCTCGTGGACCGAGCTGCGCCGTGACGCGGTCGCCGCCGAGGAGGACGAGTTCCTCGGGCGCGGATCCCGTACGCCGTTCGTGCGGCAGCAGCTCGCGGACGCGCACGGCCCGATCGTCGCCGTCAGCGACTACGCGAAGGACCTGCCGGACCAGATCCGCCAGTTCGTGCCGAACGACTGGGCCACCCTGGGCGCCGACGGCTTCGGCTTCTCCGACACCCGTGCGGCCGCCCGCCGGTACTTCAAGATCGACGGCCCCTCGGTCGTGGTGCGCACGCTGCAGCTGCTCGCCAAGCGCGGCGAGATCGACGCGTCGATCCCCGCGCAGGCCGCCGAGAAGTACCGCCTGCTCGACGTGAACGCCGGCACGAGCGGCACCGACGCGGAGTAGTCCACGGCCGGGCCGTCTTCCGGGCCATAGAGCCGGCCATAGAGCTGGAAAACGTCGCCCCCAACTCAGCGGGGGCGACGTTTTCCATCTCGTCGGTCGCGGTTCGAACTCGACAAGATGGATTTCGTCGCTCGGATGAGGCGGGGAGCGACGTTTTCCATCTCCCTGAGGCACGGACCGCGGTCGGGGCTTGGCGGCGTGCTTCGTCCTCCACCGCGAGGCCCTCGGACCTGCTGTCCACGGCATGCGCCGCAGGCGGCACCAGGGTCCGCGACATCGGCGAGCATCAGGAGGTGCACCACAGGATCCCGCTCCCGCCGTCGCTCGGAACGGCCTTCACCCTGCGCGAAGCAGCCGCGGCCGGGATCGGGCGCGCCCGGTCCGACGCGCGTGACCTGCACCGTCCGTTCTGCGGCGTCCGTGCCTCGTCGTCGCCGGAGAGCTTCGCGGATCTCGTGGCCTGCGGAGCCCGCCGGCTGAAGCCGCGGCAGCGCTTCGTCGGCGTGACCGCCGCACGGCTCTGGGGGTTGCCGCATCCCCGGCGGTGGGATCCGACAGAACCGCTCGAGATCGTCGTACCGCCGGACGCGACGCCGCCGAAGAGCCGGGGAATCCGAGGTCGTCGTCTGATCGAGGACCGTGCGCGCACCTGGCGGATCGGATCCCTGCCGGTCGTGGATCCCGTCGCCGCCGTGCTGAGCTGCGCCGAGGACCTCGACCTCATGCAGGCCGTGGTCCTGCTCGACGCACTGCTCACGCGGGCGGACGACTATCCCGGGCTGCTGACGGGGCGGCCGGTCATCAGCTGCGACGAGATCGACGACCGTGTGCGCCGGTGGGCGCGATTTCCCGGACGGTCCACGATGCTGTCGGCACTGCCGCTGGCGCGGGTCGGAGTGGAATCGCCGAAGGAGACCGAGAGTCGTCTGCTCCTGGTCGGCGCCGGGCTTCCCGAGCCCGTCGTCCAGCACGAGGTCCGCGACGGCCGGCGCCTTGTCGCACGCGTCGACCTGGCGTATCCGCAATGGAAGATCGCGATCGAGTACGAGGGCGACGGGCACCGCACCGATGTCATGCAGTGGCGGCGCGACATCCGACGCCAGCGGGATCTCGAAGATCGGGGGTGGCTGGTGATCCGGATCACTCAGCTCGATCTGACCGAGGGGCTCGGGGCGCTCGTCGCACGGATCCGTCGCGCCATCGCCCTCCGTCAGGCATGATCGCGTCCCGTCGCCACGGACGATGACGGCGTCCTGCGGCTCACCGTGTGTGTGGCCCTTCGCTTACCGGAAGATGGAAAACGTCGCTCCCGCCATCGTCGGGGCGACGTTTTCCATCTCGCGGAGGTGCGGGTGGGGCGTAGAAGATGGATCTCGTCGCTGCAGGTGGGCCCGGGGCGACGTTTTCCATCTCATAACCGCGTTGCACCGTGCTGCCGCTCCGCGCAGCGACTTCTCGCCGAGGTGCCCGCGGACGCGGATCCGACTACGCCTCGAGGTCGGCGGCGATGGCCGCGGCGGCCTCGCGCAGGCGGGGGACGGCGCGCGCGGCGAACTCCTCGGTGACGCGGGCGATCGGTCCGGAGACCGACACGGCGGTCGGTGTCGGCGCGTTCGGAACGGCCATCGCGTAGCAGCGCACCCCGATCTCCTGCTCCTGCTCGTCGATCGAGTAGCCGCGCTCGCGGATCCGGTCCAGCTCGGCGAGCAGGTCGTCGATCGTGCCGAGACTGAACGGAGTCGGGGTGGTCATGCCGGTACGGCCGATGATGCCGCGCACCGTGTCGTCGTCGAGCTGGGCGAGGATCGCCTTGCCCACGCCGGTGTCGTGCACGTTCGCGCGGCGGCCGACCTCGGTGAACATCCGCATCGAGTGCTGCGAGGGCACCTGGGCGACGTAGACGACCATGTCGCCGTCGAGGACCGCCATGTTGGCGCTCTCTCCGAGCGCGTCCACGAGGCTCTTCAGCTGCGGGCGGGCGAGCGCGCCGAACTGGCGGGACGCGCCCTCGCCGATGCGGATCAGCCGCGGGCCGAGTGCGTAGCGGCGGTTCGGCAGCTGGCGTGCATAGCCGAGCGAGACGAGCGTCCGCAGCAGACGGTGGATGGTCGGCAGCGGGAGATCGGTGGAGGCGGAGAGCTCGCTGAGCGTGACATCACCGCCGGCATCCGTCACCAGCTCGAGCAGCTCGAACACGCGCTCGACCGACTGCACGCCCGATCCTGCGCCCTTGGTGGTCTTCGTGATCTCCGCCATCTCAGCTCCCGTCGTTGTGGTAATTCCATCATGCGAGAGCCGCGCTCCGGAAATCCGAGTGGTTTTGAATCTCACCTTGCGCGAAACTTCCACGATAGAGATAATAGTGTCCACAATACGAAAGTTGTAAAGAGTTTCATCAAAAAGCAACCAGCGCCCGAGCCCTTCCGCCCGGACGCCTCGATGAGGAGGAATCATGGCGAACCCCGGCCCCGGGAATTCGATCACGCTGCGCATCGACGCGCCGTCCAACTTCAACGTCACCAGCGAGCTCGCCGCAGCGGCGGCCGCTGCCGGTGCCGCGGTGACCGCGCTCGACGTGGTGGAGTCGCACCCGACCACGATCGTCGTCGACCTCACCTGCAACACCACGGGCGAGGAGCACGCCGACCAGGTCCGCGACGCGATCGACGCCCTCGACGGGGTCACGGTCCGCCAGGTCAGCGACCGCACGTTCCTGATGCACCTGGGTGGCAAGCTCGAGGTCGTCCCGCGCGTTCCGCTGCGCAACCGCGACGACCTGTCCCGGGCGTACACGCCCGGCGTCGCGCGCGTCTGCATGGCGATCGCCGAGGACAAGAGCAAGGCTCGCAAGCTCACCGTCAAGCGCAACACGATCGCGGTCGTCACGGACGGCACCGCGGTGCTCGGCCTCGGCGACATCGGGCCCGAGGCCGCGCTCCCGGTCATGGAGGGCAAGGCCGCGCTGTTCAAGCAGTTCGCGAACGTCGACGCGTGGCCGGTCTGCCTCGACACCAAGGACACCGAGGAGATCATCTCGATCGTCAAGGCGATCGCCCCGGTCTACGGCGGAGTCAACCTCGAGGACATCGCCGCCCCGCGCTGCTTCGAGATCGAGGCCCGCCTGCGCGAGGAGCTCGACATCCCGGTCTTCCACGACGACCAGCACGGCACCGCGATCGTCACCCTCGCCGCCCTGCGCAACGCCCTCAAGGTCGTCGGCAAGGCGATCGGCGACGTCCGGATCGTCGTCTCGGGCGTGGGAGCTGCCGGCAACGCGATCGTGCAGCTGCTGCTCGCCGAGGGCGCCGTCGACATCGTGGCCTGCGGCCGCAACGGCGCGATCAACCGCGACGAGGAGTACACCGACGCGCACCGCATCGAGCTCGCGGCGACCACGAACCCGCGCAACGTCAAGGGCACCCTCAAGGAGGTGCTCGTCGGCGCCGACGTGTTCATCGGCGTGAGTGCTCCGAACGTGCTCGACGAGAACGACATCGCCGGCATGGCCGACGATGCGATCGTGTTCGCGATGGCGAACCCGACCCCCGAGATCGACCCGATCGTCGCGTCGAAGCACGCCGCGGTCGTCGCCACCGGGCGCAGCGACTTCCCGAACCAGATCAACAACGTGCTCGCCTTCCCGGGCTTCTTCCGCGGCCTGCTCGATGCGGGCGTGTCGGACATCACTCCGCCTATGCTGGTCGCAGCCGCTGAGGCGATCGCGAACCGCGTCGGAGATGACGAGCTCAACGCGAGCTTCATCATCCCGAGCGTCTTCGACCCGCTGGTGGCCGGTGCGGTCGCCGAGGCGATCGTGCGCGTGGTGGAGTCCAGCGCCTCGAGCAAGGAGTGAGCCCTATGGCCGCAGGCACCCTGGGCGAGGCCGACCTCGCCGACGTCGACGCGCGGCTCTCCGGCACGGACGAGCTGCTCGCCACCGAGTACCCGGGTGACGACGGCAGCCGCCAGCCGGTGCACACGCTGTACGTGCCGGCCGACCGGTACCGTCCCGACCTGCCGGCGTCGTTCGGCGCCACGGCGGGGGAGGCGGTGGCCGCGTTCGGCGGCACCGTCGCCCTCGCGCAGGCGGTCGGGCTGGGTCACCTCGCCGAGCAGCTCGCGCCCCTCGTGGACGCGAAGCTCGAGCGTGAGCCGATCGAGGACCTGCGGCTGGACTTCGAGGACGGCTACGGCGCCCGGCCGGACGACGAGGAGGACGCGGATGCGATCCTCGCCGCCGAACGGGTCGCCGCTGCCGTCGCGGAGGGCTCCGCGCCCCCGTTCATCGGCATCAGGTTCAAGTGCTTCGAGGCGCCCACGCGCCGGCGGGGGATCCGCACGCTCGATCTGTTCCTGACCACGCTCGCCGCTTCCGGCCCCCTGCCGGACGGCCTCGTGCTCACGCTGCCCAAGGTCACCACGGTCGCTCAGGTCGAGGCGATGGTCGCGCTCTGCGAGCGGTTCGAGGAGCGCCTCGGTCTCCCCGCGGGCCGGCTGCGCTTCGAGGTGCAGATGGAGACGCCGCAGCTCATCATCGCGGCCGACGGATCCGTCCCGGTCGCGACGCTGCTGCACAGTGCGCGTGGAAAGGGGGCAGTCGGGCGCATCTCCGCGCTGCACTACGGCACCTACGACTACAGCGCCTCGCTGCAGATCGCGGCGGCGTACCAGTCGATGGAGCACCCCGCGGCGGACTACGCCAAGCAGGTCATGCAGGTGGCCGTCGCCGAGACAGGCGTGCGGATCTCCGACGGATCCACGAACGTGATCCCCGTCGGCGAGGCCGACCACGTCCGCGAGGCGTGGCAGCTGCATGCCCGCCTGGTGCGACGCTCCCTCGAGCGCGGCTACTACCAGGGCTGGGACCTGCACGCCGCGCAGCTGCCGACCCGGTATCTGGCGACCTACGCGTTCTACCGCGAGGGCTTCGCCGCAGCGGCGAAGCGCCTGGACAACTACCTGCACGGCAGCGACGCCACGATCATGGACGAGCCGGCCACGGCCCGCGCTCTCGCCCGCTTCGTGGTGCGCGGCCTGGAGTGCGGCGCGCTCACTGCCGAGGAGGTCCGCTCCGCCACCGGCTCCGAGCCCGCGGAGCTCGTCCGTCTCGCCCATCCGAAACTCGCCCTCAAGGAGGCCGCTTCATGAACTCTGCCGCTCGCACCTACTACACCCCGGCCGGCGGCCTGCCCCCGCAGTCGGACCTGCTGACCGATCGCGCGGTCGTGAAGCTCGCGTACACGTTCATCCCGAAGGGCGTGATGCGCGACATCGTCACGAGCAGCCTCCCCGGATTCTCGAACACCCGCGCGTGGATCCTCGCGCGCCCGACCCCGAGCTCGGCGCAGACGTTCTCGCAGCTGATCGTCGAGATCTCCCCCGGGGGCTCGGCCGCGAAGCCCGAGCCCGAGGCCGGCGTGGAGAGCGTGCTCTTCGTCACGACCGGGGAGCTCACGCTGACCCTCGAGGGGGAGCGGCACGTGCTCGAGGCGGGCGGGTACGCGTTCATCACGCCGGGCGCCGAGTGGTCGCTCGCGAACGAGGGATCCGAGATCACCAGCTTCCACTGGATCCGCAAGGCGTACGAGTACCTCGAGGGCGTGGACGCCCCGGCGTCCTTCGTCACCAGCGACCAGGAGATCGAGCCGGTCTCCATGCCCGACACGGACGACGTGTGGGCGACCACGCGCTTCTCGGACGCGAGCGACATGGCGCACGACATGCAGGTGAACATCGTCACCTTCAAGCCGGGCGGATCCATCCCCTTCGCCGAGACGCACATCATGGAGCACGGCCTGTTCGTGCTGCAGGGCAAGGCGGTCTACCGCCTGAACGACGACTGGGTGGAGTGCGAGGCCGGCGACTACATGCTGCTGCGCGCGTTCTGCCCGCAGGCCTGCTACGCGGGCGGTCCCGAGGACTTCCGCTACCTCCTGTACAAGGACATGAACCGCCAGATCACGCTGACCTGACGCGGGTCCCGAGCCTGTCGCAGGGCCCCGATCGAACGCCGCTCACCCTTCGGGGTGGGCGGCGTTCGGCGTCCCCGCGAGAGGCCGGCCGAGCGGGGGAAGGAACCGCTTCCCCGCGGGCCCCTTTGAGGTCGAGGTCATGCGTCTCGCACCGATGGATCCGAACGCTGAGAGATGGAGAACGTCGCGGTGCGAGGGCTGTGGGCGACGTTTTCCATCTTCGTGCCGGCTGTGAGGGGACGGGGGCGAGGACGGATCCGGCCGCCGCGCCCGCACGCGGAAGCGGGGCCCGCCGTGTGGCGAGCCCCGCTTCGGGGGAGGAACGGACCGGATCCGGTCAGACCTTCAGGCCGGCGGCCCTGGCGGCCGCGCGCTCCTCGGGGGTCGGGATCTGCTCGATCCGGCCGAGCACCACGATGTAGAAGAACAGGCCGATCACCAGCATGATGCCGGCGGTGATGAACGCCCACGCGAAGCTGCCGGTGAACTGCACGATGAACCCGGTGACGATCGGAGCGGTCGTGCCGATGATGTTGTTCACCGTGTTCATGACGGCGCCGGTCGCGCCGACCGCGCCCTCGGGGGCGATCAGGGCGGGGAGGGAGTTCGTCACGCTGAAGGCGATCGTGATGCCGGTCGTTCCCAGCGTGATCCAGACGAGCGACCAGATCAGGTCGTGCGTGAACGCGGTCCCGACGATGGCGATCGCGAGGATCATGCCGGCGGTGATGAACACCCTCCGGACGAGCGTGCTGGACTTTCCGTTCCGGATCAGGCGATCCAGCCAGAACCCCGGCAGCAGGTACTGGACGATGACGGCGACGAGCCACGGCACCGCGGTGACGAGACCCGAGTTGGCGACGTTCATGTGCATCTGGGACTGCAGGAAGCCCGGAAGCCAGGTGAGCAGCATCCACTGCACGTAGCCGGCGCAGCCGAGGCCCAGGGACATGCCCCAGACCTTGCGCTGGCGCAGGATGTAGCCGAGGTTGGCGAACGGGTTCGGCCGCGGAGCGTCCTCGTGCTGCGCGCCTCCGGACAGGATGTGGTCCAGTTCCGCGTCGCCGAGCTTGCCCCTGCGGTTCATCTCCTTGGGGTCGCGATAGCGGATGAAGAAGACGATCGTGTAGATGACGCTGAGCACGCCGATGGTGATGAACGCTCCGCGCCATCCGAACACGGCGACGGCGGCGCCGACGATCGGGAAGCCGATCACGTTGGACAGCCGCTGGCCGCTGTCGAAGATCACCGTGGCGAGGCCTCGCTCCGAGCGCGGGAACCAGTAGCCGGTGACCTTCATCGCGCCGGGGAAGATCGGCGCCTCGGCGAAGCCGAGGATCAGCCGGGCGATGAGGAGCAGGCCCATGCCGCTGACCATCGCGGTGAGGAAGCAGGAGATCGCCCAGAGCGTGGTCGCGGCCCGCATCACCCACTTGATGCCGATCTTGTCCAGCAGCATTCCCATGGGGATCTGCATCAGGGCGTACGACCAGCCGAAGCTGCCCAGGATGATGCCCATCTCGCCCGGTGTGAGGCCGAACTCGGTCTGCATGCCGTGCTCGGCCACGGACATGGAGCTGCGGTCGATGTAGTTGATCAGCACCGCGAAGAAGAGCAGGATGCCGATTGACCAGCGTACCCACCCGACCTTCCCGGCGCGGGGGACGATGAGCCCAGTCTTGGGGATCAGGGCCGCATCCCCGGAGGGGGAGGCGGCGGGATCGGGGGAAGCAACGGACGACATGATGTGGAGACCTCTCTTGCTCGTCATCGAGTTGAGTCTGGACGCGTCTTCAGTGGAAGGGCGTGTTGAGACTCTAACTCCAGAGTGCTGAATTCCGCAATAGAAGATTAAATCTCCACATCGTGGAAGAGAGGGAGGATAGACCCCGAGGCGGAAGCCGTTGACAGGAGTCGTCATCTCTCGTATTCTTTCATCACAAGGAAATTGTCTTCCACAATCCGAAATCAAGGACGATCCCATGAGCTATACCGTCAACGCCTCGATCCTGCTGACCGACCTGCCGATCCTGCAGCGTCCGGCTGCCGCGAAGGCCGCCGGTTTCGACGCTGTGGAGTTCTGGTGGCCCTTCTCCGTCGCCGTCCCCGCCCAGGACGAGGTCGACGCCTTCGTGGCCGCGATCCAGGACGCGGGCGTGCAGCTCACCGGCCTGAACTTCTTCGCCGGCGACATGCCCGGCGGCGACCGCGGCCTGGTCTCGTGGGTCGGCCGCGAGGACGAGTTCGCCGGCAACATCGACGTCGTCGTCGAGATCGGCCGGCGTCTGGGCACCAAGGCCTTCAACGCGCTCTACGGCAACCGCCTCGAGGGCGTCGACCCGAAGGCGCAGGACGACCTCGCCGTGAAGAACCTCGCCGCCGCCGGACGCGCGGTCGCCGAGCTCGGCGGCGTCGTGCTGCTCGAGCCGGTGAGCGGCACCCCCGCCTACCCACTGAAGACCGCGGCCGACGCGCTCGCGATCATCGAGCGCGTGAAGGACGAGGAGGGCGTGGACAACGTCAAGCTCCTCGCCGACTTCTACCACCTCGCCGTCAACGGCGACGACGTCCCCGCGGTCATCGCGGGCCATGCGGCCGAGTTCGGCCACATCCAGATCGCCGACGCCCCTGGCCGCGGCGAGCCCGGCACCGGCGAGCTGCCGCTCGCGCAGTGGATCGCCGACGCGCAGGCCGGCGGCTACGACGGCGTCATCGGACTCGAGTACAAGGCGACCCAGGCCGACCCGTTCGCCTGGATCCGCCAGTCCACGGGCGCGAACGCCTGAACCTCACAGACATCCCGCGAAGGAGCGAAGACATGACCAGCATCGCATTCATCGGCCTCGGCATCATGGGCCTGCCGATGGCCACCAACCTCGTCAAGGCCGGCTACGACGTGACCGGCTTCAACCGCAGCCCCGAGGCGATCGAGAAGCTCGTCGCGGCGGGCGGCACCGGTGCGAAGAGCATCGCGGACGCCGTCAAGGACGCCGACGTCGTCATCACGATGGTGCCGGACTCCCCGGACGTCGCGGGCGTCGTGCAGGGCGAGGACGGCGTTTTCGCCCACGCCAAGGCCGGCGCGCTCTGGATCGACAACTCCTCGATCCGTCCCGACGTCGCCAAGGAGCTCGCCGAGGAGGCCGTGGCCGCGGGTCTGGGCGTCGTCGACGCCCCCGTCTCCGGCGGCGAGCAGGGCGCGATCGACGGCGTCCTCTCGATCATGGTCGGCGGATCCGCGGACGACTTCGCCAAGGCGGAGCCGGTCCTCAACGCGATCGGCAAGACCATCGTGCACGTCGGCCCCGCGGGCGCCGGTCAGACCGTGAAGGCGGCCAACCAGCTCATCGTCGCCGTGAACATCCAGGCGCTCGCCGAGGCCGTCACGTTCCTCGAGGCGTTCGGCGTCGACACCGACGCCGCCCTCAAGGTCCTCGGCGGCGGTCTCGCCGGATCCAAGGTCCTCGACCAGAAGGGCCAGAAGATGCTGAACCGCGACTTCGCGCCCGGCTTCCGTCTCGCCCTCCACAACAAGGATCTGGGCATCGTCACCTCCGCGGCGCGCTCGGTCGGGGTCACCGTCCCGCTCGGCGCCGCGGTCGCACAGCTCGTGAACGCCCTCGTCGCCCGCGGCGACGGCGGCCTGGACCACTCGGGCCTGTTCAAGCTCACCACCGAGCTCTCCGGCCGCGACTGACGCGGCACGCCGGCCGCTGAGCCTGTCGAAGCGCCCGGTTCGTATCCGGACCTTCGACGAGCTCGAGGACCGGATACCCCCTTCGAAACTTCTCTCCCAAGGAGCACTCCATGACCCGCATGCGCGCAGTTGACGCCATCGTCCAGATCCTGATCAAGGAAGGCGCGGACGAGGCGTTCGGCCTCCCCGGCGCCGCCATCAACCCCCTCTACTCCGCGATGCGCGCCCACGGCGGCATCCGGCACACCCTCGCCCGCCACGTCGAGGGCGCCTCGCACATGGCCGACGGCTACAGCCGCACCGGCGACGGCCGGATCGGCGTGTGCCTGGGCACCTCGGGCCCCGCCGGCACGGACATGATCACCGGCCTCTACGCCGCGATCGCCGACTCCATCCCGATGCTCTGCATCACCGGCCAGGCGCCGGTCGCGAAGCTCGACAAGGAGGACTTCCAGGCCGTCGACATCGCCTCCATCGCGAAGCCGGTCACGAAGTTCGCGAAGACCGTGCTCGAGGGCGCGCAGGTTCCCGGCGTCTTCCAGAGCGCGTTCCAGATCATGCGCTCCGGCCGTCCCGGCCCGGTCCTGATCGACCTGCCGTTCGACGTGCAGATGACGGAGATCGAGTTCGACATCGACACCTACGAGCCGCTCCCGGTGGCCAAGCCCGTCGCGACCCGCGCGCAGGCCGACAAGGTGCTCGACATGCTGGTCGCCTCGAAGCACCCGGCGATCATCGCCGGCGGCGGGATCGTGAACTCCGGAGCCTCCGCCAAGCTCGTCGAGCTCGCCGAGACCCTGGGCGTGCCCGTGTTCCCGACCCTGATGGGCTGGGGCGTGCTGCCCGACGACCACCCGCTCGCCGCGGGCCTGGTCGGGATCCAGACCTCGCAGCGCTACGGCAACGCGAGCTTCCTGGAGAGCGACTTCGTGCTGGGCATCGGCAACCGCTGGGCCAACCGCCACACCGGCGGCCTGGACACCTACCGCAAGGGCCGCACCTTCGTGCACGTCGACATCGAGCCCACCCAGATCGGCCGCGTGTTCGCGCCGGACTACGGCGTGGTGTCGGACGCCGGCGAGTTCATCGACGCCCTGCTGGAGGCCGCGCGCGAGCGCGTCGCCGAGCTGCCCGACTACAACACCTGGGCCCAGGAGTGCCGCGACCGCAAGGCGCGTCTGCAGCGCAAGACGAATTTCGACAACGTGCCGATGAAGCCGCACCGCGTCTACCAGGAGATGCTGACCGCGTTCGACCGCGACACCACCTACGTCACCACGATCGGCCTCTCGCAGATCGCCGGCGCGCAGCTGCTGCACGCCTACGGCCCGCGCAAGTGGATCAACGCCGGCCAGGCCGGCCCGCTGGGCTGGACCGGTCCCGCCGCCCTCGGCGTCGTGCGCGGCAAGCCGGGCGAGCAGGTGGTCGCGCTCTCCGGCGACTACGACTTCCAGTTCATGATCGAGGAGCTCGCCGTGGGCGCGCAGCACAAGCTGCCGTACATCCACGTCGTGGTGAACAACAGCTACCTGGGCCTGATCCGTCAGTCGCAGCGCGGCTTCGAGATGGACTACGAGGTGTCGCTGGCGTTCGACAACGTGAACACCCCGCAGGACTCGTCCAGCATCGCGACCGGCTACGGCGTGGACCACGTCAAGGTGGCGGAGGGCCTGGGCGCCAAGGCGCTGCGCGTCGAGCGCCCCGAGGACCTCGCTGCCGGCTTCGCCGAGGCGCAGCGCCTGCGCGACGAGTTCCAGGTGCCCGTGGTCGTCGAGGTCATCCTCGAGCGCGTCACCAACATCGCGATGGGTGCCGACCTCGACACCATGAACGAGTTCGAGGACCTCGCCACGTCGCCCGCCGACGCGCCCGAGGCGATCTACGCGCTCCTCGACTGAGTCGTCCGGCAGAGTAGAGCCATGCGCATCCTGATCGCCTCGGACAAGTTCAAGGGCTCCGCGACCGGCCCCGAGGTCGCCGCGGCGCTCGCAGAGGGGATCCGCTCCTCCGCGCCGGGGACCGTGATCGACACGGTCCCCGTCGCGGACGGCGGCGAGGGGACGGTCGACGCCGCCCTCGACGCCGGGTTCGAGGCGATCACGGCGACCGTGACCGGCCCCACCGGCCAGCCGGTCGAAGCCCGGTTCGCCGTGCGCGGCGACCAGGCGATCATCGAGATGGCCGCCGCGAGCGGCCTGGATGCGCTGCCGGGCGGCGTCAAGGACGCGCTCGGAGCCACGAGCCGGGGGACCGGGGAGCTGATCCTCGCCGCCCTGGACCGCGGCTGCACGCACATCGCTCTCGGCGTGGGCGGGAGCGCCAACACCGATGGCGGGGCGGGCATGCTGCAGGCGCTCGGCCTCGTGCTGCAGGACGCCGAGGGCCGCGACCTGGCCGGGGGCGGCGGAGCTCTCGCTTCCCTCGCGACCGTGGACGCCGCAGCCCTGGATCCGCGCCTGGCGGACACCGACATCGTGCTCGCGAGCGACGTCGACAATCCGCTGCTCGGCCGTCGCGGCGCCGCCGCCGTGTTCGGACCGCAGAAGGGCGCGAGCACCGAGGACGTCGGCGCGCTCGACGCGGCCCTCGCCCGCTTCGCCGCGCTCCTCGAGCAGCAGCCGGGGATCCGGCCCGCCGCGGACCTGCCCGGTGCGGGCGCCGCCGGTGGTGTCGGCTACGCGGCACTCGCCGCGCTCGGCGCCCACCGCGAGCCCGGGGTGGAGGTCGTGCAGCGCCTCACCGGCCTCGCTGAGCGCATCGCCGGCGCGGACCTCGTCATCACCGGCGAAGGCAGCCTCGACGACCAGAGCCTCGGCGGCAAGACGCCGCTCGGCGTCGCCGCCGCCGCCGGTGCGGCCGGCATTCCCGTCGTCGCCGTGTGCGGCCGCTCCACCCTCTCTCCCGAGGCGGCCAGGACCGCCGGGTTCGAGCGGGTCTACGCGCTGAGCGAGCTGGAACCGGATCCGGCGGCGAGCATGGCCAACGCGAAGACGCTGCTCGCCGAGGTGGGCCGTCGGCTCGGCGCCGATTTCGTCCCGCAGCCCTGATCTCGGCCCTCAGGAGCCAGTTCGTCAGACGGCCGAGCATCGTCGCTGTCGAGAGGGGTTCACATCACACATGGAACGCGTTCCTCCTGGTGCCGGCTCCACTCGCACTGGTGATCGCCGGCACGCTGTCGCTGCTGTTCACGTTCCTGCCCGTGTTCGCCGCGATCAGCGACTTCTCCTGGTTCGTCGCCGCCGGGTCCGGTGCCATCATCTACGCCATCATCGCGGACCGCCGCGGACCGTTCCACGACCTCGACGGCGCCGAGATCGCGGTCGACGCCACACATTGAGAGCAGGAGGACGAATCATGCGCATTCTCGTCGCGAACGTGAACACGACTCAGACCATGACGGACGGCATCGCCGAAGCCGCCAGGGCGGTGGCCTCGCCGGGCACCGAGATCGTCGGACTCACGCCCGACTTCGGCGCCGAATCCTGCGAGGGCAACTTCGAGAGCTACCTCGCGGCGATCGCCGTGATGGACAAGGTCGTCCGTTTCGAGGGCGAGTACGACGCGGTGATCCAGGCCGGCTACGGCGAACACGGCAGGGAGGGGCTGCAGGAGCTGCTCGCCGTCCCGGTCGTGGACATCACCGAGGCCGCGGCTTCGACCGCCATGTATCTGGGGCGGTCCTACTCGGTCGTCACCACGCTGGACCGCACGGTGCCGCTCATCGAGGATCGGCTGATCCTCGCCGGCCTGCATGACCGCTGCGCGTCGGTCCGCTCCTCGGGGCTGGGGGTGCTCGAGCTCGAGTCGGATCCCGAGCGCGCCATCGAGGCCATCGCCGCCGAGGCGCAGCGGGCCGTCGAGATCGACCGCGCCGAGGTCATCGTGCTCGGCTGCGGCGGCATGGCCGAGCTGAAGGATCGCGTCGTCGAGCTCTGCGGCGTGCCGGTCGTGGACGGGGTGCAGGCGGCGGTGGCTGTCGCCGAAGGACTCGTCCGCCTCGGTCTGACCACCTCCAAGGTGCGCACGTACGCGACGCCACGGCCGAAGCGGGTCACCGGCTTCGGCGGCACGCGCTGAGGTCGGCGCACAATCGAATCACTGCCCGATAACACTGAACAGCCGGCCAGGCAGCCGGCAGAAGGGAACCGCGACATGTCGCAGGAGACCGAACAGCACTACGACCTGGTCCTGCGCGGCGAGCGCGTGCTGACCCCCGAGGGCGTCGCGGCCCGCGAGGTGGGCGTGCGCGACGGCGCGATCGTCGCCGTCGAGCCGCTCGGCGCGGGCTTGACGGCCGAGCGCATCGTGGAGATCGGATCCGACGAGATCCTGCTCCCCGGGCTCGTCGACTCGCACGTGCACGTGAACGAGCCCGGTCGCACGGAGTGGGAGGGCTTCGCTTCTGCCACCCGCGCCGCCGCAGCAGGCGGCGTCACGACGATCGTCGACATGCCCCTGAACAGCATCCCGCCCACGGTCGACGTGGACGCCCTGGAGGTCAAGCGGAGCGTCGCCCGCGACCAGGCGCACGTCGACGTGGGCTTCTGGGGCGGTGCCGTGCCCGGCAACACGGCCCAGCTGCGCCCGCTGCACGAGGCCGGCGTGTTCGGCTTCAAGTGCTTCCTGCTGGACAGCGGGGTGCCGGAGTTCCCGCCGCTCGGCCTCGACGAGATCGAGACCGACCTCGCCGAGCTCAAGACGTTCGACTCGCTGCTCATCGTGCACGCCGAGGACCCGCATGTGATCGAAGACGCACCGCACCGGGAGGGACCGGTCTATGCGGACTTCCTCGCGTCCCGGCCGCGGGCCGCGGAGGACATCGGGATCAAGGATGTGATCGATCGCGCCCGCCGCACGGGAGCGCGGGCGCACATCCTGCACCTGTCCTCGGCCGACGCGCTCCCGGAGATCCGCGACGCCAAGGCGGAGGGCGTTCGCCTCACGGTGGAGACCTGCCCGCACTACCTGGTGGTCAACGCGGAGGAGATCCCCGACGGTGCCACCGCGTTCAAGTGCTGCCCGCCGATCCGCGAGGCGTACAACCAGGACCGGCTCTGGGACGCCGTCGCCGACGGCACGATCGACCTGATCGTGTCCGACCACTCCCCGGCCACCGTCGAGCTCAAGAAGCCGGAAGGCGGCGGCTTCGACGTGGCCTGGGGCGGGATCTCCTCGCTGCAGCTGGGGCTGTCGCTGGTGTGGACCGAGGCGCGCGAGCGCGGGATCGCGCTGGAGCGGATCGTCGAGCTGATGTCGGCGAAGCCGGCCGCGCTCGTCGGCCTGCAGCGCAAGGGCAGCGTCGCGGTCGGCCAGGACGCGGACTTCGCCGTGTTCGCCCCCGACGAGACGTTCACCGTCGACGTCGCGAACCTGCGCCACAAGAACCCGGTCTCGGCCTACGCCGGCCGTGAGCTGACCGGGGCGGTGCGCGCGGCGTACCTGCGCGGGGAGATCGTCGACGGCGAGCAGCCGCGCGGGCGCCTGCTCTCGCACGGCGTCGACTGACAGGCGCCGTCGGATCCGATCGCGAGAACTGCCGCTCCGACTGGTTCGNTCGGAGCGGCAGTTCTGGCACCGGGCCTCGTCCGGCGCGCGACGGCGCCATACTCAGGTCTCGTGCTGGTCCGGACCTTGTTCTGAGGGGAAGTTGCTGGTGATGGCCTCGCGGGTGCGGCGCACATGCGAGGCGGCCAGCGTCGCCGCGAGATCCGGGTCATGACCGGCGACCGCATCCAGCAGCGCCTGGTGCTCCGAGAGCACGGCCAGCGGATCCCGATCCTGCGAGAAGTGCCAGCGGAGCCGGACGCCGATCGGTTCGAGCATCGACATGAGCGCGGGATTCGACGCGGCACGGGCGATCTCGAGATGGAACGAATGGTTCAGCTCCATGGCGGCCTCGTGATCGGACGCGTCGAAGGCGAATCGCACCTCGTCGAGGAGGGCTTGGATCCGGCGGGCTTCTCGTGGGGTCACCCTCGTCGCTGCGAGCCGGGCGACCAGGGCCTCCAGGGCCTCGCGGATATCGAAGAGGTCATGCACGTCCTTCAGGCTGAGGCTGGTGACCATGACACCTCCTCGGGGGGCCGCGGAGACGGTCCCCTCGGCCTCGAGCATCCGGATCGCCTCTCGCACCGGCACCCGGGACACCCCCAGCTGCTTCGCGAGATCGCCTTCATGGAGCCGGACGCCTGCCGCGAGCCGTCCCGAGACGATCCACGCTCTCAGCGTCTCGCGCACCTGATCGCGCAAGGGCCGCAGATCGCCGTCGGCCAGGCCTGTCCGCTCGTCAGTCACGAATTCTCCCTCTTCAGCACCCACGACCGCGTTCGGCGGAAAGCACTTGACGCTCCGATCAGTGTATGCGAGTATCCACGGAGCAACGTGTATACACGTATACGAAGGGATCGAAGATGAACCCATCCGTCGGCAGGGATCTTCTGGGATACGGGAAGAACCCGCCGCGCGTCGAGTGGCCGGGTTCGGCCCGTCTCGCGGTGAACATCGCCATCAACTACGAAGAGGGCACCGAAGGCAGCCCGCTGATGGGCGATGAGGTCCGGGACGAACGCGCGTGGGTTCCGTCGAAGCTGCCCGCCCACGAGCGGGATCTGCTGCAGGAAGCCGAGTTCGAGTACGGAAGCCGGGTAGGGATGTGGCGGCTGCTGCGCCTCCTCCAGGACCGCGGCATGAAGTTCAGCGCGTTCGTCTCCGCCCAGGCGCTGGAACTGCATCCGGAGCTGACACGCGTTCTGGCGGAGGCGGACTGCGATTTCGTGGGGCACAGCTACCGCTCGGTGGCCCGGCTCGCCAAGACGCCCGACGACGAGCGCGAGGACATTCGCAGGGTGCGAGAGACAGTCCGGAGGTTGACCGGCAAGGAGGTGCGGGGGAGCTTCCCGCGGCCGCCGATCACGGTGCACACCCGCCGGATCCTGGCGGAAGAGGGCCTCCTCTACGACTCCGGGACGACGAACGACGACCTCCCGTACTACGCCCCGGTCGACGGACGGCCCATGCTCGTGCTCCCCTACGCCACGGACACCAATGACGCACGCTTCTGGGGCGGCTCGTCCGGCCCCGGGTTCAGCACCGGAGCGCAGTTCTTCGAGTACCTCCGGGACGCCTTCGACCTGCTGTACGAGGAGTCGGCCACCACTCCGCGCATGATGTCGGTCGGGATCCACCCCCGCATCATGAGGCCGGGCCGGGCGATGGGGCTGGTCCGCTTCCTCGACTACATCCAGAGCTTCGACGACGTCTGGATCGCCCGGCGCGACGAGATCGCCCACTGCTTCGCCGGCCAGTTCGCCCCTGACGACGCGTGGAACTGGTCGCCAGCCGAATCGCACCTCTCATGACTCTCTGGCCCATCCCTCCGCACCCGACTCACCATCTCGCCCACTGAAAGGCATCTCGTGAAGACATCGCTCAAGGCCGCCCTCGGGGCCGCCGCTGTCCTCTCTCTCGGACTGTCGCTCGCCGGCTGCTCCGAACCGGTGTCCGGCGGAGGCCAGGCCTCCTCGACCCCCAAGGCCAGCTCCACCATCAGCGTCGCGTTCGATCAGAAGCTGCACGACATGCTGCCGAAGGCGATGCAGGACGCCAAGGTCGTCAAGGTCGGCACCACCGCCTACACTCCTCCGATCGTCTACCTCGACACCAACAACAAGGACATCATCGGAATCGACGCGGACCTGATGTCGGCGATGAGCACGATGTTCGGGGTGCGCTTCGAGATGACGGACCTCGGCACGTTCGACGCGCTGATCCCCAGCATGCAGTCGAACCGGTTTGACATGTCGATCTCCGGAATGGGGGACACCGTCGAGCGCGAGAAGATCATGGACCTGATCGACTACATGTACGACGGAAAGACGATCATGGTGCAGAAGGGCAACCCGAAGCACGTCAAGACCATGAAGGACCTGTGCGGCCTCAAGGTCGCCGTCGCCGTCGGCACGGCGCAGGAGGCCCTGGTACAGGCGCAGTCGGCCAAGTGCGTCACGCCGATCGACGTCATGAGCATCCCCAAGCAGCCCGATGTCCTCGTCGCCGTGCAGACCGGGCGAGCGGACGCGACCGTCGGAGGCTACGCCACCGGCGTCTACACCACCCAGCACCAGATCGGCAACGGGGTGGGCCTGGAGGCTATCGCCAGCGTCCGCGAGCAGGTCGGCTACAACAGCATCGCTTTCACGAAGACCAACGCCCAGCTCCGGGATGCGGTGCTCAAGGGCTTCCAGAAGCTCATCGACTCCGGCAAGTACAAGGAGATCATGACGCGCTACGAACTGGGAAACCTGGCCGTCACCTCCGCGAAGCTCAATGACGCGGCCAACGTAGCGAAGTCCGGAAGCTAGACATGTCCATCGCGCTTTCGGCACAAGGTCCCCCTCGAACCGACGTGGATCGTCTGCCCGAGGTGGTGCCCGCCCGGCACCCCGGGCGGATCATCGGCGGCGCCGCAGCCCTTCTGGTCCTGGCTGCGATCGCGTACGTGATCGGCAGCAGCCAGCACGTCAAGTGGGAGGTGATCATCCCGTACGTCTTCACGGCCACGCTGATCAGCGGACTGCTGGAGACGATCAAGCTCACCGTGCTGTCCATGGTGCTGGGGGTCTCGCTCGGGACCGTCCTCGCCGTGATGCGGATGAGTCAGAACCCGGTGCTGCGCGCGATCAGCAGCGCGTACGTCTGGTTCTTCCGAGCCACTCCGCTGATGGTGCAGATCTTCTTCTGGTTCAACATCGCCCTGTTCCTGCCGCGGGTGGATCTGGGCTTCGTCAGCATCGACACGAACACCATCGTGACGGTCGAGGTCGCAGCTCTCTTGGCACTGGTCCTGCACGAGGCCGCGAACATGGCGGAGATCGTCCGCGGCGGCATCATGTCCGTCGATCCCGGTCAGTCCGAGGCGGCGACGGCGCTCGGTCTGCGAAGGATCCAGGCGCTGCGCCGGGTGATCCTGCCCCAGGCGGTCCGCGTGATCATCCCCGCCACGGGCAACCAGACCATCGGCATGCTCAAGGCAACGGCAATGGTGTCGGTCATCGGGGCCCATGACCTGCTGACACAGGCGCAGAACATCTACGCGCGGAACTTCCTCGTCGTGGAGCTTCTGATGTCCGCGACCATCTGGTACCTCGTCCTCACCACCGTGGCGACATGGGGGCAGCAGCGACTCGAGAAGCACTACAGCAAGGGTTTCGACCGCGGCTACGGAACGCGGAGGCGGGCGCGCGTCAAGGATGCGACCGGCGGCCCGTCGGGCAGCGGCCGCGCGTCGGATCGAGAGGAAACGTCATGAACCAGCCCGTGGTGCACGCGCGCGGCGTCTGGAAGAGCTTCGGCGAGAACTCGGTGCTGCGCGGCATCGACTTCGAGGTCGGAAAAGGGGAGGTGGTCTGCATCATCGGCCCCAGTGGTTCAGGCAAGAGCACCTTCCTGCGCTGCATCAACCACCTGGAGCGAATCGACCAGGGAGTCATCCAGGTCGAAGGCGATTACGTCGGCTACGAGGAGAAGAACGGCAAGCTCTACGAGGCCAAGGAGAAGTACCTGGCGGCGAAGCGATCCACGATCGGCATGGTCTTCCAGCGCTTCAACCTATTCCCGCACATGACCGTGCTGGAGAACATCACGGAGGCTCCGGTCCTGCTGCGCCGGCTCACCAAGGTCCAGGCCCGGCAGGAAGCCAACCGTCTGCTCGAATCCGTCGGGCTCGCGGAGAAGGCGGACGCCTACCCGGCCATGCTCTCCGGGGGGCAACAGCAGCGCGTTGCCATCGCGCGGGCGCTGGCGATGTCTCCCGCCCTGCTGCTCTTCGACGAGCCCACCTCGGCTCTGGATCCCGAACTGGTCGGAGAAGTCCTCGCGGTCATGAAGACGCTGGCCAAAGAGGGCCGGACCATGATCGTGGTCACGCACGAGATCGGCTTCGCCCAGGAGGTGGCGGACACCCTCGTGGTCATGGACGGCGGCGTGATCGTCGAGACCGGCCCGCCGCGGGAACTGGTCAGAAACCCCCAGCACGAACGCACGGCTGCCTTCGTCAGCAGCCTGCGCTCGGACAACTCTCATCAAGGAACCCCATGACACTGGCCGTCCGCCTGACCGAGTCCTCCACCGCACTGAAGTTCGCGCCGCAGTACATCGCGCGCGAACTCGGGATGTTCGCCGACCACGGCATCGGCATCAGCGAGGAGGTCGACGCCGGCCCCGCCGGCTCCTGGCTCGTGCGCAACCTGCATCGCGAGGCCGCCGATGTCGCCCTCGGCGGCGTGTGGCTGCCCTACGTCTACAACGAGGTCAGCGAGGTGCCGCTACGGCCGTTCCTTGTCGGATGCCGGATCAACCCGGCCGTGATCCTGGCCCGCCCGGGCAGCGTCTCCGGCCCGTTCCAGTGGGAGCACTTCTACGAGAAGCGGGTGCTGCTCTCTCTCGCGGCGACCAGTCAGTGGATGTTCCTGGAGGGTGTGCTGAAGGAGCATCAGCTGGATCTGAATCGGATCCGGTTCGTCCGCGACCTGCATACCCTCACCATTCAGGACCTCTGGCGATCCGGTTACGGGGACTACCTCCTTGCGGAAGCGGCTACGGCCCTGTCTCTCGTTGAAGAAGGCGCGGCGCAGATCGCATCGACGATGGCCGAAGCTGCGGGGCCCGTCCCGTGGAGCGTCTACTACGCGCGGGAAGACTTCATCCGGGCCAACCCTGCCGCGATCGATGGATTCCGCGCGGCCATCTCCCAAGCGGTCCGCTGGCTCTACGCGCAGTCCTCCGACGAGTCCGCGAAAGTGCTGCAGCCCTACTTCGCAGGCATGCCGGAGAGCCGGATGGTCACGAGTATCGATCTCCTGAAGGCCATCGGAACCTGGCCGGAGGACGGGGAGTTCGAGTCGGCCGCCCTCGACCGCTACCAGCGGATCATGGTCGACTACGGGCTCCTGGACGCGATACCCGAACCGCTCGACGGGCCGGTCAGTCCCTGTTGCGGGTGATCATGTGCAGATCGGGCTGCCGAGGTCGATGCTCTGGCCGTCGAGGGTCATCGAGCCCACGGCGCATAGCCGGGTCTGCGGTGACGGGCGTACGACGAGCGTCGTGTAGGCGCTCTGCACTCCCGGCTCGGTCGCGCTCTGCCGGTCCGGCCCGTAGGGGGCCGTCTCCGGATAGATCGCGATCGTCACGGAGTTGCCTTCGGCCTTGCCGTCGTACCGGGTCACGCGGCCCCAGCCGGCATAGCACTTGTTCGACCAGATGATCTCGAGCTTCGTGTTGTCGGGGCGGTTCTCCGCGGCCACCACCTTGGCGTCGTTCACGCACGGAGTCTGTGCCGGATCCACTCCGTTCGTGACGTTGATCTGCGCATGCGGGCTGGCCGGCGCGTCGAGGATCTCCTTCTTCGTCTGCGCGACCGCGTCGGCGCGGACCTCGCTCATGAGAGTGCCGGCGATGGCGTAGCTGATTCCGCCGCTGAGGAGAATTCCGAGGAGGAAGGTGGACGCTGCGAGCAGGATCACGGTGCGTGGTCGGATCCGTCGGCCGGCCGCGGCCGCCACAGAGGAGTCGTGATCCTCCGTCGACGTCTCGGCGATCGGCCCCATCAGGTGCGCGAGGCGATCCCGTCGCGCGACCCACGCGGCGGGGTCGTCGTCGAGCGCCCGGACGATCCTGTTCACGGTGCGGGCGGTCGGCAGCCGCTGGCCTCGGAGCGCGTCGGAGATCACTGTCTTCGATATCGATGTCGCGTGCTGAAGGCTGAACAGCGTCGGGCTCCCGGCGCGGAGCCGCAGCGATCGAAGGTCTGCAGCGAGCCGCTCGGCGGAGTCGGGTTCGGCCTGCCGGCCCGTCTCGTCGGCTGCGGGCGAGGCGTCTGAGTCGTGAGTTCTGGTCATCGAACTCTCCTGGGGAAGGTGCGGGAAGCGGCCGGGGGCGCGGGGAAGAGCGGATAACCATGTTGTACCACTCGTGCGCGGAGGCGTTCTGTCTCGTTTCACGCCCGATGCCCCGGATATCAGGGGCTTGCATTCTGCCGCGTGGTCGATGACGGATGACGCGCCGTCGTCCTCAGTGGCCAGGTCATGCGTTCCGGAGGCTCCGATCCGGATGTTCCGGATCGGAAATTCCGCGTGTTTCCGCACATTCTTCGCGGTCGCGGGGCACCCGCGTGCGGATAGTCTGCGGCGCAGAAGTACCGGGGACGCGATTCGGCGCCAAAGGGATGGGGACGCGTGCGCTTCGCGCATGGGGGATATTCCCCATCGCGGTCGAACGGCCGTTCCGGTTCTGTCAGAGGGGACGAGCCGCATGCGCGGCGTCGCAGGAAGATCGGAGCGTGGGATGGCATCGTTGCCGAAGTTGTTCGGTGCGCTCCGTGAGCGTCGTGCTGCCTTGGCGTCCGGTGCGACCCTCACTGTGGCGGCCGTCACGATCTCGGCACTCGCAGTGCTCTACCAGGGCATTCCGACAGCGGACCTGAAGCTCGACGATGGCGGCGTCTGGGTGACCAAGTCGAACGACCTGCTGGTCGGTCACCTGAACTACCCCTCGCGCCTGCTCGACGGCGCGCTGCGCACGACCGCGCCCGACTACGACGTGCTGCAGGACGGCGATCGGGTCGTCGTGTTCGACCAGGCGAACGGGGTGCTCGCGCCGATCGATCCGGCCTCGAACGAGTTCACCGGCCAGCAGGCGCTGCCGGCCGGGGCGAAAGCCGTGCTCGGCGGCGGGGAGATGGGCGTGCTCGGCGGAGGACGGCTCTACGCCGTGCCGAGCGATCGGATCGTCGGCGCGCGGTTCGAGAAGAAGGGTGCGCTCGCGACCGTCGGCCAAGGCGGCGCGGTCGCGATCTCGCGCGACGGATCGACGCTGTTCGCGGTCTCGCCGGCCAAGAAGAAGCTCATCAGCGTCGACACGGCGTCCGGCGCCGTGCGCACCGACGCGCTGGACGGCCTGGCCTCGGATCCCCAGGTGCAGCTCGCCGCGGTGGGCGGTACCCCGGTGGTGTTCGACAGCCGCAACGGCGTGCTCATCGCGAACGGACGGACGATCACGATTCCGCGGGCGTCCGGCGCGCGCCTGCAGCAGACGTCCGCCGATGGCGACGCGGCGTACCTGACGGCGGGATCCGCGCTGATCCGGCAGCCGCTCGACGGCTCCGCGGCCCAGACCGTCCGTGCCGCAGACGCGGGCGGCGCACCCGCGCAGCCGGTATGGCTGAACGGGTGCGCCTACGCGGTGTGGAGCAACGGTGCCTACCTGCGCCGCTGCGACGGGCAGGCGACCGTGCAGGCCAAGCTCGACGTGCCGGCGAACGCGACCCCCGTGCTGCGAGTCAACCGACGCGTCGTCGTCGTGAACGACACCCGCGGCGGCATGGTCTGGGTCGTCACGAACAAGGCCGAGATCGTGCAGAACTGGGACGACGTCATCCCGCCGCCGGACGAGACGCAGCAGCAGGACCAGAGCGACCAGCAGCAGCAACAGCTGGAGCTGCCGAAGCGCGACGCCGAGGACCACAAGCCGATCGCGGTCGACGACTCGTACGGCGTGCGGCCCGGTCGCGCCTCCGTGCTGCGCGTCACCGAGAACGACAGCGATCCGGACGGCGATCTGCTCTCCGCGTCGCTCGTCGGCGATCCGCCCGCCGGCATGACGGTGACCCCGGTCCTCGGCGGCGCCGCCCTCCAGGTCGCGGTCCCCGCGGCAGCCACGGGCACCGCCGGCTTCCGATACCAGGTCGACGACGGCCGAGGCGGGACCGCTCAGGCGACCGTGACCCTCACGATCCACCCCCTCTCCGAGAACTCCGCGCCGGTCCTCGAGCGCTCGCAGACCATCCAGGTCGAGACCGGTGCGAGCATCACGTACGACGCGCTGCAGGGCTGGAAGGACCCGGACGGCGACGACCTGTTCCTGCAGCACGCCGAGGTCGCCGGCGGCGACGTCGTCACCACGCGCACCAACGGCATGATGGAGTTCCGGGCTGCGAGCGGGGCGACCGGGATCAAGGACGTCTCGCTCACCGTGTCGGACGGCCAAGCCACGGCGACGGGCGTGCTCAAGGTCGACGTGCGCCCCAAAGGCTCCCTCGCCCCGGTCGCGAACGCCGACCACTACTCGGCCACCGCGGGAGTGCCGATCACGCTCTCCCCGCTCGAGAACGACATCAGCCGGTCGGGGGAGCCGCTGCGCCTCGCCCGCAACGACTATGCGCCCGGCGCGAAGATCACTCCCAACTACAGCGCGAACACCCTGTCGTTCGAGGCGGACGCGCCTGACACGTATTACGTGCAGTACCTGGTCACCTCGGGAGCACAGTCCGCCGCGGGCCTCATCCGCATCGACGTCGCGCCCGCGAGCGGGAACGGGCACCCGCCGATCGCGGTCCGGGACACGGCTCTGCTGCCCACGGGGCGCAACGTGCTCGTCGACGTGCTCGCGAATGACGAGGATCCGGGCGGCGGGGTGCTCGTGGTGCAGAGCGTGCACCTGCCGCAGGGCTCGCCGGTGTCCGCCGAGGTGCTCGACCACTCCGTCGTGCGGGTGACCGACGTCGGCGGGCTGCGCCAGCCGATCACGATCGGCTACACGGTCTCGGACGGTCTGCAGAGTGCGGACGGCGAGATCCTCGTCGTGCCCGTGCCGCTGCCCGCCACCCTGCGTCCGCCGGTGACCGTGCCCGACACCGCGGTGGTCCGGGTCGGCGACGTGGTCTCGGTCGACGTGCTCGCCAACGACTACTCGCCCGACAACGACACGCTCAACCTGCTGCCGGACCTCGTCGACGCGAAGATCGGCGACGGAGCCGCGTTCGTCGACGGCAGCCGGGTGCGCTTCCAGGCCGGATCCAAGCCCGGCCCCGCTTACATCACCTACGAGGTGACGGACAGCCAGGGCAACCGGGTCGCCGGCTACCTGACGATCCAGGTGCTCGCGGTCGACGCCGCGGCGAACTCCGCACCGCTCCCCAAACCGGTGATCGCCCGCGTGATCGCCGGGACGACGACGAGGATCCCGATCCCGCTCGACGGCATCGATCCGGACGGAGACTCCGTCGAACTCGTCGGCACGTCGTCGAGTCCTGCCCTCGGACGAGTGGCCGTCGGCGATGCCTGGCTGACCTACACCGCCTATGACACCTCGGAGGGAAGGGACACGTTCACGTACGTGGTGCGCGACCGGCTGGGCGCCACGGCGGAGAGCACGGTCACCGTGGGTGTCGCTCCTCCGGGCGCCGACAACCAGGCGCCGTACGCCGTGAAGGACATCGTGCAGGTGCGCCCCGGGCGAACGGTCGCGGTTCCCGTGACGGCGAACGACAGCGATCCCGACGGCGACCAGATCGCCCTCGTGAAGAGCGGACTCACCGTCCCTGTGGGGATCAAGGCCTCGGTGAGCGGCGGCCGCGTGGTCGTCACCACGCCGGACAAGCCGGGGCAGTACACACTGACCTACACGATCGCCGACACCTACGGGGCGACGGCGCAAGCGCCGCTGCTGGTGGACGTCTCGAACGACGCACCGCTCAAGGCCCCGATCGCCCGCGACGACCACGTGCCGGCCTCGGCCGTGGCCCGCACGGACAGCGTCAAGGTCTCGGTGCTCGAGAACGACGAGGATCCCGACGGGACGACCGGCCGGCTGACGGTCAAGACGTTCTCGCCGAACGCGAAGGTGCTCGCCGGCGGGATGGTGCAGGTGAAGGTCACGCCGGATCCGCAGGTGATCCGCTACGAGGACACCGACCCGGACGGCCTCACCGCGCAGGCGTTCCTCTTCGTGCCCGGCACGAAGGATGCGGTGCCGAGCGTCGTCGACACGACTCCGATCGTCGTGAAGAGCGGCGAGAGCGTGTCGATCGCGCTCGCCGACCACGTCGTCGTGCGCGGCGGGCGGACCCCGCGCATCGCGGTCGCCGACTCGCTCCGTGCCGGGCACGCGGACGGGGCGCCGCTCATGAAGGACGCGGAGCACCTGCAGTACACCTCCGCGAAGGGTTACTTCGGCCCCGACGCCGTGGGCGTCCGCGTCACGGACGGCACGGGCCCCGACGACCCGCAGGGGCTGTCGGCGTACGTGACGATCCCGATCCTGGTGCAGCCGCTGGAGAACCAGTCGCCGGCGCTGCGCAACGCGGCGATCAGTCTGGCTCCGGGCGAGGCGGGCGTGACGCTCGACCTGAAGCGGCTGACGACCGATCCCGACGAGGGCGATCTCGATCGCATGCGCTATGCGGTGGACGGTTCGGCGCCGAACGGCATCGACGTCTCGATCTCGGGCGGCTCGCTGACCGTGAAGGCGGCCTCCGACCTGAAGCCCGGCGCGACGCTGTCGCTCAAGGTCAGCGCCGACGACGGCAAGAGCAAGCCCGGCCAGGGACTGGTGACGATCTCGATCATCACCACGCAGAGGCCGATGCCGGTGGCGAACGACGACCTCGTGCCCGACGCCAAGCAGGGCGTCGCGAGCGTCGTGGACGTGCTCGCGAACGACGTCAACCCGTTCCAGGGCGAGAAGCCGCTGAAGGTCGTCTCGGTGCACGTCGACACCCCTGGATCCCACCAGGCGGTGATCCAGGGCGACAAGGTGTCGGTGACCCCCGCGTCCGACTTCTTCGGCACGCTCATCGTCACCTACCGGATCGCCGACGCGACGAACTCCCCGGACCGGCAGGCCGAGGCGAAGATCGTGCTCACGGTGCGCGGCAAGCCGGGCGTGCCCGGCGTGCCGACGGTCACCTCGATCCAGGACCGCACGGTCGTGCTGTCGTGGACCCCGCCGTCGAACAACGGCTCGCCGATCACCGGCTACGAGGTGACCTCGCAGAACGGGTACTCGAAGCAGTGCGCCTCGACGACCTGCACGCTCGACGGGCTCACGAACAACGTCGTCTACCGGTTCCAGGTGGTCTCGGTGAACGCGATCGGGAAGTCGGATCCCTCTCCGATGTCCGCGGACGCCCGGCCCGATGCCAGGCCCGACATGCCGGCGGCGCCGAACCTCGTCTTCGGTGACAAGAAGCTCATGGTCTCGTGGGCGACGCCGAACTCGAACGGCTCGCCCGTCACGAACTACGACCTGCAGATCACTCCGCAACTGGGCGCGGCCGCGGACAAGCTCGGCGTCTCCGGGAACAGCCTCACCTGGGACGGCCTGCAGAACGGGGTCTCGTACCAGGTGCGGATCCGCGCGCACAACCTCGCACCCGATCCGTCGGACTGGAGCGCCTGGTCGGCGCCGATGGTGCCGGCCGGCGTGCCGGACGCGCCGGGTCAGCCGCAGACGTCGCCTGCCACACCTGTGGGCTCCCAGGCGCAGATCGCAGTCAGCTGGGCCGTGCCCGCGAACAACAACGGCGATGCGGTTTCGGGCTACACCCTGACCGTCAAACAGGGCGGATCCGTCGTGCAGACCATCTCGGTATCCGGCACCTCGCAGAATGTCGTCGTAGACACGAGTCAGACCGACTACACGTTCTCCGTGACTGCACACAACAAGGCCGGTGACTCGGTGCCGAGCACTGACTCGAGCCCGCGGCGCGCCGCGAACGCTCCTGGCGCCCCGACCGGGGTGACGCTCAGCCCGGCCGACAGCAGCGCCGTGCTCGCCTTCACTCCGGGCGCGCTGAACGGCAACCGCGACTCGGAGATCACCTACAACTACCGGGTGAACCAGACGGGCGCCGTCGGCACCGTGCCTGCGGGCGGCGGGACCATCGGCGGGCTCTCGAACGGTACGTCGTACACGGTGAACGTCTGGGAGACATCGTCAGTGCAGGGCGTCTCACCGGGCCCGGAGGCGACGTCGACTGCGGCGGTGCCGTTCGGCAAGCCGATCGTGAACTTCACCCAGGTCTCGAGCCAGGACAACGCCGTGTACTTCGTCTGGACGGTGAACTCGAACGGCCGCCCGATCACCTCGGCGTCTGCGCCCGACGGCAACAGCACCGCCGACGGCACGCATACGTATACACAGGGCGGACTCGCACCGAACCAGAGCACGACCATCAACGTCAGTTACACGAATGCTGCGGGCACGACCTCCGCTTCTGTGAGCGGCACTGCCAACCCGCCGCCGCAGGCACATTACTGGGTCACGCGCAACGGTGACGCCCTCACTTATCACTGGGATAACCAGGTCAGGAACAACTTCCCGCAGGTATCCAAGTTCCGCGCCTACACGCGCAGCTCGTCGCCTATTGGCAACAGCGGCCCGTGGGCGACGTACGGATGCGGGGCTGAAGTCGCCGGCGACTTCAGCCAGCCATCAGGTTCGATCACCATCACGTGTCCAGGCGCAACAGATGCGTACTCCATCGAACCGTGGGCATACGGACCATGGCTCCAAGTCGGAACCGAACAGTACGTCGCTCAGTGAGCAGAAAGAACGCAACATGACACTCACTCAAGAACAGGCCACCTGGTTCTCCCAGACGTTCGCGCAGCTCGCGGAGAACGTCGGGCAGGCCGTGCTCGGCAAGCAGGAGGTGATCCGGCTCGTGCTGACCGCGCTCGCCGCCGAAGGGCACGTGCTCCTCGAGGACGCCCCCGGCACGGGCAAGACCCAGCTTGCGAAGGCGCTCGCGGCGACCGTGCAGGGCACGCACGCGCGGATCCAGTTCACCCCCGACCTGCTGCCCAGCGACGTGACCGGCATCACGATCTACGACCAGCAGCAGCACCGGTTCGAGTTCCACAAGGGCCCGATCTTCGCATCGATCGTGCTCGCGGACGAGATCAACCGAGCCTCGCCGAAGACGCAGTCGGCGCTGCTCGAGGTGATGGAGGAGGGGCGGATCACGGTCGACGGCACCTCGCACGAGGTCGGCCGGCCGTTCATGGTGATCGCGACGCAGAACCCGATCGAGCAGGCGGGCACCTACAAGCTGCCCGAGGCGCAGCTCGACCGCTTCCTGATCAAGACCTCGATCGGCTACCCCGATCTCGCGGCGGCCGCCGAGGTGCTGCGCGGATCCTCCACGAAGAACCGGGCCGCCGCGCTCAAGCCGATGATCACCACGAGCGCGATCACTGACCTCGCCGAGCTGCTGTCGACCGTGCATGTCGACGACGCCGTGCTGCACTACGTCGCCCAGCTCGCCGAGGAGACCCGGCGCGACCCGAACACCCGCCTCGGTGTCTCGGTGCGCGGCGCCGTCGCCATGATGCGTGCAGCCAAGGTCTGGGCCGCCGCCGAGGGCCGCACGTACGTCATCCCCGACGACATCAAGGCACTCGCCGCGCCGGTGTGGGCTCACCGCATCGTGATGGATCCCGACGCCGAGTTCGCGGGGGCGAGCGCGGGAGAGGTCATCGCACGGGTGCTCGCCGACGTCGCCGCTCCGCAGTCCCGGGCGACTGCGGCATGATCGCCGACGCTCCCGCCGCCCTGGGGACGGCGCACCCCGGCACCAGGGGAGGCCGGGTGATCGCGCGTGCGCTCTCCCTGGCGGGGGCGTCGGCCGGGCCGATCCGCGCGGTGCTCGCCGGCATCGGCCGACGGCTGCGCGTCGTGACCGCGCTGGGGGCGGCGCTCGTGGTCGTCGCCGTCGTCGCGCTCGCCGCGGGTCTCGTCTGGGGCTGGGCGGAGCTCATCGCCGTGGGTGTCGCCGCCGCGCTCGTGCTCGTGCTCGCGATTACGTTCGTCGTCGTCCGGCCGCAGTACGCCGTCGCCGTCGAACTGGCCTCGTCGCGTGTGGTGGTGGGGGAGGCCGCGGTCGGCCGGGTCGTCGTGCGCGGCGCCGCCCGGCGCGGATCCCCCTCGGCCTGGATCGTACTGCCGGTGGGGCAGGCGAAGGCGCAGTTCCGGGTTCCGCGGCTGGCGGCCGGCGCCGTGCACGACGAGCTCTTCCAGATCCCGACCCAGCGCCGCGCGGTGCTCACCCTCGGCCCGGTCTCCTCGGAGCGCACGGATCCGGTCGGCGTCCTCCGTCGCGAGGTCGCCTGGACCGAGCCGACCGAGTTGTACGTGCACCCGCGGACGGTGACGCTGGGCGGCGACACGACCGGTCTGCTGCGCGACCTGGAGGGACTGCCGACGCGCGACCTCGCGGACGACGACGTGTCGTTCCACGCACTGCGCGAGTACGTGCCCGGCGACGACCTGCGCTACGTGCACTGGAAGTCGACCGCCCGCACCCAGAAGCTGATGATCCGCCAGTTCGAGCAGACCCGGCGCTCGCAGCTCGTGATCGCGCTCTCGACCCGTGCCGACGAATACGCCGACGACGACGAGTTCGAGCTCGCCGTGTCGATCGCCGGATCCGTCGCGGTCAGCGCGATGCGGGACGGGAAGGACGTGCGCGTCGCCGTGTCCGAGCGGCTGCTGCACGCGCCCACCCCCACCGCCCTGCTCGACCTGCTCTCCGGCGTCGAGCGGAGCCCGGACTCCGCCGCGGTCGCCGCGACCGCGCGCACCGTCGCGACCAAGGCGCCGGCCGTGTCGGTCGTCGCCTTCGTCGCCGGATCCCCGGTACTGCTGCAGCAGCTGCGTCAGGCCGCGACCCGGATCCCCCCGGCGGCGCAGGCGCTCGCACTGCGGGCGACCTCGGGCGAGGGCGTCGCGCGCCACGTCGTGGGAGACCTCGTGACCGTGGATGTGCCGGGCCTCGGCGACCTGCGCCGTGCGATGACGGCGGTGGCGGCGTGAAGCCCCGGGCGTGGGTCGACCTCGCGGTCGTGGTCGCCCTGCTCGGCCTCTCCCTGATGCCGCTGTCCTCGGCATTCCAGAGCGCGGAGTTCTGGGTGGCCGGGGGCGCGGGGATCCTGCTGGGCGCCCTGATCGCGGCGCTCGGCGCCTGGCGTCGCTGGGGCGTGCTCGTCGTCGCGGCCGTGGTGGTGGTCGCGTACTTCCTCGTCGGCGGGGCGATCGGGCACCGCGACATCGCCCTGTTCGGGGTCGTCCCCACTCTGGACGTGCTCAGCGCGCTCGCGACCGACGCCGTACAGGTGTGGCGGCAGCTGCTCACCCTGCCCGCACCGTTCGAGGGCTTCGCCTCGCTCGTGGTCGGGCCGTTCCTCGCCGCGCTCGTCGCATCGACGGTCGCGGTCGGCCTGGTGCTGCGGGCGCGCCGACCCCTGTTCGCGCTGATCCCTGCCGGGCTGCTGCTCGTGTTCGCGATCGTGTTCGGCACCTACCTGGGGGCATTCCCGATCGCGGTCGGGGTCGCGTTCGCGGTGCTCTCCGTCGGCTGGGCGGCGTGGTGCGTGCAGCGCGCCCGGCGAACCAATCAGCTGGCGGTCGGGGGCGGCGACGCCGTGCCATGGGCCGGACGCGCGGCGGCGGCCGTCCTCGCCGGCGCGATCGTGGTCGCGGCAGCGGCCGGCGGCGGCGCCGTGGCCGCGATCGCCGCGCCGAGCCGCGACGTGCTGCGCGATCACGTCGTCCCGCCGCTCGAGCTCCATGACTACGCCTCGCCGCTGATGAGCTTCCGCAAGTGGACGAGGGACGGATCCGACTCCACCCTCTTCGACGTCACCGGGCTGCCTGAAGGGACTCCCGTGCGCTTGGCGACCCTCGACCTGTACGACGGGATCGTCTACAAGGTCTCCGGCAGCGGGGGACCCGGATCCGGTGTGTTCAGCCGCCTCGGACGCTCCGTCGACGATCCTCTCCAGGGAACCCGTGCACGGATCGGGATCACGGTCGACGACCTCGGCGGCGTGTGGATGCCGACGGTGGGCTATCTCGACGACTTCACGGCCGCGCGGAAGGTCGACGCCGAGGCGGTGAACTACAACGCGGCGACCGGCACCGCGGTCGTGACCACGGGGCTGAGCCGGGGGTCGCACTACACGCTCGACGTGACCGTTCCCACGGCGCCCACCGACGCGCAGCTCGCGAAGGCCCAGATCGCGAAGATCAGCATGCCGGCGCCGGCCAAGATCCCTGACGCGATCGCGGGGATCATCGGCGACGCCGTGCCGTCGACCGGAACTCCGATCGAGCAGGTCAAGGCGCTGGAGGCCTTCTTCCGGAAGGGATACTTCAGCCACGGTCTGGCCGGACAGGCCGCGTCGCGTTCCGGGCACTCGCTCAATCGTGAGCAGGCGCTCGTCGGGCAGCAGCAGATGATCGGCGACGACGAGCAGTACTCCGTCGCGATGGCGCTGGCGCTCGCGCAGATGAGCGTGCCCTCGCGCGTCGTGCTGGGCTTCACGCCCGAGGCGGGCAGGACCGCCGTGACGGGCAAGGACGTGCACGCGTGGGTCGAGGTGCCCTTCGACGGCATCGGCTGGGTGGCCTTCCACCCGACCCCGCCTGAGGATCGGATCCCCACCGAGCAGACGCCCAAGCCCCGGCAGAAGCCGCGCGCGGTGGTCGCCCAGCCGCCGCAGCAGCCGCAGGAGCCGGCTCAGCTGCCGCCCGCCCCGCCAGTCGAGGACTCGAAGAAGGGCGACCAGCCCCTCGACCTCGGCTGGCTGTGGACCTCGCTTCAGATCGCAGGGCTGTCGCTGCTCGTGCTGCTGGTGCTGTGCGGCCCGTCGCTCACCCTGGTGACCCTGCGGGCGCGTCGCCGCCGCGAGCGGGGCGAGAGCGGAAGCAGCGTGGGTCGCGTCGACGGAGGGTGGGCGGAGCTCGTCGACGCCGCCGGCGACGTCGGATACGCCCTGCCGAGAGGAGGGACCCGCCGTGAGCAGGGCCATGCGCTCGACGCGCTCGTGCCCGTGGCCGGCGCCGTGGCCCTCGCACAGCGGGCCGATGCGGCCGTGTTCGGTGCGGGCGAGCCAGCAGAGGCCGAGGCCCGGCAGTACTGGGCCGATGCGGAGCACGCCCGTGCACTCCTCGCCCGCGCGATGCCGTGGCATCGTCGCCTGCGCGCGCGTCTCTTCCCGGCCTCTGTGCTGAGGGGGATCCGGCTTCGCGGGCTGGTCGGGCGGCTGCGGCTGCGGCGACGTCTGCGGCCTCCCCGGCGATCGGAGCGGCCATGATCCGGGTGGACGGCGTCGAGCTCACCTGGGGCGCCGCGTCGGATCGAGGGCTTCGTCGTCAGAAGAACGAGGACTCCCACCTCGCCGACGCGCCACTGTTCCTCGTGGCCGACGGGATGGGAGGACACGAGGGCGGCGCGGAGGCGAGCGCCCGCGCGATCGACGAGTTCCGCCGACTCGTCGGCCTGTCCCTGAATCCCGACGCCGTGCACGAGGCCTTCGCGCGCGCCGTCCGCAGTGTCGATGAACTGGGTATCGGGTCCTTCCCTCCCGGTACGACGCTCTCCGGTGCCGTGCTCTGCGCACAGGCGGGAGAACCGTACTGGGTGATCCTCAACGTCGGCGACTCCCGCACCTACCGCCTGTACGGCGGCGCGCTCGCCCAGATCAGCGTCGACCACTCCTCGGTGCAGCAGCTCGTCGACAGCGGCACGATCTCACCCGCCGAGGCCGAGCGGCATCCGCAGCGGAGCGTCATCACCCGTGCTCTGGGCGCCGGATCCACCGCGATGCCGGACTACTGGCTGCTGCCGGTCGCAGCGGGGGAGCGACTGCTGGTCTGCTCCGACGGTCTCACCAAGGAGCTCGCCGCCGACGACATCGCGCGCGTGCTGCGTACCGAGCTGTCCCCGCAGGCCGCCGCGACCCGGCTCGTCCACGAGGCCTTGCTCCACGGCGGCCGCGACAACGTGACGGTCGTCGTCGTGGACGTGGTCGGAGCGGTCGTCGACCGCGACGACGAGGAAGACACCGCGGGGGCGACCCTACCCCGGGCGGGTGAGACGGAGAGGGATGCGCATGGTCACCTATAGCAGGGGGGATTGGAACGCGGTCGTCGGTGTGGACGTCGCCGGGCTGTTCTCGGCCGAGCTGCCCGCCGAATCGGTGCGCGCGATGTGGGATGCGCTGTCGGCCGAACCCGGCCCGGGCGCGGTGATCCAGGTGCTCGTGGGCTCCTTCGGCTCGTCGCTCGGTGCGCTGCCATCATTCGCCGTGGCATTCCGCGATCCGGACATAGGCGAGGTCAGGCTCATGGTGCGCGGCACCGCACGTGCCCGGCTGACCCGCGCCGACGGGGCGATCGATGAGGTCGCCGGTCTGGGCGTCGCCACGTGGAGCGAGCGCACGGCGACCGGGGTGGTGGCGGTCGAGCTCGCCGGTGCCGGGGTCGAGCCGCTGCTCTACCCGCTCGCCGACGGTGTCGCCGGGGCCGGCCGGGTGCTCTGGGAACTCACGCCGAGCGCCGTGCGCGACGCCCTCCGGCCGACCGAGGACGCCGCGGAGAGCCTCCTCTCGTCCACGACGCCGGACCCCGCCGAGTTGAGCGCCTTCCCGAAGTCGGCGGAGGACGCGGAAGTCGTTCTCCCGGGGCCGTTGCGCGACGATGCCCCCGGCGACCGAAACGGATCTCCGCAGTCGGAAGAGGCCGATGTCTCGTCTCGTTCCGCCTCCTCGGCATCGTCATCCACGTTCCGCGCGGACGAGACTCTCGGCTCAGCGCTGGGTGAGACCTACGTCGCCGCACTGGACGAGACGTTCGCGGAGGACGTGGAAGCCGATCCTGCCGAAGAAGCGGATGATCCCGAGCTGACCAGGGGGTACGACCATCTGCTCTGGGGTGAGACCCGGATCCAGTCGGTCGAGGCGGCGGCGGTGCGCTCGGAGAATGGTGCGTCCGGCCCCGTGATGATCACCGGCATCCCTGCAGCCTCTTCCGGAACGTCGGCGCCGCCGTCTCCGGGGAGTCCTGTCGGCGAGCGGCACGGCGACCATGACGGCGAGACGGTGCTCGGCGAGCACGTGACCGCGCTGCGGGAGCGGCTGGCACAGGGAGGCGCCGCGATGCAGGAGACCCGCACGGAAGGCGCCGCGCGCGCCGCGGCGGTGCTCGTGGTGTCGAGCGGGGAGCGGGTCGTGCTGGACCGGAGTGCCGTCGTCGGCCGCCGTCCGCGCGCCGTGCGCGCGACCGGACTCATCCCGCATCTGGTCACGGTCGACAGTCCGGATCACGACATCTCCCGCAGCCACGTCGAGCTGCGGGTGGAAGGATCCGACGTCGTCGCGACCGATCTCAATACGACGAACGGAACCCGGCTGTTGCGCGTCGGCGCAGAACCGGTGCGGCTGCATCCCGGCGAGGCGACCCTGCTGGTCGGCGGCGACCGGCTCGACCTGGGCGACGACATCGTGCTCTCTTTCGAGGGGCTGTGATGGCGACTCGACCCCCCTCCGCGCCGCCCGTGATCGCGGGCTTCGAGAGCATCCGGCTGCTCGGCTCCGGCGGCTTCGCCGACGTGTTCCTGTACCAGCAGTCGCATCCGCGTCGGCAGGTCGCGGTGAAAGTGCTCCTCAAGGAGCACCTGGCCGCGTCGACGATCGCCGGGTTCGCGGAAGAGGCGAACCTGATGGCGCAGTTCGCGAACCACCCGTCGATCGTCGCCGTGTACCAGGCAGGCGTCGCGGACGACGGTCGTCCGTACCTCGTGATGGAGTACTGCTCGAAGCCGAACCTGCAATTGCGCCATCGGGCGGAGAGGTTCAGCGAAGCGGACACGCTCCGCATCGGGATCCAGATCGCGGGAGCGATCGAGACCACGCACAAGGCCGGGATCCTGCATCGCGACATCAAGCCCGCGAACATCCTCGTCACGGAGTACGGCAAACCCAAGCTCACCGACTTCGGCATCTCCGCCGCGACCGGCGGGAAAGAGCTGGTCGGGATGAGCATCCCGTGGTCGCCGCCGGAGTCGCTCGCGGTGCCGCCGACCGGCACGGCGGCGTCGGACGTGTACTCGCTCGCGGCGACCCTGTACACGCTCCTCGTGAACCGCACCCCGTTCCAGATCCCCGGTGGCTCGAACACGGAGATCGACGTGATGTCGCGCATCCAGAACGCGCCGTTGCCGCCGCTCGGACGCCCCGGCGTGTCCGAGGAGTTCGAGGCCGTGCTCCGCCGAGCGATGGCCAAGCGCCCTGAGGATCGCTATGCGAGCGCTCTCGAGTTCGCGCGCGCCCTGCAGCGTGTGCAGATCGGTCTGGGCATGCAGCCGACCACGATCGACGTGGTCGAGGAGGAGCTCTCCTCTGCGCTGCACGACGACGGCGAGGAGGAGACGCGCTTCCGCGGCATCGTCCGGATCGACGCACAGACCGGCCCGACCGCGCCGACTCCGGTGCTCGCCCCGACCGGCACCACGATCCCGCAGGATCCGACGGTCCCCGACCGGCACCTGACCGTCTCCGCCTCCGCCGTGCCGGGCACCGACGACACGTTGCGACGCCCGACCGGATCCGTCTCCGGGTCGGGATCGAGCCCGAGCCGGTCGCCGCTCGGCGATCCGGCGGCGTTCGCTGCGCCGGCCGCTCCCGCGGTCGACGAGACGATCGTGAGGGAGGCCGCCCCGGAGCTCGTGCCCCCGCCCGAGACCGCGCCGAAACGAGGCCGCGGCCTGCGCATCGGCCTGTTGGCCGGCGGCATAGCGCTGCTCGCCGCGGTGGTCACGACCGCGCTGGTGCTCGTGCCGCCCGGGTCCGCTGCGCCGAAGGCGACCTCCTCGCCCGATCCGATCGACGTCGGCAGCGACCAGCCGGTCGACGTCAAGGACCTCAGGGGCGTCGTGACAGGCGATCAGGTCGTCTTCACCTGGACGGATCCGGATCCGGAGAAGGGCGACACGTACCGCTGGCGTCCGGTGGTCGCGGGGCAGGAGAGCACGTTCCAGACCGCGACCGACTCGACCGTCTCGGTGCCCGCGGCGGCAGGGGGGCGCACCTGCATCCAGGTGCTGCTCGTCCGCGCGTCCGGTGTGGCCTCATCCGACGGCGTGCAGGGGTGCGCGCCATGACCGGTCCGATCGCCGTCGTCGCCGGCATCGCCCCCGATCCGGACGAACCCGCGCTGCACGTCGAATACTGCGGGGAGTGGCACGCGCTGCGCCAGGGCGGCAGCATGAGCATCGGCCGCGAGGCCGACCTCGTCATCGACGACAATCCGTTCCTGCACCGGCATCTGCTCGACGTGCGTCAGGTCGAGGGGCTGTGGGTGCTGTCGAACGTCGGATCCCGGCTCGCCGTGACGGTCACCGACGGCGCCGGCCGGCTGCAGTCGTGGCTCGGCCCCGGTGCACGGCTGCCGCTCGTGTTCGGGCTGACCACGATCGTCTTCACGGCGGGTCCCACGACCTATGAGCTCTCGGTGCACATGACCGAGCCGGCGTTCGCAGAGGCGGCGCCGAGCGCTCTGCACGGCATCACCACGGTCGGCGACGTCACGCTCACGCCGTCGCAGAAACTCGTGATCCTCGCACTCGCCGAGTCGATGCTGCTTCGCGACGGTGTCGGGATGGGCGAGATCCCCACGGGCGCCAGGGCCGCGGCACGCCTCGGCTGGAGTGTCACCCGCTTCAATCGCAAGCTCGACAACGTCTGCGACAAGTTCGACAGGCTCGGCGTACGGGGCCTGCGCGGCGGCATGCGCTCCTACGCGACCAACCGGAGGATCCGTCTCGTCGAGTATGCGATCGCGGCCCGGATCGTCACCCGCGCCGACCTTCCGCTCCTCGACCTGACCCCGGAGGACACGGAATGAAGCTGAAGGTCACGCTGCATTCGGGCGGGACCCGGACCGATCTGGCGATCACGGTCGACGCCACGGCGACCGTCGGCGACGTCGCCGACTGCCTGGTTCGTTCGGATCCCCGGGGGCCTCGAACCGCGTCGGCAGGGGAGATGTCGCTCCGGATCCTCGATGCAGCAGCGCCGCAGGGGGCGCGGCCGCTGCCGGCCGAAACCACGATCGCGGAGGCCGGGCTGCTCTCCGGCATGCACGTCGAAGCGGTGCCGGTGCCGGGACAGGATCGCTTCGCCCTCCGGGACCGCGGTCCGGCGACGGCGCGGCTGCGGGTTCTGGCGGGTCCTGACGCCGGTGCCGAGTTCGCGATCCCGGAGGGCGCGACGGTGGTCGGGCGCGACCGCGACGTCGACGTGCGCCTCGGCGATCCGCTCGTCTCGAAGCGTCACGCGAGGATCAACGTCTCCGACCAGATCGAGATCGTCGACCTCGGCTCGGCGAACGGCGTCATCGTGCAGGGCGCGCGCGTCGGCCGGGTCGCGGTCGGACCGACGGACACGGTCACGGTCGGCGACTCGGTGCTGTCGCTCTCCCGTCTGCAGCAGAGCGGAGCCGCGACCGCCCCGCAGATCGACCACATCCGCTCCCCCCGGGTGGTTCCGCGGTTCCCGGGCGAGAAGGTGGCTGCGCCTGCGCCGCCCCAACTGCCGCCGCGGCAGCGCTTCCCGTACATCGCGCTGGCCGCTCCGCTCGTGATGGGTGCGGTGATGTGGGCGCTGACCGGGCAGCTGCTCGGTGTCATCATGATGGCGATGAGCCCGCTCCTGCTCGTGGGCGCGTTCATCGACCAGGCGCTCGTCGGCCGGCGCACGCTCAAAGGGCAGAAGAAGGCGTTCGCGGGGGCGATGCAGCTCACCCGAGAGCGGCTCGACGAGCTGCAGACGCGCGAACGGGCCGTGCGCGAGGACGAACTGCCGCCGCTGTCCGCTCTGCAGCAGGATGCGCTGCGGCTCGGTCCGCTGCTGTGGACCGAACGGGCGGAGTCCGGTACGTTCCTCGCGGTGCGCACCGGCACGGGTTCCGACCGCTCCCGCACCGAGGTCGAGCTGCCACCCGTGCAGCAGACGCTGCCGGAGAGCATCCGCGAGCTGCACGACCTCCGCGACCGCTACGCGACGATCGCCGACGTGCCCGTGCCGGTGGCTCTTCGCGAGTCGGGATCCCTCGGGGTCGCCGGATCCCTCGCCCGCGACGTCGCGCGCGGGCTTCTGGCGCAGCTCGCGATCCGGCACGCCCCGACCGAAGTGGCGATCGCCGCGCTCGTCTCTCCGAACGCGGCGCCGGAGTGGCAGTGGCTGGCGTGGCTGCCGCACACCAGCACGGCGCACAGCCCCCTCGCGGGTGTGCATCTGGCCGACAACCGGGGGGCGCTCGGCGGCGTGCTCTCGCGGATCGAGGAGGCCATCGACGCGCGGATCGAGCAGGTCGCACTGCGCGGCGCGATCGACGAGTCGAAGCAGTCCGAGCTGCCCGAGCCCCGTGTGCCGGCGCTGGTCGTGTTCGTCGAGCACGGGGTCCCCGCCGACCGGGCGCGGCTGACGCGCATCGCCGAGCGCGGCCCGGACGCCGGGGTGCACCTGGTGTGGTGCGCACCGCGGGCCGAGCAGCTGCCGGCCGCCTGCCGGGCGGTGCTGCTCGTCGACGACCACGGCACCGCGGCGACCGGGCAGGTGCGTCGCGGCGCGTTCGCGGCATCGATCGTCCCGGAGCGGCTCGACATCGCCGGCGCCGAGTACCTCGCCCGCCAGCTCGCCCCCGTGGTCGACATCGGCACGCCCGACGTCGACGACTCCGACCTGCCGCGATCCATCGGCCTGCCCGCGCTGCTCGGCGACGACGTGCTCGACGAGGCCGACGCGGTCATCGACCGCTGGCGCCAGAGCGGATCCATCACCGTCCGCGACGCGCCACCGGTGCCGCGCCGGCGGGAGGGCACGCTGCGGGCGGTGTTCGGGCACGCCGGATCCGAGCCGTTCTCGCTCGACCTGCGCGGCGACGGTCCGCACGCGCTCGTCGGTGGCACGACGGGTGCGGGCAAGAGCGAGTTCCTGCAGTCGTGGGTGCTCGCGATGGCCGCGGCGCACAGCCCCGACCGGCTCACGTTCCTGTTCGTCGACTACAAGGGCGGCGCCGCGTTCGCCGACTGCGTGCAATTGCCGCACACGGTGGGCCTCGTGACGGACCTGTCACCGCACCTCGTGCGCCGGGCGCTCGAATCCCTGCGCGCGGAGCTGCGGCACCGCGAGCACGTGCTGAACGCGGCCGGCGCGAAGGATCTCGCGACGATGGAGAAGAGCGGGGATCCGGCATGCCCGCCGAGTCTCGTGATCGTCGTCGACGAGTTCGCCGCGCTCGTGCAGGAGGTGCCGGAGTTCGTCGACGGGATGGTCGACGTCGCCCAGCGCGGACGCTCGCTCGGCCTGCATCTGGTGCTCGCGACCCAACGACCGGCGGGGGTGATCAAAGACAACCTGCGGGCCAACACGAACCTGCGTATCGCGCTGCGGATGGCCGACGCCGAGGATTCGACCGACATCCTCGGCGACAGGATGGCGGCGTTCTTCGATCCGTCGGTCCCCGGCCGCGGGGCGGCGAAGATCGGCCCGGGGAGGCTCATCCCGTTCCAGACCGGATACGCGGGCGGGCACACGAGCGGCGAGCCGCCGAAGCCGCGGATCGACGTGGCGGGGCTCGGCTTCGGCGTGCACGCCGAGTGGGAGGAGCCGCAGGTCGAGCAGGTCGTGGTGGACCGGGGGCCGAGCGACATCGCCCGGATCGTGCGCACGACCGGCGAGGCCGCCGCCCGCGCCGGCATCCCCGCGCCGCGGCGGCCCTGGCTCGACGAGCTCGCGGCGGTGTACCGCTTCGACCGGCTGCCGAACCCGCGCACCGACACGACACTGCCCCTCGGAGTGATCGACGAGCCGGCGCGGCAGGCGCAGCCCGCGTTCTTCTTCGAGCCCGACGACGGCAACCTCGTCATCTTCGGCGCGGGCGGATCCGGCAAGAGCACCGCGCTGCGCACGATCGCGGTCGCGGCCGCGGCCACCGCCCGGCACGGCGGCCCGACGCACGTCTACGGCCTCGACTTCGGCTCGCGCGGCCTCAGCATGCTCGACGGGCTCCCGCACGTCGGCGCGGTCATCCAGGGCGACGACGAGGAGCGGGTCGTGCGCCTGCTGCGGCTCCTCCGCGACGTGGTGGACGAGCGCGCCACCCGGTACGCGGCGGTGAACGCCGGATCCGTGTCCGAGTACCGCACCCTCAAGCAGGCGCCAGAGGAGCCGCGGATCCTGCTGATCGTCGACGGGATCGGCGCGTTCAAGGAGCAGTACGAGTTCGGGCCCGCGCACCTGAGCCCGTGGTTCAGCGCCTTCGCGCAGATCGCCTCGGACGGTCGCGCCCTCGGCGTGCACGTCGTGGCCACCGCCGACCGGCCCAATGCGCTGCCCACCTCGATCGCCTCGACCATGCAGCAGCGCATCGTGCTGCGGCTCGCCCACGAGGACGACTACCTCATGCTGGGCGCGCCCCGTGACGTGCTGAGCCCCGTCTCGCCGCCAGGCCGGGGGATCGTCCGCGGGCTCGAGGTGCAGATCGCCGTGCTCGGCGCGAGCGGGAACATCGCCGAACAGGCCCGCGAGATGGAGCGGCTGGGCCGCAGCCTCGGCCGCAGCACCGGGCCCCGGCCCACGGCGGTCGGAAGGCTCCCGGAGCACGTGCTGCTGGCGGATCTTCCGGTGGGGCCGGCTGAGACTCCTGTGATCGGGATCGACGATGTCACTCTCGCCGCCGCCGTCGTGCGGGCGAACGGGCTGCTGCTGCTCGCCGGTCCTCCTGGCAGCGGACGCACCACCGCTGTCGCGACGCTGGGTGCGGCGGTGCGCCGCGCGGCCCCGTCCTTGCCGACGGTGTTGCTGTCGGCTCGGCGCAGCGCGCTGGCCGGCGCCGGCTGGAGTCGCCAGGTGGAGGGTGCGGAGGCGGTATCCGCGCTGGCGTCCGAGCTCGTCCCGCGGATCGAGGCGGGGGAGCGCTTCGCCTTGTTCGTCGAGGGACTGCCCGAGTTCACCGGCACGGAGGCGGAGTACGAGCTGGATCGACTGGTGAAGGCCGCGGCTCGCGAGGAGCTGTTCGTGGTCGGCGAGGGCGAGTCGTCCACCTGGTCTCAGGCGTACACGCTCGGCCAGCCGTTCAAGGCATCGCGACGGGGCCTGATCCTGGTCCCGGGGGAGATGGACGGGGACATGCTGCTGGGCACGCCCCTGGGGCGGATCCGTCGTGCGGATTTCCCCGCGGGCCGGGGATTCCTCATTGCGGGTGGCCGCGCGGCGAAGGTGCAGGTTGCGCATGTCTAGGGCGCTGCGGATGGGGGATGTTCTCCATCGACAGCCTCGCCGAGCCGCCCCTAGCTTGTGGGTATCGCAGGAGCGAGAGGACGTCGGATCGGGATCCTCCGGTCCGCAGACACCGCAGATCTCTGGATCCGCAGACGAAAGGAAATGATCATGGCCGTATGGGGTCTTGACGTACAGCAGGTCCGGCAGCTGAGCACCCAGCTCAGCCAGAAGGCGTCGGACATCGACGGGATCCTGAGCACCCTCACCGGCGCGCTCAGCAACACCCAGTGGGAGGGTCCCGATGCGACCAAGTTCCGCAACGACTGGTCGGGGCAGCACACCTCGGCGCTGAAGCAGGTCGCCCAGGCACTTCGCGAGGCGTCTCAGAACGCCCAGCAGAATGCCGCCCAGCAGGAGAGCGCCTCCCAGTAGTCCGCCGTCCCCGGCCCGTCGAGTCTGATCCCGGTAGGCCGGACCCGAGAGAAAGGAACGCCCATGGGCACGTACGGCGCCGACGTCGCGCAGCTGCGCTCGCTGGCCGCCCAGTTCGATCGCCAGGCGAGCCAGCTTGACGCGCATCGGATGACGGTGGGCAACGCGATCCGGATCTCCGCATGGATGGGCCCGGTCGCCGTGCGGTTCCGCGCGCAGTGGGACTCGGACTACAGTCGGCGTGTTCACGGAGCGGCCGGGCGCCTGCGGGCCGCAGCGATCGATCTCCGCCGGAACGCCGACGAGCAGGACAGGGCGAGTGCGGTGGGCGGAGGAGCGGCGGGCGGGCTCAGCGGATGGGTGGGCGCGACGCCGGAGCCGTCGGCACGGACAATGCCGGCGTTCGTGGAGCCTTCCTGGCAGCTTGACCCGCATTCGCTGATCGACGGAGTCGAGAACATTGTCAGCGGTGCCGGCGCTGTCGACGCGTTGAACGAGGTCTACAAATGGGGGGTGAAGGTACCTAAAATTCTTGGGCCGATCGGTGTGATGTTCGACACGGCCACCGCCGTGGATGCGCTGAACGACCGCGACAGCGTGGGTGCGTTCCTGAATGGGACCTCTGCGGTGTTCGGCGGCATCGGCGTCGTCGCCTCGAAGGTCAGCCCGCTCGCTTTCGGCGTCAGCGTTGCCAAGACCTTCGTGGACTGGACGATTCCGTACAACGAGCACTCGCAGGACGAAACGTACGCGAAAGGCGTGGAGAACGTGTTCGGCCGCGACGTCGACCCGTCGAACCTCACGGGGGAGCAGAGTCAGGTCATGACGAAGCGATACGACGGCGTGCTCGGCGTCATGAATATGATCAGCGATCGCATGGACGCGACCGCGGATCAGATCTTTCCCTGGAACTGGGGGAAGAAGAAATGACCATCTCGAGAGAGCTGACCGCGCCTGAAGTAGTCGCGGCGTGGGACGGACTCGTCGAGCAACAGGATGTCTCTCCCCTTGCAGAACAGAAGCTGGAGTTCGACCGGTTTCGACGCAGCTCGGAGTATCTGGACCTGGGGTGGCGGTTCCTCGCTGTCCGCGCCGCGGTCGTCGGGGACGATGATCTCTTCAACGACCTCGCCGCGATCTTCTCGACCATATCGTCCAGCCTGACCGCGACCACTCTCTATAGAGACGGAGCGGGCACGCGGAAGCAGATCCTCTTTACATCTGAGCTCGCTTGTGTGGCCGCCGATGTCAAGGAGACCGGCTTCGAATTCGTCCAGACTCCGAATCTGGATGCGGACAGCCGGGCGCGAGAGTTCTTCGCCGGGCTGGTCACTACCGATCGTGCATTCATCGAAACAGCCGGGATAGACGGCACCCGGGCGGGCTTGGCCTGGTCAGGGGGAAACATCCGGGTGCTCATCGATGGCGAATGGTGCGACGATGACAGCGCCGCCGCCGCGGCGACTGTCGCCGGGTTGTGCGGTGAAGTCGGAATCCGAGAGCCGGGATGAGCGGCATATACGGCGCGGACGTCGCGCAGCTGCGCGCGCTGGCGCACCAGCTCGACCAGCATGCGCAGGAGCTCGACGCGCATCGGATGACCGTGGGGAACGGGATCCGGATCTCGGCCTGGATCGGCCCGGTCGCGGTGCGGTTCCGGCACCAGTGGGACTCCGACTACAGCCGACGCGTGCACACCGCAGCGGCGACGCTGCGCGCTGCGGCCCGAGCGCTCCGCCGTGACGCCGATGAGCAGGACCGGGCGAGCGCGGCCGAGGGGGGAGCTACCGTCGGCCGCGCAACTTCACACGGCGCCGGGACGGCCAGTTCCCTGCAGGCCAAGTGGGAGGCCATGACGCCGGAGCAACGGCGGGCACTCCCGACGGCGCAGTTGCGGGATGTCTACGGCTATACGCCGACGCTGCCCGGCGCGGTCAGGGACGAGGCGAACCGGATCCTCCTCGAGCGCTATCTGAGTCAGCCCTGCCCGGCAGGTCCGCCGGACGCCGTGGCGGAGTATGCCCGCAAGGAGCAGGCGTACGTGCAGATCGAGCAGACTCTGAGGAATCATCCCGACGCGCAGTTGCTCGTGCTCGATCCCGACTCGGGTTCGAGCGTGCACGTCGCGCTCAGCCTCGGCGATGTCGACCATGCCGACCATGTCGCGGTCTACACACAGGGCTGGACCTCGCGCGCAGACAAGCCCGGCGGCCTGTCCGACCCGGTTGCGGAGATGAGCAATCTGCGGGCGGCAACGCATGGCGACTTGCAGGCTCGCGGTGCCGCCGGCTCCTCCACGGCATTCGTGACCTGGATGGACTACGACGCGCCTCAGGGCGAGTGGAACAAGGAGTGGATCCTGAATGCGACGCAGCGCCAATACGCGGAGGCGGGTTCCTCAAAGCTCGCGGCGTTCGCGGACGGGATCCGTGCGAACAACCCTGGCGCAGACATCATCGGGATCGCACATTCCTACGGGTCGACCGTGCTCGGACTTGCAGCCCAGCAGAGCTCGGCCTTCGACTCTCTGGTCGTGCTCGGATCTCCGGGGCTCGGCACTGACGACCTTTCGCAGCTTAACGTCGGTGGGAATGTGTTCGTCGGGGCGGCGCCGGGCGATCTGGTCGCGATCAGCGGACAGTTCGGAACCCGGCCTCAAGATCTGCCGGGCGTTCACCACCTTGATACCGGAACCATGCCGCGCGTCGACGCGCACACGAGCTATCTGGTCGATGGCAGTACGGGCCAGCGGAGCGTCGCTGACGTGATCGCGAGCACTCAGCACGGCGGTTCTGGTGGTGAGGGATGGTGAGTGCTGCGGTGCGTTCAGTCGATCCCGAGAACTGCCAGGATCTGAGGGAAGCGCGAGGCGAGCACTTCCCAGAGGACCTCGTCGTCGGTGCCCTGGTAGTCATGCGCGATCACGTTCCGCAGACCTCGCACACCACGCCAGTTGATCTCGGGGTGGGCGTCGCGGAATGTCTCGGGGAGACGGTCGGCGGCGGTCGAGAGATCGACGGCGAGGGATCGGGCGATCCGGCGCTGATCGTCGTCGTCGGGGTCGAAGAAGGGCTCCCGGCCTCGGGCGACGACGCGAGCGGCGGACACGCCGAAGCGGGCGATGTCGTCCAGGATCGCAAGGATCCGCTCGGGGTCTTCCCGTCTCACAGCGGCACGGCTTCCTCCGCGATCTGGCTCACGGCCGGCGCCGTGCTCCGATCGGAGACCACGTCGACCCTGACGCCGAGGATCTCACCGACTTCGGCGGCGAACGCCGCGAACTCGATGAGCGAGGCTCCGTGCAGTGGGCGCACGAGCAGATCGAGATCGGAGTCCTCATCGGCGTCGCCGCGGGCAACGGATCCGAACACCCGCACGTTCTCGACCATGCCGCGTTCGGCGGCGGCGAGGATGGCGTCGCGCTCGTGCCGCACACGTGCCAGAGTCGGAACGCGCAGCGCTCGCCGCAATCGTTCCTCCGTGATCACACTCGGCATGCGGCGTCCGCTCTCGTATGCGGCGATGTTCGGCTGCGAGATGCCCGTCCGCGCCGCGAGCGCGCGCTGCGACAGGCCGGAGGCGTTCCGCAGTCGACGCAGCTCGTCGGCGGGAACCATCGTCTTTTCCATGTCTGTGATGATATCGCTGCGCTATCGCCCGGAGGGCGATGTCGGGATGTCCGGCGGGCGCCGAGCACGAACCGTCTCCACCACAGCACCCAGACCGCGCCTCAGCGACCAAGGAAGCTCCGAATGACAACGCAACGCTTCGCCTCCGAGCCGCCGCTCGATCAGCCGTACTACGGGATACCGTTCCTGAAGGCCGGCCAGCGCATGGTGCAGAAGGCCTTCGTGTACACCGGGCGGGCGAGTCCGTCGGAGTACTGGTTCGGAGTGCTCTGGTTCGTCGCCGGCTATTTCGCAGGATTGATCCTGCTGGGGCTGATGAGTGTCCTGCTGACGCAGGTCGCCGATTCCTCGACATACGGGATCATCAGCCTGATCATCGGATTCCTGTACCTCGTGTTCTGGGTCGCGGTCCTCGCGTTCAGCCTCGCGACCATCGCGCTCTCCGTGCGCCGCCTGCACGACGCCGGGGATCCGGGCACCTATTACCTCTTCTCGTTGATCCCGTTCGCGGGCGGGATCGTCCTGCTGGTGTTCCTGCTGAAGGCTCCGAGCCCGCTCGGCCTGAGGTTCGATCTGCCGCCGGGTATCACCCGCGGCTACCTGTTCGTGCCTGCGGGTACCAACTCGTCCCCGGGCGCGGCGCCGGGATCTGGCTTCACGGCGCCGACGGCACTCGGGTATCCGGCACCCGATGCCGGTTTCGTGACGACGGCCGCCCCCGGCTACGCGGCCCCTGTCTCCGGTTTCGCTGCTCCGACGATTCCCGGCTACGCCGCTCCGTCCGCGCCGGGAAAGCCTGCATCGGCCCCGGGCTTCGCACCCGGCGCGGTGCCTGCGGTTCCTGCCATGCCCGCCGCCCCTGTCGTCGTGCCCCCGGTGCCAGCCGCACCTGCCCTCTCCGTTCCGCCCGTCCCCGCGGCCCCGGTTCCGCCCGTGCCCGCAGCCCCGGTTCCGCCCGTCCCCGCCGTGGGACCGATCCAGTCCATCCCGGGGGCTGTTCTGAGCGTGCCGCCTGTGCCCTCGGTCGCTCCGGCTGCTGTCGTGGTCCCGGCGAACGTCGCCGCGACCCTCCCGTCCGCGGCGGACGATGACCTCGACTCGACACGTCTCACCGCGCGCCCGACGGGATCCTGGCGGGTCCTGCTTGCCGACGGACGGCAGATCGCGCTCGGATCCTCGGCGCGGCTCGGGCGCGATCCCGCGGCTGATCCGGCCGACCCCTCCGCGTTGCTGATCCCGGTGGACGACCCGGCCAAATCCATCTCGAAGACGCATGTCGCTCTGTCGGTCGCGTCCGACGGGATCCTGATCACCGACGTGCACTCGACGAACGGCTCGGTGGTGCGCACTGCGGACGGCGCTCAGACGGTCCTGACGCCTGACGCGCCGTACCGGGTCTCCGCCGATGCGGAGCTGCGCATCGGCGATTACGTGATGCACCTGCAGCGCAAGGGGGACTGATGGCCAAGCAGCACAAGCTCGCGAACGCGCGGATCGAGATCGATACCGCTCTCTCGATCGGCCGGGTCATCGAGGTGGCGGTGCACGCTGTCGGCACGCAGCGGAGCCTCCGTGTCATCGGGGAGAGCGAGAACGGCATCCGCGTCGCTCTGAACGGCCTGCTCGGCGGTGCGCTCATGCATTTCACAGTGACCGCCGACATCGTCGACGGTCGCACCCACGCCGTCAGCGAGATCGAGCAGTACCGCACCTCGCAGACCACCGTGTACTTCATTCCCGTCGGCCCGAAGTCGATGGAGGGGATCGGGATCTACCGGCGATTCATGGCGACCTTCGGACAGGCGATGCAGGCCGCGGATCCGTCGGCGAAGATCCGGATGATCGAGCGCGAAGACAGGGCTCCGGCCGTCTCGGCGGTCGCGGGCGAGTCGTCGAGTTCGTCAGCAACCGCCGTGCCTGCTGTGCCTGCTGTGGTCGAGGTGCCCGCGGCACCCGCCTCCGCTGCGGTGCCCGCGCTGCCTGCCGCGCCGGCCGTCCCTGAACCGGTGGCGCCGATGCCCCCGGCCGAGAGCGCCGCCGCGTCGCTGAACACCGCAGTGGCGTACCCGGATCCAGCGCCCCCGGCAGATCTTGCGCCGTCGGATGCCCCGCCCGCCGCCCCGAAGGCGTACCCGAGTCAGTCGGCGGGAGCGACCACTCCGGGAGGCGTCAGTGAATCGACGGCCCGGACGGTGCAGATCGTCGGCGGAGTCGTCGTCGCCGGAGGCCTGATCTTCTGGTACACGACGCCCAGCAACGTCACGGTCGGCCCGATCATGGTCATCGTGCTGGGGGCTGTCATCGCGGGCGTCGGGTTCCTTCTCGGGCGCAGGGCGAACTCGGCAGCCGCCGACGAGCTGGCCGCCAAGCTCCGCCGGGAGCGTGCGCTGAACGCCGCGGATGTACCCGCGACGGCCGCTCCGCACGGCGTCGAGGTGCCGGCCGCCCCGACGTCGCCGTCGGCGGTTCCTCCCGTCCCCGCTGCGCCTGCCGGGTTCGCACCTTCGACGTCCGCGGACACGGTGCCTCCGATGCCCGCTCCCACGGGAGCACCTGCCGCCTTCCCGGTGAGCTCGATCCCGCCCGTCCCGCTGCCGCCGGTTTCAGCGGGTCCGACCCCAGAGGGCCCGGTGTTGCGGGTGCCGGCGGAGGCGGGTCCGGTGGTTCCACTGCCTCCGATGTCGCAGCCGGCCGTTCCCGTCGTGCTCCCGCCGATCGGGTCAGCGCCGCCGACCCCTGTGCCGCCATCGTCCGAGGTTCCGGAGGGGACGCCGATCGCCTCCGTCCCCGGGTTCGTCCCGTCCGCGCCGACCGCGGATGCTGTGCCGGTCCCCGAACCTGCAACGACAGATGCAGATGCAGATGCGGACGACGACCTCGACGTCACCAGGGTCGCTCCTGCCGGCGGGCGCAGCGGCTGGCAGGTCGTTCTCAACGACGGGCGCACATTGACCGTCGATTCCGCTCTGCGCTTCGGCCGCGACCCCCTTGTGGACGCGACGGATCCGACCGTCGTGCTGGTTTCCCTCCAGGATCCGGCCAAGTCGATCTCCAAGACGCACGCGCAGGTGCAGTTCCGCGATGGCGAGCTGTTCGTGATCGATCTCCGCTCCACCAACGGCACGGTTGTCATCGCCGACGGCTCGCGGATCCAGGTCTCCCCCGAGCGACCGCAGGTCGTGAGCGGCGATGCCGAGCTTCATCTGGGCGACTGCGTCGTCCGGATACGGAGGTCCGCAGCGGGCGAGAGCTCGCGATGACGAACGTTCCCTGCAATGGGCCCGCGACGACGCAGGAAACGGCGACTGAGGAGGTCGGAGATGCCGATGGAGCGTGAGGCGGCCTGGGCCGCCCTGCATGACCCGGCGACGGGCGGGGGCGTACTCGCGGAAATCGCCCAGCAGCACCCCGAGTTCGCGGACGCGATCCGTCGTCACCCGAACTGTTACGACGAGTTGCGGAACTGGGTCGACGTGTACGCGGCCTCTACCGCGCAGCCCGCGTCGTCGCCCATGACGGCTGATGTCCTCTCCGCTGCGCAGGCGGTGTCGGCGCCGACGCCGGCTGCCGTGGCATCCACCGCTCCGGCGGACTCGGGCGCTCTTGCCGGGCACGGCTCGCCATCGGTGAGGCGGCCGATCCCGGGCACCCGGAGGAACATCGTGATCGCGGCCGCGATCGCCGGGGTGCTGATCCTCGGCGGCGGAGCATGGGCGATCGCGGCGGCTTCGGGCGGAACGACGGGGCAGGCCACAGGATCTGCTCCGGGCGCTTCCGTCCCGAAGACGACGCCGACGCCGACGGACGCTCCGATCGTGTGCCCTACGATGGCGCCGGACCCAGGCGCGGGGAGCAGTTCCGCGGCGACGACCTCGCCGGCGGTGGTCGCGATCTCGTCCACCACGTCTCGCGCAGACATGATCCAGATCCTGGGTTCGCTGTCGCCGCAGGGCGCGGGACTCGCGACGAAGGCCGGTGCGCTGCCAGCCGGAATCACGGGGGGCCTCGATGCCCTGCGCGCGACCGTGTTCACCGCGCCCGACGCCGCAAAGGCACTGCGCACCCTCGACCGTGGGCTCGTTGCGCAGTGCGGCGGGCGCCTCATCGCGGATCCGGAGGCGCTGATCGCGCAGGTCCCGACGAAGACCGGCGACCGGATCACGCACGCAGACGACACGTTCGACGCGTGCGGCACGGCGTCGCCGCGGGAGCTCGGCTGGACCGGGGCCGTCCGCGTGGTGTCCTGCGGCGACGCCCTGATCTCCTTCGACTACGGGAAGGGCGCCGTGTCGACCACCCCGATCTCAACGAGCGGCGACGCGGACGGTGAGACCCCGCCGTACCCGTATCTCACGGGCGACCACATCGTGTGGACCCAGACCACGGAGAAGAAGCAGGCGGGCCTCACCCAGCCGCTGTTCACCGGCACGCTCTTCTCGGTCGACGCGACGCTGTCGCACGTGCAGACGACGGTGGTGTTCGCGGACCAGCCGGCCGCGGCGACGCCGGAGTTCATGGCGATGGCCGCCGGGGGCGGGTTCGCCGTCGTAGGCGGAAGGGCTTCCGGCTCGCAGTTCTACACAAACAGTGCAACCGCGCCCAGCGTGCTCTACGACCTTCGCGGTGACAAGCCCAAGAAGGCGGACACCGTGCTGCCCCCGTATGTCGACGGACTCGGTCGCACGCCCGATTTCGATTCGGCTCTCGCCCCGCTCTGGCAGACGACCGAGGGCAAGCCGGTCTATCTCGACCTGCTCAGCGGATCGCTCACGGCAGGGTATCCCGGTGATTTCAGGTATGACGACGGCGGGTGCCAGGCGGTGTCAGCCGGAGAGGATCCCGCTCATTCGGGCGACTTCAGCCTCAGTGACACGTCGACCGCGTACTACATCGTCGCCGTGCGGGGGGCGTCCGGACTGACGACGGGCAATCTGTCCGTCCAGGAGTCCCGCTCGATGGATGTGCAAGGGTTCGGCTCCTCCGGGATCCTCTACAGCGACGACGGCGGCCTCACCCTGATCGGCTACGACGGCGGGAAGAAGTGGAACATCCCGGGCACCGTCGCCAAGATGAACGCACGACTGCTCGGCCGGCTCCTGATGACGAACGCGTCGGGCCAGGCGGTGGTCGTGAGCGAAGCGACCGGCAAGGAGATCACGGATCCGAAGGATGAGGTCGCGGGCCTGATGACCTCGATCGTCGCCGAGACGCAGAGCACCGACGGGGATCGCTTCTCCGTGATCCAGGACGGCGATCACGTGATCTTCACGGGACGCAGCGACAAGGACGGTCAGGTGGCGCTGCTGCTCGACCGCAGCTCCGCGTGCCAGAACGTGACGGTACCGGGGGCGACCGCGTCGTTCGACCAGCAGTATCCGGTGACGCCGTGAGGCTCGAGTTCGATGGACGCGATGGGTCCCGATATGCAGCCGACCGAGGACTGTCCGTTCGGCCGATGGAAATGTGATGTGTCCCCGAGCGTGCGGACCGCGGTGCCCCGAGCTGGTGCACCGTGCTGTGGAACGCACCGTGAGCGACGCATCCGCGATGGAGGATTTTCCCCATCGCGCGACTCGTGCGGGTGCGATGGGATCAAAGCGGAACCGCGCGGAACCGTTCGGCGGCATCATGAGCTTCGGGAGGCGGACGCATGGCCTTGACGCGCAAGGCATGGATCTGGACGTTGTCGGTGGTGATCACCGCGGGCGCGGTTGCGACCGCGGGCGCCGCCTGGGCGATCACGGCTTCGCACAACGCCGCCGCGCCCGGTGGGCAGACCGGCTCGGGAGCGGCCGAGAGCACCCCGAGGACGGTCCCGGCGCTCTACACGGGCGACGAGCTCACCTGGCTGATGCTGCCCGACGACACGCTCTCGACCTTGCTCGGGGCGAGCGACATCCAGCCCGTGAAGGCGGAGTACCACACGGTCGGCGAGAGCGAGGGCGTCCACGCGGAACCGGAGCAGTGCACTGACGTCGCATACCGCGATGACGACGGCATGATCGGGATACGCGCGACCTCCTGGTCGCAGGGCGGGCTCGGCGGGAGCATGACGGTGCGGCAGTTCGCCAGCGCCGAGCAGGCGTCGGCAAACTTCGACAAGGTGCCCGCCGCGCTCCCATCGTGCTCCGCATTCGAGATCAAGCAGATCGACAGGCTGCAATCATCCGAGACGATCTCCGAGCCGGTCAGCAAGGAGAGCGCCGAGGCGAAGGTCGTGGTCTTCGACGACACTACTGCGCCGCACGACCAGTACAACCACGATCACCTGCAGGCCGTGCTGCTGCACGGCAACCTCGTGCTGAACCTGTACGTCGGCCACGATGGCCCGCTCCCTCTCGACCAGGGCAAGCTGGTTGAGGCCCTGCTCGACCAGGCCCGCACGGCGCAGGAGAAACTCACCCAGGAACTCGGCTGACGCCGTGCAGCGCCCTGCATTCTGCCCCCGAACTCGCGCGGCGGATCCGTCGGCTACTTCGGCGATCTCGTCCATCGGTCACCAGACAGGGCGTAGCGGAACCAGCCCGAGATCGCGGCGGCGTCTGAGGGATCGACGTCTCCATAGACCGGCACCTCGTAGGTCACGATCGTCCCGCTGTCGAGTTCCACCGGGTGCTTCCCCTCCGCGATCGCGAGCGGTTCGCTGCCCTTGGACGTTCGCCCTTCTCCCCCGAAGATCGGCTCACCGATCCGTTGCGGAGTCCCGGTGCTGAGGTCCAGGACGACGACGGCGTATGCCACGGCCCCGGCCCCGGCGCAGCACAGTTCCTTCGGTGTGCCGGTGCAATCGATCACCATGACCGCGTCATCGATTCCGTCGCCGTTGAAATCGTTCACGCCGACCAGTCGGCTGTCGAGGACCCCGGCCCCCTTGCCATCGGCGTCGAAGCTCTCGCCGGCTCCGCCGGACAGCTGGATCGAGGCAGGTTGATCCCAGCCGGCAGCGTTGGGGAGACCGCAGGAGCCCGCAGGGATCAGCAGCTGCGCGGCGGAGTCCGCCGTGATCTCGACCTTCTTCTGCTTCGCAGGCGACGAGGGGGTCGGCTTCGCGGCGGGTGCTGCCTTCTTCGCCGGCGTGTTCCACGGGTAGTCCAGCGTGGTCGAGTCGGTCAGTGTGAATCCCGAGATCACGCCGCCGGACGACCCAGAGCTGCTCGAGCCGCGCCCCGCCCCGCGGAACGTCAGGGTGGCGCCTTCACGGGTCGCGATGACGTAGTCGTGGATGCCACCGGCTCTGTTGTCGTAGGTTGTGCCCTGCGGCATGATGTTGACCGCCGTCGCCCCGGTATCGCCGAGCCGGATGCCGCGCAGCTGAGGCATCCGACTCCCGAGCGCGGCGAGCTGCTCGGCTGTCAGCGGGGACCAGCTGCTGTCGCTTCCGACCTGGATCGACGCGATCTTCCCCCGATAGATCAGCACGCTCAGATCCTTGACGTCCGGCAGCGGGTTCACCGTGGCGGGCTTGTCGTTCCCGGGATCGGATCCCGTGACGGATCCGGGAAGCGCGGCGAGCATCTCCTTGGTCGTCATACCGAGGCGCAGCGGGCCGACGCCCGCGAAGGTGATCTCCCAGTCTGCGAGGGAGGCGGATGCGGCGATGCCCGTGCAACGGCACAATACGATGCGCTTGATCGTGCCGTCGCCGTAGACCGCGTAGCCGTAAGGGCTGCCGGCCGAGACGGCGTAGACCTGGTAGTTGCCGAGGTCGTCCTTGCCGTGAGCGACGGGCTCGCCGTAGACCTCCGCCGCGTGCGAGGTCTTGTCGCCGACCGCCAGACCGTCGAGCGTGGGTGCCTCGCCGGAGGGGCGGATCGCGGAGGCGAGCCCGCCCCGGAACTCGATCGTGCCCCACCCGCAGTCGACGTAGACGATCTCCATGCCGTCCACGGTCTGCCGCTTGGTGACCTTGAAATCGGTGGAGCGGGCGCGCACCTCGTCCAGGGTCATGCCCAGGCGCACGTCGTGGAAGCCGTCGGCCGAGATCGTCTTCGCGGTGTCGGTGCCGTTGGTCGCGGCGGTGATGCGCGAGCCCAGCTGCGTGACGTTGCTCGCGGGAAGATAGCTACCGCCGCCGACCCGGCCGATGCACTCCAGCTGCTGCTGCGCCTGCTCGTCCTTGTCGACGCCGAACCCGACGGCGTGGATCGCGAGGGCGTCGTTCGCGCCGTGCAGCTCGGACGCGACCTCGCAGGCCGGCGGCGGCGAGCACGTGTCGACGCCGTCGGAGACCAGCACGATCGTGCCGGCGCCATGCTCCGGCAGCATCTTGGCAGCCGTGCGCAGCGCCGGGCCGATCGGAGTGTATCCGGAGGCCTTGACGCCCCTGATGCTGTTACCGAGCGCGGTGCGGTCGATCGGACCCAGCGCTGCCACCGTCTTCACGTCGGTGCATCCGGCGGCCCGCTCGGCGTCGGAGTTGCCGGTGCCAGTGCCGAACACCAACAGGGCCACCTGAGCGTTGTCGGGCAGCTCGCCGACGGCCTTGAGCATGGCATCGCGGGCATCGTCCATCCGGGTGCGACCTTTGGTCGTCTCGCGGACCATGGATCCGGAGGCGTCCAGGATCAGCACGACCGGCGCAGGGCCGTCGCCCTTCGAGACCACCGGGGCCTTGCCGGTGTCCTCGGTGGGAGCGGCCGATCCGCTCCCCGTCGGGCCCGTCGCGGCGGGGCCCGACCCGGATCCGGTCGCCGCCGATCCGCTATTCGAGGGGGCTGACCCGGAGTGCGGGCCCGATGCCGAGGCAGGATCCGCAGCGCGGTCGGCCGAGTCGGCTGCGGACTGCGCCGCGGACTTCACCTGGTTCGCCTGCGTCACGGCGACGACGGTGGTGATGCCCGCGGTGACCAGCAGGAGCGCAGCGACGCCCGCGAGCACGGGGAGGAGCAGGCGGCGGCCCGGGCCGGCATTCGCGGCAGTAGGGTGCGAGGGGACCGTTCCCGCCGAGGCGGCGGGTGCCGGCTGAGCGGCGCCGATCGCGGATCCGGCGGCACGGGGAGCGGCGGCGCGCAACGACTCCTGCACGCGGTGCAGGGTGAGGGCCTCGGCGTACTGTTCGATCCAGGCGACAAGCTCGGGATAGGCGTTCGGGTGTGCGGCGGCCTCCGGCCCGAGCTGCGGGAACGCCTGCGTGATATGCGCGAGCGTGGTCGGATCGGTACGCGGATCGGCGAGCGCCCGGCGTGCGGCATCGAGGTCGTCGGTCATGGAACCCTCCTCAGCCCAGCTTATGGATCCGCTGAATCCCCGCGATGGGGGATATTGCCCATCGCGCGCATCGGCCGGGTGCGATGAGATTCGGGCACGGACGGCACGATGCGGAGGACGGACATGACCACGATCGACGACGCAGCCCGCGAGGCGGCGGATCCGGCGACTCCGCCGGCGCGGCTCGCGGAGCTGCTGACGGCCAGACCGGATCTGGGCGCGATGATCGCGCGGCATCCGCAGGCGTACCCGGAGATGCTGGCGTGGATAGGCCGGCACGGCGACACGGCCGCCCAGGCGGCCGTGCTCGAGCGGCTGGCTCCTCCGACGCAGAGCGCCACGGCGGCGGCGTTCGTTCCCGCGGCGCCCGTGGTTCCACCGCCGGCGGCGCCCGTGGGTGCGACGCCCGCGCTCCCGGGCGCGCCGATCGTGCCCGCTGTCGTGCTTGCGGCCTCCGCGCCGGCGCGCCGTAAGCTCAAGCGCCCGGCGATCGTCGGCATCGTCGCAGGCGTTGCGGCGCTCGCCCTCGCGGGCGGCGCGTTCGCGGTGGTCAAGACGCTGACCGGCGGCGCCCCGTCGCCGGAAGCCGCCGCGCAGCGTCTTGTCGACGGCGTGCTCGGCGGCAACCTGCTTTCGCTCGCCACCGCCTTCGCTCCGAGCGAGGCGGCCTACGTGACGCCGTTGATCGACGCGGCATCCAAGATCCCCGTGGATGGCAAGGACAACGGAGCGGCCGATGCCGTCGCGCGCCTGCATGACGCCCTGAAGATCACGACGAAGGACGTCGAGTTCACGAGTGAGAAGATCGCCGAGGGTGTGGCGATCGTGGAACTGGCATCCGGATCCGTGCACATCGACGGCGACGCTCAGAAGGTGGCCGATGCATCGGTCGACCTCACCTATGCGTCGAATCCCTACCTCGCATACGGACGCACCAGCGCGGACCTCGAGCAGGCCAAGGCCGACGCGAAACGGTCGATGGCGGAGTCGCTGAAGTTCCCGATCGACTGGAAGGCGAAGGATCAGATCGCGCAGGCGACGCAAGCCGGGCGGGACAACCCGTTCCGCATCGTCACCGTCGACGAAGGCGGGTGGTATGTGAGCCCGCTCATGAGCACGGCCGAGCTCGGATTCATCGCCGGACGCCCAGGTCCGCAGAGCGCCCTGCAGCGGGGCAGCACGATCGTTCCCGCGGTCCACTTCGACACCCCGGAGGCGGCGCTCGACGGCACCGCACAGGCCGTGGCGCAAGCATACGAGACGGGCAGATGGCAGCCGCTGGCGGCGACGCTTCCGCTCCCGGAGCGGCGTGTGCTGTCGATCTACGGGCCTGCGCTGCCCGCGACGATGGAGCAGCAGGCGCTGCAGCAGCAGGGCACGGCGAAGATCACGGTGCAGGCGCACCACGAGAGCGAGAACGGCGACACCGTCGTCATCCCCGACAAGCTCTCCGTGGCTGTGACCGGATCGGGCCGGCCGTTGTTCGACGCGACCATGACCGACGAGTGCATGGCGAGCCGCGTCACCGGGTACACCTCGGGTTACGACTCCAGCAATGGCTCCAACGGATCCTCCTCGTTCTGCCCGAAGAGCATCCCCGCGCTGAGCAAGCTCGGACTGACGCGGTTCCAGCTGGTGGCCGTGCAGGAGAACGGCGGCTGGCTGATCGACCCGCTCGCCAGCGTGACGCACGAGGGCGTCATCGCGCTCCGCGGTTACGCCCATTACGCGAAGGACGGCAAGCTCGACGAGCTGTTCGGCACGAGCGGCGGTGAATGAGGTGGCAGAGGGGGACAGGATCCCTTCCTGCGCTCTCCGTCGCCGCGCAGCCGAGCAGACCGGCTTCGCTCACGGCGGACCGCTTCGAAAGCGAAGCCGCGACGATCGTGACCCCGGCGAACACCCGGGTCGGATGCACGCCGCCGCCGAAGCGGGTCTCGTTCGCGTTCTCCGGCAGCATCTCATGGCGGGGCGGTGAGCCGGAGGTCTCGTTCGACGCGCAGTGAGGAGGGCCGGCGAAGACGGTTGCGATGGACACTGGGGATGCGGGCGCCGGGGTGGACGGATCACCCGGCGCCCTTTTTCGTGTGCTTGTCTCCCGGGAGTGGATCCGCTAAACTTGAGTCTAATCAACTCAACTTTGGGACGCGGACCGGATCCGATCGTCCCGCGACGGACGCAAGGAGACCCCAGGAGGACGAATGGCCACCCCCCAGACGGCACAGCAGGACGAGCAGCAGAGCGCGCTCGAGCAGTTCGGCATCAACCTCACCGACCGCGCCCGGCAGGGCAAGCTCGACCCGGTGATCGGACGGGACAGCGAGATCCGCCGCGTGAGCCAGGTGCTCACCCGGCGCACCAAGAACAACCCGGTGCTGATCGGCGAGCCCGGCGTCGGCAAGACCGCCGTCGTGGAGGGCCTCGCACAGCGCATCGTCGCGGGAGACGTGGCCGAGTCGCTCAAGGACAAGGAGCTGGTCGCCCTCGACATCTCCGCCCTCGTCGCGGGTGCGATGTACCGCGGCCAGTTCGAGGAGCGCCTGAAGAGCGTCCTGAAGGAGATCACCGAGTCGGACGGGCGGGTCATCACCTTCATCGACGAGCTGCACGTGCTCATGGGCGCGGGCGGGGGAGAGGGATCCGTCGCCGCCTCCAACATGCTCAAGCCGATGCTCGCCCGTGGCGAGCTGCGGCTCATCGGCGCGACCACGCTCAACGAGTACCGCGAGTTCATCGAGAAGGACGCGGCGCTCGAGCGCCGGTTCCAGCAGGTCTACGTGGGCGAGCCCTCGGTCGAGGACACCATCGCGATCCTGCGCGGCCTCAAGGGGCGCTACGAGGCGCACCACGGGGTGACCATCAGCGACTCCGCGCTCGTCGCCGCCGCATCGCTCTCGAACCGCTACCTGCCCAGCCGTCAGCTGCCGGACAAGGCCATCGACCTCATCGACGAGGCCATGAGCCGGCTCAAGATGGAGATCGACTCGAGCCCCGTCGAGATCGACCAGCTCAAGCGCTCGGTCGATCGGATGCGGCTCGAGGAGCTCGCGCTGAAGAAGGAGAAGGACGCCGCCTCGAAGGAGCGCCTCGCGAAGCTGCGCGAGCAGATGGGCGAGGCGGAAGCCGAGCTGGCGGGCCTCGAGGCGCGCTGGGAGCGCGAGCGCAGCGGCCTGAACCGGGTCGGCGAGCTGAAGAAGCGCCTCGACGAGGCCATCACGGAGCGCGACCGGGCCCTCCGCGACGCCGACTACACGAAGGCGTCGAGGCTCGAGTACGAGACGATCAAGCAGCTGCAGGCGCAGCTCGCCGACGCGGAGCGGCAGGCGGAGGAGCAGGGCGACGAACCCCGCATGGTGAACGAGCAGGTCACCGACGAGGACATCGCCGGCGTCATCGCGGCGTGGACCGGCATCCCGGTCGGCCGCCTGCTGCAGGGCGAGACCGAGAAGCTGCTGCACCTCGAGCGCGAGCTCGGCAAGCGACTGATCGGCCAGAGGGAGGCGGTCGCCGCGGTCTCCGACGCCGTGCGCCGCTCCCGCGCCGGGATCAGCGACCCCGGCCGTCCGACCGGATCGTTCCTGTTCGTCGGCCCGACCGGCGTCGGCAAGACCGAGCTCGCCAAGGCGCTCGCCGAGTTCCTCTTCGACGACGAGCACGCCATGGTGCGCATCGACATGTCGGAGTACGGCGAGAAGCACTCGGTCTCCCGGCTCGTCGGCGCCCCTCCGGGCTACATCGGCTACGAGCAGGGCGGCCAGCTCACCGAGGCCGTGCGCCGGCGTCCGTACAGCGTGGTGCTGCTGGACGAGGTCGAGAAGGCGCATCCCGAGGTGTTCGACGTGCTGCTGCAGGTCATGGACGACGGCCGGCTCACCGACGGCCAGGGCCGCACGGTGGACTTCTCGAACGTGATCCTTATCCTGACCAGCAACATCGGCTCGCCGATCCTGATCGACCCCACCCTCTCGGCGGACGACAAGCGCGACGCCGTCATGGCATTGGTGCGGCAGGCGTTCAAGCCGGAGTTCGTGAACCGTCTCGACGACATCGTGATGTTCCAGGCGCTCACCGAGGACGACCTCGCGCAGATCGTCGAGCTCGCGATCGACCAGCTGCAGCGCCGCCTCGCCGAGCGCCGGCTGACCCTCGCGGTCACCCCGGACGCGCGGTCCTGGCTCGCCGAGCGCGGCTACGACCCGGTGTTCGGCGCGCGGCCGCTGCGCCGCCTCATCCAGACCGAGGTGCAGAACAGGCTCGCGACCGCCCTGCTGAGCGGCCGGGTGCGCGACGGCGACGTGGTGCGGGCGGACGTGTCCGCGGACGGATCCGGTCTCGTGCTGACCAGCGACGGGCCGGCGTCGGCGGGGCGCGAATCGGCCGACGACGCCGCCGATGACGTGATCGAGGCGGAGCTGCTCGACGACTGATCGCGCGGGTCGCTCGCGCACGGAGACGAGGCGCCTCTCCTGGCTTTCGAGCCCGGGGAGGCGCCTCTCCCGTTGCAGCTATATCCGTATTGCGGAAGCATCCGTCCGAGATTCGGAAAAAATCCTTGACTCCCCCCCTGACCTCTGGCTACCCTGAAGGTGTCTCCAGAGCCGGAGATGTCCGCTGGATCAGCAGACGGGTCGACACCGAGCCGACCGGCAGGGCCGCTTCCGGCTCGCCGATCCGGCTCCCTCCGCCGGTCCGCCACCACCCCGATCCACCACCGGTCGAGAGACCCCGATCCAATCCCGACGAAGAGGTCGAAATGACGAGCAAGACCAGAGAGAAGAAGAAGGCCGCACGGCCGGAGGATGAGCGCCTCCCGATCGGCGCCACCATCGGCTACGGCATCCAGCACGTGCTCACGATGTACGGCGGCATCATCGCCCCGCCGCTCATCGTCGGGCAGATCGCGGGCCTCAAGCCGGGCGAGATCGGCGTTCTGATCGCCGCCTGCCTGTTCATGGGCGGTCTCGCCACGATCCTGCAGACCGTCGGCGTGCCGTTCTTCGGCTCGCAGCTGCCCCTCGTGCAGGGCGTGTCGTTCGCCGGCGTCGCGACCATGGGCGCGATCGTGACGAGCGGCGGCGGACTGCCTGCCGTGTTCGGATCCGTGATCGCAGCCTCCGTCATCGGTCTGCTCATCGCCCCGGTGTTCGCCACCGTCATCCGGTTCTTCCCGCCGGTCGTGACCGGAACGGTGATCACGACCATCGGACTCACGCTCCTCCCGGTCGCCGCCGGCTGGATCATCGGCACGGGCGAAGGCGGGGACGCCGCGAAGGGCGCCCCGGCGGGCAACCTGCTGCTTGCGGCGATCACCCTCGTGATCGTGCTGGTCCTCAGCAAGGTGCCGGTGGGAGCCATCTCGCGCCTCGCGATCCTGCTCTCCATCGTGCTCGGCACGATCATCTCGATCTTCCTCGGCATGGCCGACTTCAGCAAGGTGGGCGACGGCCCGATCTTCGCCTTCCCGACCCCGTTCGCCTTCGGAATGCCCACGTTCCAGATCGCCGGCATCATCTCGATGTTCATCGTGATCCTGGTCACCCTGACCGAGACCACGGCCGACATCCTCGCGGTGAGCGAGATCGTCGGCACCAAGGTCGACTCGAAGCGGATCGCCGCGGGTCTGCGCGCCGACATGCTCTCCAGCGCGGTCTCGCCGATCTTCGGCAGCTTCACCCAGTCCGCGTTCGCGCAGAACGTCGGCCTGGTCGCCATCACCGGCGTGAAGAGCCGCTTCGTGGTCACCGCCGGCGGTGGCGTGCTCGTCGTCCTCGGTCTGCTGCCGGTGCTCGGCCGCGTCGTCGGTGCGATCCCGTCGCCGGTCCTCGGCGGCGCCGGCCTGGTGCTGTTCGGTTCGGTCGCGGCGTCCGGTATCCGCACCCTGTCCAAGGTCGACTACAAGGACAACATGAACCTGGTGATCGTCGCCTCGTCGATCGCGATCGGCATGCTGCCCATCGCCGTGCCGAACATCTACGCGCAGATGCCGGCCTGGTTCGTGACGATCTTCCACTCGGGCATCAGCTCGGCTGCGGTCAGCGCGATCCTGCTGAACCTGCTGTTCAACCACCTGGGCAACGCGAACCGCAAGAACGCCTTCGTGTCGGCGCCGACGCGCAGCATCCCGGTGGCGTACCTCGACGCGTTCGAGGACGGCGACTCGGTCGTCGACGGCAAGATCGTCGACCGCGACGGCAACGAGGTGCCGGTCGTACCGCACCACGAGCACTGACCCGGATCCTCATCGAAAGGACGCCGTCCCGTCTCCGGGGCGGCGTCCTTTCGCGTGCGCGGGCCTGCTCGGAGCGGCGTCGGCTCATTCCGCATCTCGGAAACCAGTCCCCGTCTCTCGGAAAATCATTGACGGCCACGGGCGGTCCGTGGTAGATCTGGGATGACCTCCCGCGGGGAGGCGCGCCTGGATCAGCAGACAGGTCAACACTGAGCTGGCCCCACGGGGCCGCCTTCCGGCTCCGCACGTCGAACGAGGGAGTCTGCTCAATGTCCGAATCAGCGCGCACCGTCTGGCTGAAGAACCCGCTCGGAATCCACACCGGCGACGACGCCGACGCCCGAGGCGGGCTCGTCGTCGCGGGCAGCCGGATCCTCGAGGCAGTGCCGGGCGGCGGCGCTCCGTCGAGGCCCGTCGACGAGGTCTTCGACGCGTCGCGGCACGTGATCATCCCCGGCCTGATCAACACGCACCACCACTTCTACCAGACCCTCACCCGAGCCTGGAGGCCCGTGGTCAGCGCAGAGCTGTTCCCGTGGCTGAAGGGCCTGTACGGGGTCTGGGCGGGGCTCACCCCGCGCGACCTCGAGCTGGCGACCACCGCGGCGCTCGCCGAGCTGCTGCTGAGCGGGTGCACCACCGCCGCCGACCACCACTATCTGTTCCCGAACGGGCTGGAGGAGGGGATCGACGTGCAGGTCGAGGTCGCCAGGCGGCTCGGCATGCGCGTGACCCTGACCCGCGGATCCATGTCGCTCGGCGAGAAGGACGGCGGCCTGCCGCCGCAGAGCACGGTGCAGGACGCGGACGTGATCCTCGCGGACAGCGAGCGCCTCGTCGGCAGCTACCACGAGCGCGGCGAAGGGGCCTTCGTGCAGATCGGGCTCGCGCCCTGCTCGCCGTTCTCGGTCACCACCGGCCTCATGCGCGACACCGCAGGCCTCGCCGAGCGCCTCGACGTCCGGCTGCACACGCATCTCGCCGAGACCATCGACGAGGAGGACTTCTGCCGGGAGATGTTCGGGCTGCGCACCGTCGACTACCTGGAGAGCGTCGGCTGGCTGAGCGACCGCACCTGGCTCGCCCACGGCATCCACTTCGACGACGCCGAGATCGCCCGCCTGGGCGCCGCCGGCACCGCGGTCTCGCACTGCGCCACCTCGAACATGCGGCTCGCCAGCGGCATCGCCCGCGCCGTGGAGCTGCAGGAGGCCGGCGTCCCGGTCGGACTGGGGGTGGACGGATCCGCGTCGAACGACGGGTCCAACATGATGATGGAGGTGCGCCAGGCCCTGTATCTGCAGCGCCTGCGCTACGGCGCCTCGGCGGTCACCCCCGAGCGGGCCCTCGACTGGGCCACCCAGGGATCCGCCCGCGCCCTCGGACGCGCCGACATCGGCGTGCTGAGCCCGGGCAAGCAGGCGGACCTCGCGATGTTCACCCTCGACGAGCTGCGCTTCTCCGGCAGCCACGACCCGATCGCCGCCCTGCTGCTGTGCGGCGCCGAGCGGGCGGATCGGGTCATGGTCGCCGGCGACTGGCGCGTGCGGGACGGGCAGATCGTCGGGCTCGACGTGCCGCAGCTCATCGCCGAGCACAGCGAGGCGGCCCGCCGCCTGCTCTCCCGGCACGGCTGACGGCTGACGTCGCAGGGGTTCAGACCGACGTCGCCCAGTCCACGGGCCCCAGGGATCCCGCCGGGTACTCCTCGAGCGGCACGTCGCCGCGGTGCCAGGCGTCCAGGGCGGGCTGGATGATCCGCCAGCACTGCTCGGCGGCGTCGCAGCGCACCGACAGCGCGACATCGCCGTCCAGGATCTCGCTGAGCACCTCGGTGTAGGCCAGCAGCGTGCCCTTGCCGAGCGGGGTGGAGAGCACGTCGCGGCGCAGGGCGAAGGGGTCGTCCCCGCCGTTCACGTTCAGCTCGAGATCGATCTGGTCGGGCCCGAGAGTGAAGCGCAGCACCCCTCCGTCGGCGGGCTTGCCGGTGAGGCCCTCGGGGATGTGCCGCACCGGACGGAACGTGACCACGATCTCCGCATGCCGGGCGGCGAGGGCCTTGCCGCTGCGCAGCGTGAACGGCACGCCGGCCCACCGCGCGGTCTGCACCTCGCAGGTGATCTCGGCGAGGGTCTCGGTGTCGCGGGACGGATCCACGCCCTCCTCGTCGGTGTATGACGGCACAGGGCGCTCGCCGCTCGTCCCCGCCGTGTAGCGCGCGCGGCGGGTCGAGCGGACCGGGTCGTCGCCGGCGATCCGGGTGGCGCGCAGGGCGGCCGCCATCGCGTCGCGCAGATCGACCTCGTCGAGGTCCGCTGGCTGCTCCATCGCGAGGATCGCGAGCACCTGCAGCAGGTGGCTCTGGATCATGTCGACCAGCGCCCCGGCCTTGTCGTAGTACCGGGCGCGGTTCTCGAGCGCCAGCGCCTCGTCATAGCGCACCAGCACGGACTCCACGTGGTCGGCCGACCAGACCGGCTCGACCAGGCGGTTCGCGAACCGCACGCCCATGATGTTCAGGATCGTGGAGCGGCCGAGGAAGTGGTCGACGCGGAACACCCGGTTCTCCGGCACGATCCGGCTCAGCAGGACGTTGAGCGCCGCCGCGCTCTTCTCGTCGTTGCCGAACGGCTTCTCCAGGGCGAGGACGGTGTTCTCCGGCAGCGGGATGTCGACGAGCTTCTCGCACGCCGCGACCGTCACCGCGGGTGGCAGCGCGAAGTAGATCACGAGCGGGCCTTCGACCCCGGTCACCAGAGCGGCCAGGGCGTCATGATCGGTGACGTCGGCCTTCACATAGCTCGTCCCCTCGATCCTCGGGATCTCGTCCTCCGCGTCGACCGTCGCGAAGGCCGTGCGCACGGCCTCGTGCCAGTGCTCGTCCGTCCAGTCGTCGGATCCCGCCCCGTGCAGCACGAGCTCGCGCTCCGGCTGCCGTTGCAGCAGCTGGGCGATCGCGGGCAGCAGGAGCCGGGAGGTGAGGTCGCCGGAAGCACCGAGGATGAGCAGCGTCGTCGGGGTCGTCATGTGCCCACGATAGGCCGCGTTCCCGTCGCGGAGCGAGTGCCCTTCCGGCCCCTGAGCCTGTCGGCGCGGCGGAAGGGGCGGGACGGTGCGAGACTGCGGAGGATGAGTGTTCCGATCGAGGATTACGCGCTGCTGAGCGATGGGCGGACGGCCGCCCTCGTCTCGCGCGAGGGGAGCATCGACTGGCTCTGCGCGCCGCGACTGGACTCGGCGTCGCTGTTCGGGGCGCTGCTCGGGGACGTCGAACACGGGCACTGGAGCGTGCGGCCGGCGGATCCGGAGGCGACCGCGACCCGCCATTACGACGGCGACACGTTCTGCCTGATCACCCGGTGGGAGACCGCGGACGGCGTCGCCGAGGTGCGCGACTGGCTGTCCGTCGAGCCCGTGCTCAGGAAGCACCCGGGGCCGGGGCCGGGCGCGGCGGCCGGCGTCGAGCGCACCGACCTGATCCGCCGGGTCACCGGCATCAGCGGCACGGTGACGTTCGAGCAGCGGCTGCGGATGCGCTTCGACTACGCCAGGGCCGTGCCCTGGGTGCGCCAGACCGGCACGGCGCAGGAGCCCGAGCTGACCGCCACCGCGGGCCCCGACGCCCTGGTCATCCGCGGCGACGGTGCGCTGCGCCCGCAGGGGAGGAGCCACGGCGGCACCTTCGACGTGGTCGCGGAACAGACCGTCGACCTGACGCTCACCTGGTTCCCGTCCTATCGTCCCGTGCCCGGGCCGCTCGACGTCGACGCCTCCGACCGCGCGACGACGAAGTGGTGGCAGGACTGGGCCGACGGGATCGCGCACGAGGGACCGCAGCAGGACGCGGTGCGGCGGTCGCTGATGATCCTCCGCGCGCTCACGAACCGCGAGACGGGCGGGATCGCGGCCGCGGCGACGACCTCGCTGCCCGAGGACTTCGGCGGCGAGCGCAACTGGGACTACCGCTACGTGTGGCTGCGCGACGCCGCGCTCACCCTCGAGGCGCTGATCGCGCACGGTCTCGCCGATGAGGCGGAGGCGTGGCGGGACTGGCTGCTGCGGGCCGTCGCCGGGGATCCGGCCGACCTGCAGATCATGTACGGGCTGGCGGGCGAGCGCGACCTCCTCGAGCGCGAGATGCGATCTCTGCCCGGCTATGCCGGATCCGCCCCCGTGCGCATCGGCAACGGTGCGTCCGAGCAGTTCCAGGCAGACGTGTTCGGCGAGGTGATGGTGACGCTGGCCGCGGCGCGCCGGGCTGGACTGGCGGAGTCGTCGCGTTCCTGGTCGCTGCAGCGCGTGCTGCTCAGCCAGGCCGAGGAGCAGCTGGACAAGCCCGACAACGGCATGTGGGAGATCCGCGGCGAACCGCAGTTCTTCACGCACTCGCGGGTCATGCTGTGGGCCGCGTTCGACCGCGGCGTGCGCGCGATCGAGGAGGACGGCCTGCACGGCGGACCGGTGGACCGCTGGCGCGAGGTGCGCGACCGGCTGCGCGCCGAGATCGACGGGCGCGGCGTCCGCGGCGGGCACTTCGTGCAGCACCAGGGCACGGACGAGGTCGATGCGTCTCTCCTGCTCATCCCGCGCACCGGGTTCTGCGCGCCGGACGATCCGCGGATGCTCGCGACCGTCGAGCAGATCGAGCGCACGCTGATGCACGACGGCCTGGTGAACCGATACCGGACCGCGACCGGCGTCGACGGGCTGCCCGGCGGCGAGCACACCTTCCTGGCCTGCTCGTTCTGGCTCGTCGAGCAGTACGCGGTGACCGGACGCGTCGCCGAGGCGCGGAGGCTGATGGACCGGCTGTGCGGGCTGCGCAACGACGTCGGCATGCTGAGCGAGGAGTACGACCCGGTCGGCCGCCGCCATGTCGGCAACACCCCGCAGGCGTTCTCGCACCTGTCGCTCGTGCGTGCCGCGGACGCGCTCGCCGCCCGCCGTCACCGGAAGCGCTGACTGCCGCGCGCACGAGGACGCCCTCCCCGCCGGTGGCGGGAAGGGCGTCCGGAGCCGTGCGGGATCAGTCGTTCACGATCACGGTGTCGGCGATCGGGCGACGCACGCGCGGCGCGTTCTCGCGCTGCTGCATCTCCTCGGAGGCGGTGCGGATGTCGCCGAGCTCGCCCACGGCCATGACGGAGATCGGGGTGAAGTCGCTGCTCAGCTCGAACGCGCTGGCGATGGCGTCGCGATCGAAGCCGCCCATCTGGTGGGTGGACAGGCCGTTCGCGTGCGCCTGCACGGTGAAGTGCGCGGCGGCCTGGCCGGTGTCGTACAGGGCCCACGTCATCGGCTCGCCGTCGCGGGTGGTCTCCGCGACGAACACGACGAGCACGGCGGCATCGCCGGCCCACGCCGCGTTGAAGCCCATCAGGGTGGAGAGGATCTTGGCGTGCGACTCGGTTCCGCGGCGGGCCACGATCGCGCGCCAGGGCTGGGTGTTCGCGGCGGTCGGCGCCCAGCGGGCGGCCTCGAGCGCGCTGGCGAGGGCGGCCTCGTCGATCGTCGCGGCGGGGTCGAAGATCCGCGTGCTCCAGCGCTCGGCGAGGATGTCGAGGATCGGGGCGTCGGTGATCGCGGTGCGGTCGAGGGCGGGAATGCTCATCGTGATGAGGCCTTTCGGATCGGTTCGTGTGCTGCCGGACCTCATCGTCCGTACGACAGGCGCAACCGTTCCATGCGCGTGAATATTCCCACCGAGTCGGAGAAAGCACGAGGGCCGGTCCCGAGCGGGACCGGCCCTCCGGCGTCGAGCCGGGATCCTGCGCTGATCAGCCGCGCAGAGCCTCCCGCAGCTTGACGCGCGCCCCCATGCGCAGCAGGGAGTTCTCGTAGATCTTCGACGCGACCAGGATCGCGGCGACGCACGAGACGAGCAGGATCACGAGCGACAGCAGCGGCTCCCACCACTGCGCGGCGCCGACGAACAGGCGCACCGGCATCGCGACCGGTGCGGAGAACGGCACGTACGACAGGATCGTCATCGCGAGCGGGTTGTCGTTGAAGACGATCACCAGGATGTACGGCGCCATCACCAGCATCGTGATCGGCATGGTGGTGGATCCGATGTCCTCCTGCCGGGAGACCATCGCGGCGGCCGCGGCGAACAGCGAGGCGAGCAGCACGAATCCGAACAGGAAGAACACGGCGAACCACACCAGCGGTGATCCCAGTCCCTCCAGCACCGCGTTCTGCCCCGTCACGATCAGGCCGACCACGGCGATCGCGGCGAGCAGCAGTATCTGCGCCATGGCCAGCACGGTGTTGCCGATGACCTTGCCGGCGAGCAGCACGCGGGCCGGGATGGCGGCCAGCAGCAGCTCGACCACGCCGGTCTGCTTCTCCTCGACCACGCTCTGCGCCATGGTCGCGCCGAACGTCGACGCGGCCATGAGGAACACCACGCCGAAGCCGATGGCGACGAGATACCGCAGCAGCGGGTTGGTCGCGTCGGGCTCGAGGATCGTGACCTTCGGCGTCTTCGCGAGCATGCTCTGCAGGCCGCTCGGCGCGCTGTGCAGGGCGACGACCGTGTACCCGAAGGCGGTGTCGGCGGGGGCGGGGACCAGGGCGGCCTCGACCGTTCCGTCGCGCACGAGCTTCTCCGCGGCCGTGCGGTCGGCGGCCTCGGTCACGGCGAACCCGGGGATCCCGTGCACGGCCTGGGCGGTCTCCGCGGTGACCGCGATCTTCGTCTCGGAGGCGTGCTTGCTCATGAACCCGCCGACGAGCACGCCGACGAGTGCGATCAGCAGCAGGATCCCGGTCGAGACCAGGAAGGCCTTGCTGCGCAGCTTGGACCCGATCTCGCGCTCGGCGACGAGGAAGATGCCGTTGCCGACGGAGAGTCCGGTCGCGGTCCGGTCGGGGGCGCTGGTGCTCACTGGATGACCTCCTTGAAGATCTGGGCGAGGGAGGGGCGCTGCGGCGTGAACGAGCGCACAGCGCCGTGGCCGAGCGCGGTGCGCAGCACGCGCTGCGCATCCTCCGCGGAGCCGGCGTCGAACACGGCCGTGCCGCCCTCGAAGTCGACCACCGAGATGCCGGGTTCGGCGCGGATCCAGCCGGCGTCCGCGTCGGAGACGAGCTCGTACCGCGGGCTGGAGTACCTCTCGCGCAGCTCCTCGCGGGATCCGCAGGCGCGGATCGTGCCCCCGGCGATGATCACGAGGTCGTCGCAGAGGCGCTCCACGACGTCGAGCTGATGCGACGAGAACAGGATCGAGCAGCCCTGCGCCGCCCTGGCCTGCAGCACGCCGGCCACGACGTCGACGGCGAGGGGGTCGAGACCGGAGAACGGCTCGTCGAGGATGAGCACCTCGGGGTCGTGCACCAGGGCCGCCGCGATCTGCGCGCGCTGCTGGTTGCCGAGCGACAGCGATTCGATCGTGTCGTGCAGGCGCTCGCCGAGGCCGAGCTCGGTGAGCAGCGCCTCGCCCCGCAGGGCGGCGTCGGCCTTGCCGAACCCGTGCAGCCGGGCCAGGTAGCTCACCTGCTCGAGCACCTTCATCTTCGGGTAGAGCCCGCGCTCCTCGGGCATGTAGCCGAAGTGCCGGCGGTCGGCGTCGGACACGGGGCTGCCGTCGAGCCGCACGGTGCCGCCGTCCGAGGCGAGCACACCGAGCACGATCCGCATCGTGGTGGTCTTGCCTGCGCCGTTGCCGCCGACGAAGCCGGTGAGCCGGCCGGGGGCGACCCGGAACGAGACGTCGTCGAGGACGCGCCGCGAGCCGTAGCTCTTGGTGACGCCGGAGAGGTCCAGCAGGCCCGTGGTCCTGGTCTCGGAGAGGATGGCGGTCACTTTCGTCTCACTTCGTCCGGTCGGTGCATGGCATGCTTCCACGCTAGGGATCCGCCGGGCAGCGAGCATCCCCCGCGCGGCGGATCCTGCCTCGTACAGGATGTCCGTCCGGCGCCGGACCCGGATCGGCGCGGTCAGCGCCTGCCGAGGTGCAGCACGCCGCGCACGAGGAGGCCGCCGAGCAGCGCCCAGAAGGCGGCGCTCACGCCCCAGAACGTGACGCCCGACGCGGCGACGAGGAAGGTGGCGACGGCCGGGGTGCGCTCGCCCGGGTCGTCGATCGCCTGCTGCACCGCGGATCCGAACGCGCCGAGCAGCGCGAGACCGGCGACCGCGGGGATCACCGCGGCGGGCGCGAGGACCACGAGGGCGGCGAACGCGGCGGAGAAGCCGCCGAGCACGAGATACGAGACGCCGGTGGAGACGCCGGCGACCCAGCGCCGTTTCGGATCCGGTTCCGCGTCGGGCGACGCGGCGAGGGCGGCGCTGATCGCGGCGAGGTTGATCGCGTGCCCGCCGGCGACGGCGCCGAGCGCGGTGCCGGCTCCGGTCACGAGCATCGCCGGCCGCCACGGGACCTCGTAGCCGAAGCTGCGCATCACGGCGACGCCCGGCACGTTCTGCGACGCCATCGTGACGATGAACAGCGGCAGCGCGATCCCGACCAGGGATCCCACGGTGATCGTGGGCGCGGTGAGCTCGATGTGCGGGATCAGGAGCGATGCGTCCACCGCGGCGCCGCTCGTCACCAGGCCGGCGACGATCACGATCGTGGCCGCGGCGAACGCGAGCGGCACCGCCCAGCGCGGCGCGAGCCGGGCGAACACGAGCCAGGTGAGCACGACCGGGATCACCGCCCACGGGTTCTTGGCGAGGCCGGTGACCGGCGCGAGGCAGAGCGGCAGCAGCACGCCGGCGAGCATCGCCTGCGCGATCGAGGGCGGGATGGCCGCGATCACGGATCCGATCCAGGGCACCAGGGCGGTGAGCAGGATCAGCGCGGCGACGACGAGGAACGCGCCGACGGCCGCAGACCAGCCCCCCGCCGAGTGACCGGCTCCGCTCGTGGCGGCGAGCAGGGCCGCCCCCGGGGTCGACCAGGCCGCGGTGATCGGCATGCGGTAGCGCCAGGCGAGCACGATGCACGCGACGCCCATCGTGAGGCTGAGCGCGAGCAGACCGCTCGCCGCCTGTGCGTGCGAGGCGCCGACCGCCGCGAGCCCGGTGAGCACCACGGCGAACGAGCTCGTGAATCCGACGAGGGCCGTGACCACGCCCGCCATGATCGGGCGGGACGGTGACGCTCGACGGGTCGCGATTTCGGCCATGAGGAAGAGGCTAGTGGGCGGCCGGCATAGTGCCCCGCGCATGCCCGCCCGCCGCCGGCTAGGTCAGCCCGAGCCGGTGCGCGAGCACGACCGCCTGCACGCGGTCGCGGGCGCCGAGCTTCTGCAGGATCCGGGACACGTGCGTCTTCACGGTCGCCTCGCCGATGAACAGCTCGGTCGCGATCTCGGCATTGCTCCAGGCCTCGGCGACCAGCCGCAGCACCTCCGTCTCCCTGTCGGTGAGCGGCTCGGGGAGGTCCGCCCGGGGGAGCGGGGCGGGCGCCGTGCGCTCCGCCGCCTCAGAGCCGGTCGCTGCGACCACGGCCCGCGTGGCGACGAAGCGCTGGAGCACGCGCCGGGTCACCTCGGGGGCGAGCATCCCGTCGCCCGCGGCGAGGGCGCGCACCGCGGCCACCAGTTCCTCCGGACCCGCGTTCTTCAGCAGGAAGCCGCTCGCGCCGGCGTCGAGGGCGGCGAACAGGTAGTCGTCGCGGTCGAAGGTCGTCACGATGGCGATGGATGCCAGGATCCGCTCGTCCGCGCGGATCCTGCGGGTCGCCTCGAGCCCGTCCATGTCGGGCATCTGCACGTCCATCGTGATGACGTCGGGCCGCAGCGATCCCGCCAGCTCGACCGCTTCGGCGCCGTTCGCGGCCTCGCCGACGACCGTGATGTCCGGCTGCATGTCGAGGATCGTGCGGAAGCCGGCGCGGAGCATGGCGTGATCGTCGACGAGGAGCACGCGGATCGGGCCGGTCACGGCATGGCCCCCGGCGGGAGCGGCAGCGTGGCCCGCACCCGGAACCCGCCGGCGGAGCGCGGCACGAGTTCGACGGTCCCGCCCGAGGCGGCGGCGCGCTCGCGCATCCCGAGCTGTCCCAGACCCGGACGCGTCGCGGGAACGATCCGGCCCGAGTTCACGACCTCGAGCTCCACCGCGCCCTGCCCGTGCGGGTCGCGCCGGTAGCGGATCCGCACGTCCGCCTCGGCGTCGGGGCCGGCGTGCCGGCGGGCGTTGGTGAGCGCCTCCTGGGCGATGCGGTACAGATTCACGGCGGTCACGCGGGGCACCGGCAAGGGCTCGCCGACGACGTGCAGGCGCGCGGGCAGTCCCGCGGCCGCGGACGCCTCGACGAGGTCGGCGATGTCGTCCACGCCGACGGTCGACGCCACGTCCTCACTGTCGCCGGGCGCGCGCAGGGTGTCGAGCAGCTGGCGGAAGTCACGGATCGCCTCGCGCGCCGCCGTCTCGATTCCCGCCACGATCGCGGCCGCGGCCTGCGGATCCTGCGGGATCATCATCCGTGCGGCCCCGGCCTGCACGCCCATCACCGACACGTGATGCGCGACCACGTCGTGCAGCTCTCGCGCGATCCTGACCCGGTCCAGGGCGACGGCCTGGGCGCCGCTGAGCTCGCGCTCGCGCTCGAGCTCGGCGGTGCGCTGCTCGAGCGCTGCGCGCTGCGCGGCGGCGTTCCAGCTGCGCTCGCCGAAGTAGTAGGCGCCGCCGAAGTACAGCACGTTCAGCAGCACCTGCAGCATGAGGAACGCGACGAGCGGCGAGAAAGCGCCGGCCGCCACGTGCGCCTTCGCAGACTGCTCGATCGCCTGGCGGTACATCTCGACGACGAGCCAGACGGCCATCACCGCGATGATGCCGGCGCGGACCGCGAAGGCCCTGCGTCGCGAATTCGTCCAGGCGCCGACCGTGTACAGCGCGATGAACATCGCGATGTTGCCGGCGTAGATCTCGGGGACCTTCAGCGAGGCGGCGGCCACGAACGCGAGGGACACGACGATCGCGACCGACGCGGGCCGGCGCCGGCGCACCGCGAGCGCCGCGGAGATCACGACGACGTACGGGATCGCCGTCCACAGCTCGTTCTGCTCGGCGCCGTAGACCTTCGCGATCGAGGACAGCGCGGCGCTGAGGATCCCGCCGACCAGCAGGACGCCCGCCAGCAGCACGTCCTGACGCAGATCGCGCGGCGTCGGGGTGCGGGTGAACGGCATCCCCCCACCGTAGGACGGAGGATCCGCGGCGGCATCCCCCGTGCGGCGGATCCGAGTTTCTACTTGCTATTGACAAGCTTGGTTGCTTTTTGCAAGTCTTGGTGTGAGGATCCGGCCATCGGATCCGGTCCGGCGGCAGGCCGACGGACCGTCACCACCGCCGAAGGAGTCATCGTGACCAGTACCAACGTCTTCATCAGCCTCCCCAGCACCGATCTCGAGCGCAGCAAGGAGTTCTACACCGCGCTCGGCTGCGAGCTCCGGCCCGAGTTGTCCGACGCGAACGGCACCTGTTTCGCGTGGGACGAGAACATCTTCCTCATGCTGATCACCCGCGAGTTCTTCGCGACCTTCACGGACAAGCCGATCGCGGATCCGAAGACCGTGGTGCAGGTGTCGCTCAACTTCAGCAGGGACTCCCGCGAGGAGGTCGACGCCGTCGTCGCCAAGGGCCTCGCGGCCGGCGGTGCCGAGCCCCAGCCCGCGCAGGACTACGGCTTCATGTACATGCGCGACCTCGAGGATCCGGACGGCAACTCCCTCGGCTTCCTCTACTCGGTGCCGGATGGCGCGGAGCAGGATCCCCGGACCGACCGGTCGGCCGACTCGGTCGGGGCCTGATGCGGATCGGCTTCTGACATGGCTGCGCGCAGCTACGGCCAGTACTGCGGCGTCACCACCGCCGTCGAGCTGATCGGGGAGCGCTGGGCGATGCTGATCGTGCGCGATCTGCTCGTCGGCCCGCGCCGGTACACGGATCTCAAGCAGGGGCTGCCGCGGATCCCGACGAACATCCTCTCCGGCAGACTCAAGGAGCTGCAGGAGGGCGGAGTGGTGCGCCGGGTCCCGATCCGCAACTGCGGCCTGGTCTACGAGCTCACGCCGTACGGGCGGGCGCTGGAGCCGATCCTGCTCGCACTCGGCCGTTGGGGGTTCCAGGCCATGGGCGATCCGGACGAGGGGGACGTCGTCACGCCGGACTCGCTCACGATGGCGCTGCGCACCTCGTTCCAGCCTGCGACCCGCGAGGCGCTCGACATCGAGCTGCACGTCGGCGAGGTGGCGCTGCGGGCGATCGTCCGCGACGGCGTGCTGGCGGTCGCCCAGCTCGCCCCGGCTGCCCCGCCCGTGGGCGGGGCGCTCCCGCCCGGCGAGCCGGACGCCGTGATCGTCGCCGGTCCCGGGATCCGTCGCCTCATCGGCGGCGAGGTCACCCCCGCGGAAGCGATCGCTCAGGATCTCGCCGCCGTCGTGCGCGGGGACGTGGGGATCCTCGACGTCTTCGCCCGCACATTCCACATCGATCCGGTCGCCCCGGCTGTCGAGGCGCCGGAATACGCAGACACCGCAACAACACGAAGGAGTGCATCATGACCGGACGCATCATCATCGACCTGTTCACCACGCTCGACGGCGTCGCCCAGGCGCCGGGCGGTCCCGAGGAGGACACCAGCGACGGCTTCCGCTTCGGCGGCTGGCAGGCGCCGCTGTCGAGCGAGGCCGTCATGCGCAGCGTGATGGCGGGCATGGAGACGCTCGACGCCCTGCTGCTGGGGCGGCGCACCTACGACATCTTCGCCCGGTATTGGCCGCACCACACGACCGGGCCGGAGGGGCCGATCGGGCAGCTCTTCGACCGGGTGCCGAAGTACGTCGCGTCGCGCGACGCCGACATCGAGCTGGGCTGGCAGGGCAGCACCAGGGTCGGCGCGGACCTCGCCGCCGAGCTCGCGGGGCTTCGCGAGAAGCACCAGGACGTGCATGTGATCGGCAGCGTCGACTTCGTGCAGACGCTGCTCGCCGAGCAGCTCTACGACGAGCTGCAGCTGTGGGTGTATCCGATCGTGCTCGGCCAGGGCAAGAAGGTGTTCCCCGACGGTGCCACGCCGCACAACCTGCGCCTCGTGCACGCCGAATCCGGCGACGGCGGGACGCTGCTGCTGCGCTACGCGCCGCTGCCCGGTGAGCCGGCCACCGGGACGATGTGACGGCTGGGAACAGGCGGATCGGGACCGTGGCGAATCCGTGACCGGAATATCGCGGATGGCCCTACCTGGGGGTTCGCTGGATAACTAGAGTCATCCCTGACGCCTGGGGACGTCATCGTGAACGGCCGCACTTCTGCTGGGGACAGAACAGAAGGGCGGCCGTTCCGCGTGCCGGGGGCTCGGAGTCGTCCGGGCGCGATTCAGAGACTCCAGATCGCGCTCAGAGGCATCGCCACCTTCTGTCCGCCGAACGGGAGCGTGTTCTCGCCGAGATACAGCACGATGCCGGCAACGAGGTCGACACCGAGGCGGGCGGCAAGGTGATCGATTCCGCGGAAGTGCTCGGCTTTCGCCGTGGCGGATGCCTTCACTTCGATCGCGATGACCTCGCCTCGACGGTTCTCCAGCACGATGTCGACCTCGACACCGTCCTTGGTGCGGTAATGGGACAAGTCGGCAGAGGTCTGCGACCACGTCAGCTGGCGAGCCAGCTCCATCATGGTGAACCCCTCCAGCAGATTTCCGAGGGCGTCGTCGCGGCGTCGGAGTCCCGCGGCATCCTGCCCCAGCAGGTTCGCAGCGATTCCGGAGTCCACCATCGCAACCTTTGCCGTCGCCACCGCGCGACTGCTGAGATTACGGGACCAGGCCGGAATGCGTTTGATGAGGAAGACCTCCTCGAGCAGGCCGAGATACCGGGAGATCGTCGATTGCGGCAGTCCGAGTTCACCGGCGAGCCGTCCCGGTACGAGCAACTGCCCGGATCTTGCGGCGAGCATCCGGATCAAGGCGCGCAGCTGCGGCACGCGTTCGATCTCGGACAGCTGAATGACGTCGCGATTCACGATGTCGCTCACGTAGTTGTCCAGGAAGGCCGACCGGCGTCGTCCTGCCCGCGCAACGGCTTCGGGGAAGCCCCCGCGCACGATCCGTTCGATGTAGTCGACTCGGCGGTCGGCGCTGGAATGACGCGCGGCTGCTCCTTCAGCGAAGACGGTGTCGATGAAGCCGTCAGAGGTGCCGTCGATCTCTCCCTGTGACAGCGGCCACAACTCGATCGTCTCCATTCGTCCGGGAAGCGCATCGGGAACCGCTCGCATGCTCAAGAGGCGCGCAGAACCCGTCAGCAGGAACTGCCCCGGATGGGGATCGACGTCGACTGCTTCTTTGATCGCGAGCATGAGCTCTGGCGCGCGCTGGACCTCGTCGATGATGGTCAGCGGTCGGTCACGGTCCACGAAGCCCGTGGGGTCGGCGAGCGCGGACTGGCGGGTCGTCCCGTTGTCGAGGCTCAGCCACTCGGCGTCCCGTTCGCGACCGACTTGGGAGACGAGGGTGCTCTTGCCGCACTGGCGAGCGCCGTTCACGAGTACCACTCGGGTGTCATCGAGTGCCTCGTCGATCGAGCGCCGCGCCCGGCGAGGGTAGAGTCCTCGGGCTTCCGACATGCTCCGATGATGTCATGGATGCAAGTTTGGTCGCAACGCGTGTGCAAGTCTGGCCGCTGATCGTGCGCAAGTTCAGACGCTAGTCAGACGCAAGTTTCGTCGCTCGGAACGCGGTCGATGTCCCGGCGGCCGCGACACCCGGCCTCGCCGTCCATCAGCCGGCGAGCATCCGCTCCAGGAGCATCGCCACGCCGTCCTCCGTGTTCGACGCGGTGATCTCGTCGGCGGCGGCGAGGGCCTCGGGCTCTGCGTTCGCCATGGCAACACCGCGGCCGGCCCAGCGCAGCATCTCCACGTCGTTGAGGGCGTCGCCGAAGGCGAGCACCTCGGTGCGGTCGATGCCGAGCCCGGCACACAGTCGTGCGAGGCCCGTCGCCTTGGTCACGCCCTCGGCCATGACCTCGACGAACGGCGCGCCCGACAGCGTCGCCGCGAACCCCGCCTGATCCAGGGTGCCCAGCACGGCGAAGACGTCGGCGGGCGGCATGGCGGCGTGCCGGATCACGAGCTTCAGACTCGGCGCCGCGAGCACCTCGGCGAGCGGGAACGCGCCCATCGTCGCGGGATCGCGCTTGTGGTCGCCGTGCACAGCGACCACGGCGTAGCCGGCCTGGGCGACGAACACCTCACCGGCCGCACGCACGCTCGCGAACAGCGGCTCCGGGATCCGCTCGCCCAACTCGTGCGCGATCCGACGCTGCACCGCAGGATCGATCTCCGTGGCGAAGAGCTGCTCACTCGTGGTGAGGTGCACCCCGTAGGCGCCGTTCCCGCACAGCGCCCAGCCGTCGAATCCGGCCTGCGCCGCGATCGCGCGCAACCCGATCGGCTGGCGCGCCGTGACCGGCACCACGACGATCCCCGCCGCCCGTGCCGCGTCGAGGGCGGCGCGGGTGCGTGCGCTGACGCGGCCGGTGGGATCCAGCAGGGTGCCGTCGAGATCGGTGGCGATCAGGCGGATCCGGGAAGGGGTCGCGGTGCCCGCCGGGGAGCCGAGGGCGCTCGAAGGCCCCGGTACCGGGGTTCCCGCCGAGACGCCCGTCACCATCAGGCGAAGATCATCGGGAGGTCGTCGTCCTCCTCGGCGGCACCGAGATCGAGATCGACGACCACGGGGACGTGATCGCTGGGCTGCTCACCCTTGCGCTCGTTGCGGTGGATCGCGGCGCCGGACACCTTGTCGGCGAAGGCGGCGGATCCGAGCACGAAGTCGATCCGGATCCCCTCGTTGCGCGGGAACTTCAGCCGCTGGTAGTCCCAGTAGGTGTAGCCCTCGGGCAGGATCGGACGCACCACGTCCTGCACGCCCGCGGACTCGAGGGCGAAGAACGCGGCGCGCTCCTCGGGCGAGACATGGGTCGAGCGCCCGACGACGATGTCCGGATCCCCGTTGTCGTGGTCGAACGGGATGATGTTGAAGTCGCCGACCAGCGCGAGCGGCAGATCGGGCGTGGCAGCGATCTCGGCGGCGGTCGCGGCGCGCAGCGCGTCGAGCCACTGCAGTTTGTAGTCCAGGTGCGGGTCGGCGAGGGAGCGGCCGTTCGGTACGTACAGGCTCCACACGCGCACGCCGTTCACGATCGCGCCGAGGGCTCGCGCCTCGAGCGGTGCGTCCGTGCCGATGTGCACCGGCGCGGTTGCGGTGGCCTTCGCGAAACCGGGCATGCCGTCGAAGCCGGTGCGGACGTCGGTCATCGGCTCACGGCTCGCGATCGCGACGCCGTTCCACTGGTTCAGGCCGTGCACCTCGACGTGGTAGCCGGCGTCCTCGAACGGCGCGTACGGGAACTGCTCCGGCTTGCACTTGACCTCCTGCATCGCGAGCACGTCGATGTCCTCGCGCACGGCGAACTCGACCGTGCGGGCGACGCGGGTGCGGATGGAGTTGACGTTCCAGGTGGCCAGGCGCATGGATCCAGCCTACGGGCGGGCACGGACACCTCCGACCCCAGGGCCGAGCCTCGACGGATCCGCTTCGAGGGACGCAAATGGCTGCATCCACGGTGGGAATGCAGCCATTTGCGTACTTCGAAACGGGAGGCAGCCCCTCCCGGGCGAACGAGAGCCGGGTCAGGCGCGCGCGGCCTGCTCGGCCTTCTTCTCGCGGCGCAGGCCGTGCAGCAGCGGCTCGGTGTAGCCGCTGGGCTGTGCGGCGCCCTCGGTGATGAGGCGGCGGGCGGCAGTGAACGCGATGCCGGGCTCCTCGCCGTCGGCGAACGCGAGCGGCTCGTAGTTCGGGTCCCCGGCGTTCTGCGCGTCCACGACCACCGCGAGGCGGCGCAGGCTGTCATCGACCTGCTCCTCGGTGATCACGCCGTGCAGCAGCCAGTTCGCCAGTAGCTGGCTCGAGATGCGCAGCGTCGCGCGGTCCTCCATGAGGCCGATGTCGTGGATGTCGGGCACCTTCGAGACGCCGACGCCCTGGTCGATCCAGCGCACCACGTAGCCGAGGATGGACTGCACGTTGTTGTCGACCTCGGTCGCGACGACCTCGTCCGTCAGCACGCCCTCGGGGGCGAGCGGCGGCACCAGCAGGCGCTCCAGGGCGCTGTCGTCGACCGGCGGCAGAGCGGCCCGCGCGGCGAACGCGTCGACCTGGTGGTAGTGCAGGGCGTGCAGCGTGGCGGCTGTGGGCGAGGGCACCCACGCGGTCGACGCACCGGCGCGCGGGTGCGCGATCTTCTTCTTCAGCATGTCGTGCATGAGATCCGGCTCGGCCCACATGCCCTTGCCGATCTGAGCGTGGCCGGTCAGGCCGCTTGCGACGCCGATCGCCACGTTGCGGTCCTCGTACGCCTGCATGAACGGCTGCGCCTTGATCTCCGCCTTCGGCAGGAACGGTCCCGCATGCATCGACGTGTGGATCTCATCGCCGGTGCGGTCGAGGAAGCCGGTGTTGATGAACACGACCCGGTCGCTCGCGGCGGCGATCGCGGCGGCGAGGTTCGCCGAGGTGCGGCGCTCCTCGTCCATGATGCCGACCTTCATGGTGCGCGCGGGCAGGCCCAGCAGCTGCTCGACGCGGCCGAACAGCTCGGCCGCGAACGCGACCTCCTCCGGGCCGTGCATCTTCGGCTTCACGATGTACATCGATCCGGTACGCGAGTTCGTGCCCTTGTTCGGCCCCTCGAGCTCGGGGAGGGATCCGAGGGCTGTCATGATCGCGTCCACGATGCCCTCGAAGACCTCGTCGCCGTTGCGGTCGAGCACGGCGGGGGTGCGCATGAGGTGGCCGACGTTGCGGACGAACAGCACGGCGCGGCCGGGCAGGGTCACCTCGCCGCCGTCGGCCGTGCGATAGGTGCGGTCGGGGTTCAGCGCACGGGTGAAGGTCTTGCCGCCCTTGGTCACGGTCTCGGTGAGCGTGCCGTCCATGAAGCCGCGCCAGTTGCGGTAGCCGAGGGCCTTGTCCTCGCCGTCGACCGCGGCGACGGAGTCCTCGAGGTCGAGGATCGTGGTGACCGCCGATTCCAGGATGATGTCCTGCACGCCGGCGGCGTCGGTGCGGCCGATGGGGCCTTCGCGGTCGATCAGGATCTCCGCGTGCAGGCCGTTCTGCACGAGCAGCACGGTGGCGGGGGCGTCGGCCTCCCCGGTGTAGCCGACGAAGCGGCCGGCGTCCGCCAGGCGGCGCTCGCCGGTCGCGGTCGAGACCACCAGGCGGTCGGCGTCGACGCGGTAGCCGGTGGCGTCGCGGTGCGAGCCCTCGGCGAGCGGGGCGATCTCGTCGAGCAGCTCGCGTCCGAAGGCCACCACGGCCTCGGCACGCTTCGGGTTGAACTCCTTGCCCGGGGCGAGGTCGCCGGTGCGGTCGATCGCGTCGGTGCCGTAGAGCGCGTCGTACAGCGAACCCCAGCGGGCGTTCGCCGCGTTCAGGGCGAAGCGCGCGTTCAGCAGCGGCACCACGAGCTGCGGACCGGCCATGGTGGCGATCTCGGGGTCGACGTTCTCGGTGGTCACGGCGACCGACTCGGGCACGGGGACCAGGTAGCCGATCTCGGTGAGCAGTGCGCGGTAGGCGGCCGGATCCGGCTGGCCCGGGTTCTGGCGGTGGAACTCGTCGATCTTCTGCTGCAGCTCGTCGCGCTTCGCGAGCAGCGCGGCGTTGCGGGGCACGAGGTCGTGCACGATCGCGCTCACGCCGCTCCAGAACGCCGTGGCGTCGCGGCCGGAATCGGCAAGCGACGCTTCAGCGAACTCGACGATCGGCGCGGCGACCGACAGGTCTGCGCGGGTGAGGTACGAGGTCATAGTTCCATTCCTTCTGTGCGGGCGCCGAGGCGCTTCAGGGTCTCGAGGGCGATCTCGGCGTCCAGCCCGGGCGGGCCGCCGGCGATGCCGAGGCCGCCGACGTGGAGGTCGCCGAAGACGATCGGCACGCCTCCGTCGATCGTGGTCATGGTCCCGCCCGTGCCGAGCGGGAGGGTCGCGGCGAGCGCCTCGGGGATCTGGCCGGTGCGGCGGCGGATCGAGGCGCTGCTCTTCGCCTTGCGCTGGGCGGTCTCCGCGCTGTGCGGGGTGGAGCCGTCGGCCATGCCGTAGGCGATGAGCGTCATCGACGGGTCGGCGACGGCGGCGACCGTGGGCAGGCCGCGTTCCGCGCCGATCTCGAGGGCCAGCGCCACGGCGCGCGCGGCCGTCTCGTAGGTGATCGTGACGGTCTGTCGGTGCGTGGACATCGGCGTCTCCTCGGCGTGATTTATCTCGATGTCGAGATTACCCTCGCAGGGAGATTACCACAATGTGAAGCTTAAGTTCCACATCTCGAAAGTAGTTGATTCGAGGATCCGCGAGCGCACGCATCCGCTCAGCGCTCCGCCGGATCCGCCGTACCGACGAGGATCCCCCGCGCGAGCACGTGGAAGTGCCGGTTGAAACCGAGGTACGCCGGCGTCTCATCGCCGTCGAGGGCGATCTCCTCGATGTCCAGGGCGTCGACCGTGAAGAAGTAGCGGTGCACGCCCGTGCCCGCGGGCGGGGCGGCGCCGATGTAGCGCTGCAGCCGGGCCTCGTTCGGCAGCGTGATCGCCGCCGCCGGCAGCGAGCCGGGCTCCCCGTCGCCCGCGCCCGCGGGCAGGGAGCGCACGTCGGCCGGGAGGTTCGCGACCGCCCAGTGCCAGAAGCCGGATCCCGTCGGCGCGTCCGGATCGAACACGCTCAGCGCGAAGCTCTTGGTGCCTGCAGGCGGCTCTCCCCAGATCAGTGCCGGGGAGCGGTCGTCGCCACCACGGGACTCGGACCACGCCCAGGCGGGGAGGGGGCCGCCGGCGTCGAAGTCGGGGCTGGCGAGCTCCAGCGGCGGGACCGGCTTCAGCCGGGCCAGGGCGGCGTACGGGTCGAGGTCGAGCATGGCATCCTCCTTCGTCGCGGACCCCGCCAGTCTCGCACCGGGCCGCGCGGCGGGCCAGACCCGCCTCGCCCTCGACCCTTCGACGGCTCGGACGGCATCGTGCGCTCGATCCGATGCCCCCAGCCGGCCGTCGGGGACGCGGATCCGCCGTCCTAGACTGAAGCCGTGACGCTCAGCACCCCCGAACTCGAAGCCGACCGCCAGGCGCTCATCGCCCTCATCAAGGACGAGGCGGTGTTCCACGGAGACTTCACGCTGTCCAGCGGCAAGAAGGCGACCTACTACGTCGACATGCGCAAGCTCACGCTCGACCACCGCGCCGCGCCCGCGATCGGCCGCATCGTGCTCGACCTCATGCAGGGCCTGGATGGCATCGAGGCCGTCGGCGGCCTCACCCTGGGCGCCGATCCGATCGCCAACGCCGTCATGCACGAGTCCGTGCGCGCGGGCACCCCGGTCGACGCGTTCGTCGTCCGCAAGGAGCCGAAGGATCACGGGCGCGGGCGCCAGATCGAGGGCGCCGACGTCACGGGCAAGCGCGTCGTCGTCGTCGAGGACACGTCGACGACGGGCGGATCGCCGCTGAAGGCCGTCGAGGTGCTGCGCAAGGCCGGCGCCGAGCCGGTCGCCGTGATCTCGATCGTCGACCGCAAGACCGGCGCGCAGGCCGCGATCGAGGCGGAGGGCCTGCAGTGGCTCGCCGCGATCGACCTCGCCGACCTCGGCCTCGCCCCGCAGTGAGCGGCACGGAAGCCCCCGTGAGCGGATCCGCGGAACGCATGATCGCGCTCGCCGTCGACGTCGGCGGCACCAAGCTCGAGGCCGCTCTCGTGCGCGCCGACGGGACCGTCGTCGCCGGCACCCGCAGCCGCCGCGACACCGGACCGTCGGCGACCTTCGGGTCGCTGCGCGCGGCGATCGGCGAGGTCGTCGCGCACGCCCTGGCCGGCCGCGGCGCCGACGACCAGGTGATCGGCGCCGGCATCGGCAGCGCGGGCCCGGTCGACCGGGAGCAGGGCACCATCGCCCCGGTGAACATGCCGGACGCGCGCGGATTCGACCTGCGCGGCGCGGTCCGCGAGGCGGCGTCGGCCGCCCTCGGCGCGCCGGTGCCCACCGTGCTCGCGCACGACGGCGGTTGTCTCGCGCTCGCCGAGTCGTGGCTCGGCGCCACCCGCGGGGCGGCGGCGTCGCTGTCGATCGTGGTGTCGACCGGCGTCGGCGGAGGCTTCGTCGTAGGGGGCAGCTACCTACCCGGATCCTCGGGCAACGCCGGGCATCTCGGCCAGGTGCACGCGACTCCCGAGCTGACCGTCGAGCAGGTCGCGTCGGGGCCGGCGAGCGTCGCCTGGGCGCGCGAGCAGGGCTGGTCGGGGGAGCGCGGGGAGGACCTCGCGCGGGACGCCGCTGCGGGAGACGGGATCGCGCGCGCTGCGATCGAGCGCTCCGCCCGCACCGTCGGCGCGGCTCTCGCGGACGCCTCGACCCTGGTCGATCTGGAGGTCGTCGCGATCGGCGGCGGCTTCTCCCGCGTCGCCGAGGACTACATCGAGCTGGTGCAGGCCGCGCTGACCGAGACCGCGGCGCACGACTACTCCCGCCGCACCCGGGTGGTGCGCTCGGGGCTCGGCGACGAAGGGCCGCTCATCGGCGCCGCCGCCCTCGTGCTCCGGTAGGGGGAGAGCGCCCCCGGGTCGCCCGGCGCCGACGTGGAGATGGAAAACGCCGCTCCCGCGGGCCTGGGAGCGGCGAAATCCATCTCCGCGAGGTCGGAGTTCGAGGCTGGAGATGGAAAACGTCGCTCGCGCGGGCCTGGGAGCAGCGAAATCCATCTCTGCGAGGCCGACGTTCGAGGCTGGAGATGGAAAACGTCGCTCCCGCGGGCCTGGGAGCAGCGAAATCCATCTCCGACGCGCGGGCACCACGGCTCTCAGCGATCCCGGGGAGGATCGTCGTCCTCGTCCCACGGGCCTTCCCACCAGGCGCCGCGATCGCGGGCGGAGCCGCCACCGCGGCGGCTCTGCAGGAACCGCACGATCCAGACGACGAGCGCCGTCACCGCGATCAGCAGCAACACCCACAGCAGCAGCTGGTTCTGGCTCATGGCCGCTTTCCCACGGCGGCATCGGCGACGATCTTCGCGATGCGGGCCGCCCGGGTCTCCGGCCGCTTCGCCATCGCGATCCGGGTCAGGCCGACCTTCTTCGCCGACGGCGGGAAGGCGTCCCAGCCGGCGCGGCCCGCGGGCGAGGCCTCGAGGGCAGCGGTGAGGTCCTCGGGCTCGATGCCGGCCTCCGGACCGTCCAGCACGGTCCAGGCGCCGTTCGTCTTGGCGATCTCGATCGCCCGGATCCCGGCCTCCTCGAGCAGCCCGGCGGCCTCGAGCGCGGCGACCCTGGCCTTGTTCGTGGCGGCCCAGCCGCTCGCGGAGCGGCGCGGCGCGAACCACAGACCGCCGATCCGCTCGTCGAAGCTGCGCACCGGGCCATCGATCCAGCCGAAGCAGAGGGCCTGCAGGATCGCGTCCTCATAGCCGACGTGCACGTCGTCGTTGCCGGGGCGCGGACGCACGAGCCAGGCGCCCGCGGCGGTCGCATGGTTCGCCTGCAGCCACGCGCGCCAGGTGGCGGCATCGGCCGCGGTGACCCGCTCGCCCTCGTCGAGTGCGCCCATCGATCAGCCCTTCGCGGTCTTCGGCGCCTTCTGCGGGATCGTACGGATCGTCTCGGTGATGCGCGGCAGCAGATCCGCGACCGACTGCACGACCTCATCCGGCCGGAAGGGATACTTCTCGATCTCGGCGGTGTCGCTGATCCCGGTGAGGACGAGGATCGTGTGCAGCCCGGCTTCGATCCCGGCGACGACGTCGGTGTCCATCCGGTCGCCGATCATGCCGGTGCGCTTGGAGTGCGCGCCGATCTTGTTCAGCGCCGAGCGGAACATCATCGGGTTCGGCTTCCCGACGACGTACGGCTCCTTGCCGGTCGCCTTCGTGATGAGGGCGGCGATCGCACCGGTCGCGGGCAGCGGGCCGTCGGCGCTCGGCCCCGTGGCGTCCGGGTTGGTGACGATGAACCGCGCGCCGTCGTTGATCAGGCGGATGGCCTTCGTGATCGCCTCGAAGGAGTAGTTGCGCGTCTCGCCGACCACGACGAAGTCGGGGTTGGTCTCGGTCATGATGAAGCCGGAATCGTGCAGCGCCGTGAGGATCCCCGCCTCGCCGATGACGAAGGCAGATCCGCCAGGGAGCTGCTGCTTGAGGAAGTCCGCGGTCGCGAGTGCGGAGGTCCAGATGCGCTCTTCGGGAACGTTCAGGCCGCTCGTGCGCAGCCGCGCGGACAGGTCGCGCGCCGTGAAGATCGAGTTGTTCGTGAGCACGAGGTACGGGATCCCGCTGCTCTCCCACCCGGCGAGCAGCTCGGAGGCTCCGGGGATGGCGTCGTTCTCATGAACCAGCACGCCGTCCATGTCGGTCAGCCAGCATTCGATGTCATCGCGTTGTGCCATGCGCTCAGCCTAGGACCGCGGGGTTACGGCCGCATGACGAAGGCCGGCGGCATCGCGCGCACCGTTCTCAGGCTGGAAATGAATCAGAGACCCCGAATCGACCGTGTTCACGTCATCACGCGCATTCGATCCTGAGAACGGTCGGATCGGCCGCTGTGCGCGGTCAGGCCGAGAGCCAGATCACGTCGGCGGCGCCATCCGGCAGTGCGGTGTCGAGGCCGCCGATCCGCAGACCGTGCGGCACCACCACGACCTCGCCTCCGATCGCCACGCCGGCCGACTCGAGCGAGCGCAGCAGCTCCGGATCGCGGTCGTCCACCCGCAGCACGCGGCCGCTGTGCCCCGGATCCGCATCCGCCAGCAGCACGAACGGATCGCGCGCCACGGAGCCGGACGCATCCGGGATCGCGTCGCCGTGCGGGTCGAACCGGGGACGGCCGAGGCGCTCGTCGATGCCCTCCAGCAGCCGGTCGCTGATCGTGTGCTCGAGGATCTCCGCCTCGTCGTGCACCTCGTCCCAGGCGTAGCCGAACTCGCGCACCAGCCAGGTCTCGATGAGGCGGTGCCGGCGCAGCATGGCCAGAGCGCGGTGCTCGCCCTGCTCGGTCAGGCGCACCGCGCCGTACGGCACGTGCGAGACCAGGCCGGACGCGGCGAGCTTCTTCACCATCTCGGTCACGCTGGAGGGCGCGATGCCGAGCTTCGCCGCCAGCTGAGACGGGGTGATCGGGTTCGGCTGCCACTCCGTGTGCGCGTACACCGTCTTCAGGTAGTCGTCGGCTGCGGGGGATGCCACAGAGTCAGCCTAGCCGGGCGTCGCAGCGGCTCAGTGGCCGAGTGCGGAGATCACTGAGAACGCGGCCTGACCCGCGAAGAACATGATCCCGAAGCCGGCCAGGGCGCCGAGCAGCGACAGCCGGCCGTCGAAGTCCTCGACGCCTCGCATGCCGATCGCGCGGGCGCGGAACGACAGGATCAGCGTGAGCGCGCCGAGCACGAGCTGCACCCACGGGCCGCCGAACGGCAGCAGCTTCGGCACGGCGAGCAGCAGGATCCCGAGCACGGCGGTGACGAGCGACGCCCACGTGCAGATCCGCACGCCCCGGCGGGCTGCGGCCTGCGCCTCGGCCTTCTCGGCGGCGCGCTGCGCGGCGGACGGGCGGCGTGATCGGGCCATCCCTCGAGCCTACCCGCGACGGTTGTGCCTCAGCCTCCGCAGGGATGCAGCCGGCAGGATCCGAGGCCGCGCTCGAACCGCGAGCCGTCGCGATGCGGCACTCGTGGGCGGGAGACTGGAGGCAGCCGGCCGCTTCGCGATGGCGGCTGCATGACGGGAGCAGACGATGTCCACAGAGAGCTTCGACGCGTTCCTCCACCGCCTGCCGTCGGGCAGCGCCCGGCCGTCTCCCGAAGGCACGTGGCATCAGCGCGCCCGCGGGCAGCTCACGCTCGGGGAGCGCTCGGCCGACCGGTTGCGCAACGTGATGGGCAGCTGGGGGTTCGTCGGCGGGTTCCTCGTCTTCATGGCGGGCTGGTGGCTTCTCAATTCCGTCAAGACCACGACCTGGGATCCGTATCCGTTCATCCTGCTGAACCTGTTCCTCAGCATGCTGGCGGGGTTGCAGTGCGCGATCCTGCTCATCGCGGCCAAGCGGCAGGACTCGATCTCGGAGGCGCTCGCCCAGCACGACTTCGACACGAACGTCGCGGCGAAGGTCGACATCGAGGCGCTGCTGGAGATCAACAGGCGTCAGCTCGAGATGATCGCCGAGCTGCAGGGCATCGCCCGGGCGGTGCTGCCCGCGCAGACCAGGCGGGATCTGGAAGTGCAGGAGGTCGACGCGCAGCGGGTCGAGGAGCGCGTGTCCGAAGCGCACGCGGAGGTCCGCACGATCGAGGAGCAGCTGATGGAGCAGAGCGAGTCCGCATCGCTGGACGCCGACCCTCCGGAAGCGTCGTAGCGGGCCGGATCAAGATCCGGTGAGCAGCAGCCAGAGGAGCACGGCGTTGAGCGCGATGAGCAGCGCGGCGGCGACGACGCCGGCCGCGGTCGTCCAGAGCCGGTTCGCGTGCCGCCCCAGCGTGCTGCGCTGGGCGGTGAGCACGACCAGCGGGATGAGCGCGAACGGGATCCCGAACGACAGCGCCACCTGGCTGAGCACCAGCGCGAACGTCGGGTCGACGCCGAGCCCGAGGACGACCAGCGCGGGGATCAGCGTGACCAGCCGCCGCACCGGCATCGCGATCCGCACCCGCAGCAGGCCCTGCATGATCTCGGCGCCCGCGTAGGCCCCGACCGCGGTGGAGGCGAGCCCGGAGGCGAGCAGGCCCACCGCGAACAGCGTGCCGATCAGCGGGCCGAGCTGGGCGCTGATCGCCGCGTGCGCTCCCTCGAGAGAATCGGTGCCGGAGACGCCGGGCAGCGTCCTCGCGGCCAGCAGCAGCATGCCCAGGTTCACCGCCCCGGCGATGACCATCGCGAGGGTCACGTCCCAGCGGGTGACCGTGAGCAGTCGCGCGATCGGCGTCCTCGTCCGCGGCTCGGGATCCCCGCCGAGGCGGAGCGGCGCGGATCCGAAGCGGTCGCGGGCGAGCGCGGAGTGCGCGTAGATCGCGTGCGGCATGATCGTCGCGCCCAGGATCGACGCGGCCAGCAGCACGGAGCCGGAGCCGGTGAAGCGCGGAACCAGGCCGCCGAGAGCGGCGGAGGGATCCGGCGGCGCGACGAGGAGCCCGGCGAGGAACCCGACCGTGACGAGCAGGAGGAGGCCGATCACGAGGAACTCGAACGGCCTCGCGCCGCGCCGCCCCTGCACGGCCAGCAGCACCATCGAGACCGCGCCGGTGAGCAGGCCGCCGAGCACCAGCGGCACGCCGAACAGCAGCTGCAGCGCGACCGCGCCGCCGATGACCTCGGCGATGTCGGTGGCCATCGCGACCAGCTCCGCCTGCAGCCAGTACGCGCGACGGGCCGCGCGGTGCTGCAGCCGGTCTCCGAGCAGCTCGGGGAGGCTGCGGCCCGTGACCACGCCGAGCTTGGCGGACAGGTACTGCACCAGCCAGGCGATCACGTTCGCCATCACGACCACCCACACGAGCAGGTATCCGTACCCGGCGCCGGCGGTCATGTTGCTGGCGACGTTGCCCGGATCGACGTAGGCGACGCCGGCCACGAGGGCGGGTCCGAGCAGTGCCACGCCGCGGGTCGAGCCCGCCGCGCGGGAGCGCGGAGGGCTGACCGGCAGCGAGGTTTTCGGCATGCCGAAAAATCTACTCCTTCTTTCGGGTCACCGAAATATCCGAGCCGGGGATCGTGCCGAGTCCGGAGCCGGGAGCCGAGAGCCGGGAGCCGGGAGCCGGGAGCCGAGGCCGGAGCCGGACCCGGATCCCGTGGCCGGATACGCTGGCGGGATGCAGGATCCGCCCTCGCCCGCAGAGCCGAACCCGATCGCCGCGGAGGCGTCAGGGGCATCCGCCGGCGCCGACGGCGGCCTCCCGGCCGGGTCGCCCGCTCCCGCCGGCGCCGCGGCCGAACCGGTCCCGCACGGCGTCGGACCCTGGGCCGGGGCGTGGCCGACGGATCCGCGCTACGACCCCGAACTGCTCGCGCACGGCGACACCCGCAACGTGATCGACCGCTACCGCTACTGGCGGATGGAGGAGATCGTCGCCGATCTCGACACCCGCCGGCATCCGTTCCACGTCGCCATCGAGAACTGGCAGCACGACATGAACATCGGCTCGATCGTGCGCAGCGCCAACGCGTTCCTCGCCGACACCGTGCACATCGTCGGACGGCGGCGGTGGAACCGGCGCGGCGCGATGGTCACCGATCGCTATCAGCACGTGGTGCATCACGAGACGGTCGAGGCGTTCGCCGTGTGGGCGCACGAGGCAGGGATCCCGATCATCGCGGTGGACAACGTGCCCGGTGCGGTGCCGGTCGATCGCGCCGAGCTGCCGGAGCGCTGCGTGCTGCTGTTCGGTCAGGAGGGGCCGGGGCTCTCCGCGGAGGCGATCGCCGCGGCTGCGGGGCACGTGGAGATCACGCAGTACGGATCCACCCGCTCGATCAACGCCAGCGCCGCCGCCGCCGTGATCATGTACGAGTGGTGCCGCAGGCACGCGGCCTGAGAGCCGCCGGTTCCCGTCGTCGAGGGGCCCGGCAGGAACCGTCCCGCGCTCAGCCGAGCCGGGCGGACACCGAGATCTCCTCGCCCGCCGTCACCCGGACATCGCGCAGTCTCGGGAGAGCGGCGTCCTTCGCGAGGTCGCCGTTCAGGTCGTAACTGCGGCCCTCGGCGTCGCGGAGCTCGGCGCGGGCGAAGCGCAGCAGCACGGCCACCAGGATGTTGCGGCTGGAGACGTGCAGTCGTTCCACCGTCACGACCGCGTCCGGCGCGACGCGTACGGTGATCCCGGCTCTGACCCTCGCCGCCAGGAGCTTCCACCGCGCCGAGCCGCGCAGGTCGATGAGGATCCGGCCCTCGGCGTCCTGCGACGCGGCGATGTCGAGCCGGTGCAGCCGGAGACCCTGGGCGGCGACCGCCGGTCTCATCATGGTCAGCAGCAGCGGGCCGACGTCGGACGTGCGCATCGTCGCGGACAGAGAGCCGACGGTGTCGCGCGCGGGGTCCGAGGCGTCGATGGTGAACGCGGTCTCGGGGCGATGAGGGTCGAGGGGGCGCTCGTAGCGGACCCACGCGATCGGCAGGCGGTCCAGTGTCGCGTCGATCCGGATCGGGATCCGGTGCACGCGCACGGGATCGGCGGAGAGCCGTCCGTGACGGAGCACGGCCGGCCGGCGCTCGATCTCCGCCGGCTTCGAGGGGCGAGCCGCCCCGTCGCCCGGGGACGAGGACTCGTCGACGAGCTCGGGGCGCAGGTTCACCCTGGTCGCGATCAGGTCGAGCGTCTCGATGTCGTCGCCGTCGAGGGCGACGTCGATGCGGATCCGGTCCGACCCGTCCATGCGGAAGCCGTCACCCGCGCTGAGCATCGCCCGCAGCCAGCGCTCGACCGTGCTCGCGTCACCGGGCCAGGAGCTGAGGATCATCGTGTCAGTCACAGGAAGGGGGTTCAGACGCCGACGCTCAGCCAGCGTCCGGTGCGCACGCGCAGGCCGAGCGTCGCGAGCCGGGCGCAGAGGTAGATGCCGAAGAAGGCGACCGCGAGCCAGACCAGCCCGGGCAGCCCGCTGACCCCGGTGACCGAGATGACGGCCAGGGCGGGCAGGAACGGCACCAGGTTCAGCCCGCCGGCGATCGCGAGATAGCGGGCGTCGCCGGCGCCCATCAGCACGCCGTCGAGCACGAACACGACGCCCGCGACCGGCTGGGCCACGGCCAGCACGATCAGCGCCGGCTGGATCAGCGCGGCCAGCGTCGGATCGCCCGTGAAAGCGAGCCCGATCACCCCGGAGAGCGCGGCGATGAGGACGCCGACGATCACGCCGAACCACGCGCCCCACGCGACGGTGCGGGCGAGCACGTGGCGTGCGCCGTCCGCATCCTGGGCCCCCAGGTTCTTGCCGATCAGCGCCTGCGCGGCGATCGCGAGGGCGTCGAGCGCGAAGGCCGCCGCGGAGAAGACGGTGAACACGACCTGCCAGCCGGCCAGCTCGCGCGTGCCGATCCCGGTCGCGACGCCGACCGTGGTCAGCAGAGCGATGCGCAGGCTCACCGTGCGCAGGAACAGCCACCCTCCCGAGCGGGCGGATCCGCGGATCCCGGACAGCTCCGGGGCGACGGATGCCTCGTGGCGCTTCGCCAGCCGGCCGATCACGAGCGCGTAGGCGCCCACCATGGCCCACTGTGCGACCACGGTGCCGAAGGCGGAGCCGGCGATGCCCCAGCCGAAGCCGTAGATGAACAGCGCGTTCAGCAGCGCGTTCGCCGCGAAGCCGGCGCCGGCGATCCACAGCGGCGTCACGGTGTCCTGCATGCCGCGCAGCAGGCCCGTCGCCGCGTAGACGACGAGCATCGCCGGGAGGCCCCACATCGAGGGCGTGAGATACGCGGAGGCCTGGGCGGCGACGGCCTCGCTCGCGCCGAACAGCGGGATGACGACGGGGGTGAGGAAGGATCCGATGACCGCGAGCACCGCGCCGAGCCCGAGGGCGAGCCACATCCCGTCGATCCCGACCGAGACCGCGCCGCCGTGCTCGCCGGCCCCGAACCGCCGGGCGACGGCGGGGGTCGTGGAGTAGGCCAGGAAGATCATCAGCCCGACGACGGTCTGCAGGATCGCGGACGCGATCCCGAGCCCCGCGAGCGGCACCGTGCCGAGGTGCCCGACGAGAGCCGCGTCGACCATGAGGAACGCCGGCTCCGCGACGAGCGCGCCGAGCGCCGGCACGGCGAGCCGGACGATCTCGCGGTTCAGGGTCGAGGCGGAGGCAGACACCCCACCGAGCCTAGAGGCGGGCGGGGACATGCCCGACCCGGCTCCGGTTCATCAGGCGACGCCGCCGGGAGCCGCGCCGCGGGGAGCGGGGTGAACCAGAGAGTGTGCCGTGCGGGCACCCCGGCTTAGGCTGGAGAAGACCCGACGTGAACGTGACGAACGGGAGGAGACGTCATGACGGATCCGGACAGGATGCGCCGAGCACGCGACGCCGCGCACCGCGCGCACGAGATCGCGCAGGAGGCTCGGCACGGCGGGCGCTCCGACGGCCAGGCGCGGCTGGACGAGGCGCAGCCCATCGCACCGCCCGCGGTCCTGAACGCCGAGACCATGCCCGCGATCGTCGAGACCGCGATCCAGGTGGCGATCCGTCGCGGCGACTTCGACGATCTGCCCGGCGCGGGCAGGCCGATCCCCGGCCTCGGCGCTCATCACGACCCGGACTGGTGGATCCGCCGAAAGATCGAGCGGGAGAGCCTGACCGGCCTCGGACCGCCCGCGCTCATGCTGCGGGTCGAGGATCGCGAGCTCGACGGGCAGCTCGACGCGATCCCGCGCGAGAGCGACGTGCGCGCCGTGCTGGAGGACTTCAACCGCCGGGTCATCGAGGCGCGGCGGCAACTGCTCGGCGGGCCTCCCGTCGTCACCCGGCCCCGTGACGTCGAGGCCGAGATCGAGGCCTGGCGGGCGCGGAGGGCGGCCGCGCAGCCGGCTGCGGCGGATCCTCCCGCTGAGCCTCGCCGCCGCTGGCTGCGCCGCCGCTGAGCCGAGAGCACTGAGCCGAGAGCACTGAGCCGGGAGCGCTGAGCCGACGGCGCCCGTCGACTTCGCGTGTGCGGAGGAGACGGGCGCTCGCGGGGTGGTCAGCGCTCGAATCGCTCCGACCGGCGCTTCCGCCACGACGACCACCCGGCCACCCCGATCCATCCCGATCGCGGCAGCGCGAGGACCAGCGCCGACAGCAGCACCAGGATCGGATACTGTGCGATGAGCTGATCCGACGACCAGTACAGCATCAGCGTCGCGACGGATCCGAGCGCCACCAGCGTGGTCAGCGTCCGGCCGAGGCCGAGCACGAGCAGCACGCCGAGCGTCACCTCGAGCGCCGGGATCGCGATGCCGAACAGCGCCGGCGCGCCCTGCATGAGCGCACCCAGTGGACGGAAGTAGAACGGCACCCGGCTGTTGCCCGCGGTGCCCTGCGCCACGAGCAGGATGTCGGCGGAGCCGAACCCCGCACGGTACTTCAGGATCCCCTCGGCGAGCCAGAGCACTCCTGCGGCGACCCGTGCAGACCCGCCCAGCAGAGCCGAGGCGAGGAGCCATCGTTGCGGAGACCCCACCAGGGCCGACGTGACGCCGCCGGCCCTCGCACTGATGGCGGTCATGACAGCGCAGCGGCGCCGAAGACCGCCTTGGCCTTGTCGCAGTGGATCACGACGTCGGTGTAGGTGGACGCGTCGACGCCGTTCAGCATGAACGACTGCGTGTCCTTGTCGAACGCGACGGGGTCGATCTGCTTTCCGGCCGCGACGGCGGCCTCGTCTGTGCCGTTGGTCAGGTAGACGTGCAGGTCGGGTCCCTCGTCCGAGGAGAACCCGGTGAGCTTGAGGTCGGATCCGGAGATGGTCACGGTGCCCTTGACGTTCTTGCCGTTCAGGCCCATGAACGTGCCGGTCTTCTGCATGTCCGAGTGCATCGTGTCGGACGGCATCGGCGACGACGAGCTGGTCGGCATCGCGTCGGAGGAGGATGCGGATCCGGCGGGGGTCGAGCTGCACCCGGCGAGGGTCAGGCCCAGGGCGAGGACGGCGACGCCGACGGACGTGGGGATGAGTGCGGTCTTGCGCATGATTGCTCCATTTCCGGCGAGGATCCGCCGTGGGTTTCGAGGACACTGGCGACGCTAGGTCGGCCCGGATCCGTGCGGTGGAGTTCTTTCGAGGCCGTAAGGAACTCGGGTCGGTCCGGGCGCCGGGGCTAGCCTCTGAGCATGGAGAAGCCCGGAGCCGTCGAGGACGCGAACACCCTCGACGGGCGCGCCGAGACGGTCGAGCCCCGCGTCGTGATCGTCGAGGACGATCCGACCGTGCGCGCCGCCGTCGAGCGCTATCTCGGCGCGAGCGGGTACCGCGTCGAGGGCTTCGGCGACGGCGTCTCGGCCCAGCGGGCCGTGCGGGCGGATCCGCCTGATCTGCTCATCCTCGATCGGATGCTGCCCGGCCTCAGCGGCGACGAGCTGGCGCGCGACGCGCGGGCGCGATCGGCCGTGCCGATCATCATGCTGACCGCGCTCGGCGAGGTGGAGCAGCGGATCGAGGGGCTCGAGACCGGCGCCGACGACTACCTCGTGAAGCCGTTCGCGCTGCGCGAGCTGCTGCTGCGGGTCGGGGCGCTGCTGCGTCGCTCCCGTGCGGCGGCGGCTCCGACCCGGGAGGTCACCCGCGGCGACTTCCGGCTGGATCCCGCGCGTCGCCGCGTGCACGTGCGCGGCGAGGAGGTGGTGCTGGCGGCGCGCGAGTACGAGCTTCTCGCCCACCTGGTGCAGCACGACGGCGAGGTGCTCTCCCGCGACGACATCCTGCGCGAGGTGTGGGGCTGGTCGTTCGGCGAGGCGAGCACCGTCACCGTGCACGTGCGCCGGCTGCGGGAGAAGATCGAGCAGGATCCGCGTCACCCGAGGCACCTGCTCACGGAGTGGGGCGCCGGGTACCGGTTCTCGGCGGACGGATCCGGCTCGTGATGCCCCTCGGCGCGCTCGACGTGCTGCTGATCGTGCTCACGGTGCTCGGCTGCGCGGGCGTGGTGACGCTCGTCGCGCTGCTCGTGCTGCGGCGCGCGCGCCGCGCCGGGCTGACCTTCCGGCTCGTCGTCGTGGGGGCGGCGTCGGTGCTCGCGCTCGCGACGGGCGTGCTCGCGATATCCGCGGAGATGTATCTCTCCGTGCACGATTTCACCGTGCTGATCTGGGTGCTCGGTGCGGCTCTGCTGTGCGCGCTCGCGACGGCGTGGATCACGGCGAGGGCGGCCAGGGCGTCCGTGCGGGAGCTCACGGCCTCGGTGCGCCGCGTCGGCGAGGGCGACGTCGTGGACGGCGGGCGCAGCGGCTGGCGCGAGTTCGACGAGCTGTCGGCCGAGCTGGCCGAGGTGTCGGCCCGGCTCAGCGAGGCACGGGCCGAGCTGGAGCGGGCGGATTCGGACCGGCGCCGGTTCCTGGCCTGGATGTCGCACGACCTGCGCACGCCGCTCACCGCGATCCGCGCCCTCGCCGAGTCGGCGGAGGCGGGCCTGGCGGATCCCGAGGAGCTCCCCGGGCAGGTGCGCGCTCACATCGAGACGATGAGCCGCATGGTCGACGACCTGTTCGAGCTGTCCCGCATCACGTCCGGCTCGCTGCGGCTGCGCACCGAGCAGGTCGAGCTGCTCGACATCGTCTCCGATGCGGTGGCCGACGTCATCGCGGCGGTGGGCGATCACCGGGTGCGGATCGTGCAGCGCGACATCGACGGGCATGTGCTGTGGGCGGATCCGCATCAGCTCACCCGGGTGATCGTCAACCTGCTCACCAACGCCGTGCGGCACGCGCCGGAGGGATCAGAGGTGCTGGTGTTCGCGGAGTCGCCGTCGCCGCATCGGCTCGTGCTCGCGGTGCTGGACCACGGCAGCGGCGTGGCGGTCGAGGATCTGGGCCGCATGTTCGAGGTGGGCTGGCGGTCGGATCCGGCCCGTGGCGCGGCGGCACCGGACGCGGTGGCCTCGGGTGCCGGGCTGGGACTGGCGATCGCGCGCGGACTGGCGAGGGCGCACGGCGGCGACGTCTTCGCCGAGCACACCGACGACGGCTTCTGCGTGAAGGTGGAGCTCCCCGTGGGCGGACGTGATGCGGCTTAGAGCGCCGAGAGCAGCGCGGTGACGAGCGCGGCGAACGACGGGGGAATCGTCGGATCGTCTTGGGCGGCCGTTGCGGCGAGCCGCACGATAGAGCCTCCGGGCGATGCGGCATGTTCTCGATAAATCTCGATGGCTTCGGCGGAGACGGCGCGAGCCTCGCTCTCGACTTGATGCGAGGCGAACCCTGCGACCAGGTCGTTCGTCTCGATCGCCTGGAAGAGCCGGAATGCGTCGAGAGCGTCTTTTGCTTGCAGTCGCCCGGGCTGTCGCTCAGCCTGTTGCAGTCGTTCGCTGATCTTCACTGCTTTCGCGGTGAGCAGCGCTGCCGGGCCGGCGACTCTGAGCCTGAACTCACGATCATCGTTCGGGTCGAGGGCGCTGATAGACACGTATGCGTTGTCGATGAGCGCGGGTTCCAGGCCTCGCGCGATCCGTGCGGTCAGCTTCTCGTGCGGCGGCATCCGTGCCGCGCGAGCGGTCGAGCTGGTCGTTCCCGCCTGATGCGGAACGACCATGAGGTCGACAGCGATGTCTCCGGTGTTCACCCAGTGCCCAGGATTGACCCCGGGGGTGAACCCTGCGCGGCGCAGGAGGCTGCCGATCTCGGGAGAGTCCTGGAGGTTTGCCGTGTTGACGGCGAAGTCGGCATCAGTGGTCAGCAGCGGCACGTTCAGATCAGCATCACCGGTGTGGTGATAGACCGCTTGAGCGCCGACGAGCACCAGGGTGTCGCGATGCTCACCCAGCGCAGCGACGGCGTCGAGAAGCACTCGACGGGCTGCGACGTATTCGGGTGAGATGCTCATCAGCGGCTCCAAGCGTCGTCGGCGCGGGCGAATGCGTCCATGAGTTGCTCGGCTTCCGCATCGCCTCGACCAGGCAGGGTCAGCAGGTCCGCGAGTACTAGTGCGTCGGGGGCGATGTCGTTCTCCAAGATGGCTGCGTCTTGAGGCGCAGCGATCACGACATTCCCCGTGACGGCGTCAGCGGGAATCAGTTCGAGGTGTTCGGCGAGCACTGCGGGACGAGCCGCATAGAGCGCGACGACGCGCAGAGGAACCACGGGGACGACTCCGTCAGGAAGAAGCCGACGAGCGGCCGCGGCCCCTGTCATCGTCACGTTCTCCTCGGAATCGACGAGTCGTGCGAGCATGCGATCGACTCCACGAGGGGCTATGAAGAAGGCGTTGGGGCGATTGGCTCGCGTGAAGGAATAGTCCCTGACCCAGCGGCGGATCAGTTCCCGCCGACGCACTGCGGTCACCTGGCCGGCATCGTTACGGTCCACGATGCCCTCGGTTGTCAATGTCGGAAGCAACTTGGAAACGGAGCCGGGCGACACGTCCGCTCGTTCTGCCAGTGCGCGGACCCCCAGCGGAAGCTCGGTGGTGCACAGCGCACGGATGATCCGGCTCGCGGCGACTCCATTGAGCCTGGCAACGGCACTTGTACCCGTCGTCCGCGGCGCCCGGTCTGCCCCATGTCCGGTCACGAGCACGAGCGGAGATTCAGACGTGAGGCGGACCCATCCGGTTGCGTCGGCGTAACTGACCCCTTCCGCCGTGAGCTGTGACCGCAACCCGGCACCGATGTAGTCGGAGACGTAGAGGAGCGGCACTTCGACTTGGCGTGACATGTCGCGAAGGAAGGCCATCAGCACGTTGTGCGGAGTCCCGGAGCGTTTGGCCTCGACGGCGAAGGTTGTCCGCTCCTTGTTGGGACCGATGAGCGCGACGAGCGCGTCGATTGCACGGTCGGGCCGGTTCGTTCCGTGCGCGGATTCCAAGCGCCACGACCGGGGCAATAGCCGCTCGATGCTGGCGAGCGCATCGTTCAGCAGCGTCGTTTCTCGAATCTCCTCGTTTCCCATGATGGGAAACAGCCTATTTTAGGAAACGCGGGAAGGCAAGCCTGAGCGTTGTTCAGGAGGATGACCGGAGGTCGCTTCCGCGTCGTTCGTCGGCGACACCGGACGCGGGACGATGCCGTGCCGCGCGGCGGAGCGGACCGCGCGATTAAGCCGGCGCTGCGCGCGCTCGGCACGACAGACCCGGCGAGTTGCACGATCGCGTTCACGACGACGAGCACGGCGAGTGTGAGCAGCGCGCCGAGCACCGCTCCGGCGTACTAGCCGGCTTCGGCCCGTGCGGAGAACTCCCCAGAAGACCATGAGGAGCACCTAACGGGAAGTGGCGGCGGGCGCGCTCCTCGAGGTCCGCGGTGACCCGAGGAGCGATCGTCGGTATCCCGGAATGGCGGTTTCAACATTTCTCTTGCGCGGAGGTGAAGTTAGGTCCATCCTGATCCCAGGATGAGAGCTCTGGGACAGCTCGACTCCGAATCTGGGGACCGGAACCATCCGGCTTTTTGGCGCAGGGGACGCGCCGGTTCGCAGAGTGCGTTTTCACCCGAAACGACTCTCTGAAATGGGGACATGTAATGCTCAATATTCGTCGCGCCCTCGAGGCGAAAAAGGCGGCACGCGAGAACGGCGACGAAGCCGGTTTCTCACTGATCGAACTGATCATCGTGGTCGTGATCATCGGAATCCTGGTGGCGATCGCCATCCCGCTATTCGGCTTCATTCAGAAGACGTCCGTCGACGGCGCTACGCAGTCGAGCACAAAGAATGCATCAACCACTGCGGTAGCGGATTTCGCTTCGGCCGCGACCGCGGCCGCGGGCGCGACTAAGGCAAACACTGACCTCGGGACGATGATGAGCGGAAACTTCGTGCTGAAGCTGGAAACGGGCGGTACGGCCGGCGTTGGGGACTCGAGTTCTGCGGCGTCAGTTTGCGTCTCCGGTTATGACCCTGACGGCCAGAAGTACATCGCGGCTGCCAGTGCGTTCTTCTCTGGCCCGGGGGCAAAGACCGACGGCAGCGGTTGTAGGTAAACCCGGGGGCTTCGCGCGTCCGGGGCTGTCTGAGTCGGCCCCGGACGGAGTGCGCGCCGACGGCCTAATCATGGGAAGGAACGCCGATGCGTGACCTGCCTGGTGTACACGATCAAGGCTTCGGCCTCGTCGAACTCATCATCGCGATGTTCCTGCTTGCGATCATCACGGTTGCGTTGATCCCCGCGCTATACAACGGCATCGTTTACTCGTCGCAACAGTCCACCACCGCGACCGCGACTCGTGCCATCAACGGACTTGTCGAACAGGTCAGGCAGTCGCCGAACTGCGCCACCATCGCCGCGGCGGTCGGCGCCCACTCGTATTCGGACGGTGTTGGCAAGCCGATCGCGACGTCCGGCGTCTCGGCTGTTGCGCCCCAATCTCCCTTCTTCACCGATTCGACTGGTGCAAACGTCGCGTGCGGGACCGGCACCCTCGCGACGCTCGTCCTGACGGCGAAGGACTCCAGCGGAGTTCTCCTAGCTACCGTCACAGCAAAGGTCTATCTCCCATGAACAGTTCAACGGACCGTGCTGAGGATGGATTCTCGCTGATCGAGCTCATCTTCTTCGTGGTGATCCTCGGGTTGATCACCACAGGGATCGCGGTGGTGTTCTTCAACATGTGGAAGGCGCAGGCGAGCGTCAGCGGCCAGGTCGATGCGACGGAACGAGGCCAACTGATTGCGTCGCAGGTCGAGCGTGCGATGCGCGATGGTATTGCGTTCTCGGTGCCATCCGGATCGACGCTCTTGGTGGCCACATCTTCGGCCTCCAACGCGTGCATGGGCTTCTCCTTCGTCGACGGGACTATGACGCCGCCCGGCACCGCGAATCTCGCGATCACGTCGGGGACATCGCTGAGCACCGCCTCGTGGCCGGCTTGGCAATCCGGAATCGTTGCGCACCCGCTCAGCGGCGGCGGATTCGATCCGTTCTTCGCCATTGTGAGCCCCAACACGATCCGATACTCGTTCGACGTGAAGAGCGCGAACGGCCCGACCGTGCATTTCGAAGGAACGGGCTATCTCCGCAGCGCCTCGGCGCCCACGGACGCGAATTGGGGCGTCCGCCCGGGAGGGGGTGCGCAGACATGCTTCTGATTCATGAACTGGCCGAGCGCTGGAGGAAGCATCCTGGAGACGATCAGGGCGTTGCGCTCGTTCTCGTGGTCTTTGTAGCGCTCGTCGGCGCTATAGCCACGGCAACGATTGCAGCCGCGGTGTTCTTCGTCATCAACGGGAACGCGTCGAACAAGAGCAACACTCAGTCGTACGTGGCAGCCGAGTCCGGGCGAGATGTGGCTCTGAGCACGATCATCGCGGGTATCAAGGCGGGCGACGGCACGTTGGCTTGCAGCAGCGGTATCGCGGTGACGCCGGACACCACCGTTGCGCACGGTTACGCGGCAACCATCCGGTGGGCCACATCCACGAGCGCACCCCGTGCGTGGTCCTCCATCGCCAGTGGTGCCGATTCCTACTCCGCGTGCCCCACCGCGTCATCCACCGCTGTTGTGATCCACGCCGTCGGTACGGCGAACGGGCAGACGAGCACGATCGACTCGGCATACGCGTGGTCTATCTCGCCAGACACCCGGCCGGCGGGAACTCTGGCTTATTTCGATACCCAGTTCACTGCCACCAAGTCCACGTATCAGGGTGACCTGGTCATCCGTGGCTCAGGAAACTATTCCTGCAACAACGGGGCGAGCAACGAGATTCAGGGTGACCTCTGGGTCACGAACGCGAGCGTCGATGTCACGGGCGACTGCTATGTGACCGGGAGTATCTACGCGTACGGATACGTCAATGCCAGTAACAAGAACCTGCATGTCGGTGGAAGCATCATCACCCAGACCGGCGACGTGAGTCTCACCACGGCATCTTCGGGAACGGTGATCGTAGGCGGACAGATCTACGCGGGCAACAATGTCTCACTGACAAAGACCGGAACTGTCGGGCACCTCGGCACCGCTGCAGAGTGCGGCGCCCTCACTCCGGCCCAGCCAGCCGGGTGCCCTATCGGAGGAACGGTCAAAGCAGTTGGAACCGTGCCCTCACCGATGCCGGTCGGGTGGAAGGACGCCAACGGTGCGACTCTCGTCGGGCAGGGCGGACAGCCGGCACCTACGATCTCGCCGACCCTTCAAGCAGTCCATGATGCGACGGCGTGGCTCGAACTCGACGCGTCCAAGAACCTGTCTCAGAGCTCAATCACCTATCCCAATGCGGCGACCCCTGACGTCTGCAGCGGTGGGACGTTGGCGTCCATCCTGGCGACGACTGGGACGCGCGCGTACATCGATATGAGCGGATGCGTCTCGGGTAACGCGGTCACGGTCCAGCCCGACACAGCCAGCGTCGCGAGGGACGCTCTGATCTATGTGCCTCCGACGACCAAGATGAACTTGAACTTGACCAACAACCTATCCAATGGAAATGCGGCCCTGAACAGCGGTGCAGGACCCGAATTGCTCATCATCCACGGCGACGCGAATGTTGCCGACAGTCAGCCGACGTGCCGATCCGACGGCAGCACTCCGGCGGACAGCATCAGCGTCACAGGCACAGACTCGGTGCGGACCATGATGTACAGCGCCTGCGGGATCAACAACACGATCGCCCTGACGATGACGGGCCAGATCTATGCCGGCGTCAACGGAGTGCACCTAAATGGCGGAACATTCACCTGCGCGCCGATGGGATGGGATCCCGCTTTCAAGAACCTGGCATGCGGCGTCAGCGGCAACGGGGGGATATTCGACCCGAACAAGACGACCCAGACGATCGGCACCACGGTGTCGGCGCAGAGCGAACAATGATCGTGCTGGAGGAAGGCATCGTGCTCGTCTTTTCCGGCGTCTTCGGACTGGTCATCGGATCCTTCCTCAACGTCGTCGCCTACCGCGTCCCGGCGGGAGTCTCGCTCCTGCGGGAGAGCCGGTGCCCGGAGTGCGATGCTCCGATCCGGTGGTGGCAGAACGTTCCGGTGGTGTCGTGGCTGGCGTTGCGGGGACGATGTGCGAACTGCTCCGTCCCGATCAGCGGACGGTATCCCTTGGTCGAGGCGGTCACCGGGGTTTCGTTCGTGGCGGTCACGTCGTGGGCATTGACCGCGGCGGCACCGCGCTTCATCTCCGGTGGTCTTCCTCCCGGAGCTACGGTGCCCGGCCCGACGGCGTATCGGGTGTTCTGGGTCGTGCTGGTCGCCTTCCTGTACTTCGCTGCCGTGTCGGTCGTGCTCACGCTGATCGATCTCGACACGAAACGGCTGCCGGATGCGATCGTGCTGCCGAGCATCGTCGTGGGAATGGTGCTGCTCGCCCTTGCGGCGGAAGCGGGGGAATCAGCCGGCTCCATGACGGGCTGGATGACGTTCCTTCGCGCCGCGGCTGGAGCGGCGATCCTCTACGCCTTCTACTGGATCGTGCGCTTCATCAGCCCGCGAGGGATGGGCGGCGGCGACGTCAAGCTGGCCGCCCTCGCGGGCCTGTATCTCGGCTGGTGCGGCTGGGCGACGCTGGCCGTCGGCGCGTTCGCCGCGTTCGTGTTCGGCGGGCTGTACAGCCTCGCCCTGGTCCTGTTGCGCCGAGCGAAACGCAAGACGGCGATCCCGTTCGGGCCGTGGATGATCCTGGGTGCCTGGGCTGGGATCGCGGTGGGCGAGCCGGTCGGGCGCTGGTATGTCGGAATTCTGGGACTGAACTGAACCCGCCTGGGGCGGGTAAGGGGGACGTGGGGAGAGAACATGGCGAGATCGCATGTCGGTGTGGAGATCACCGAAGAGAGCGTGCGCGCGGTAGAGGTGTCCGTCGAGCGTCAACCGCAGGTCGTCGCGTACGGCGAGGTGGCACTGCCGCCGGATGCAGCACACGACTCCGAAGTGCTCGATCAGGGCGCAGTCGCCACCGCGATCCGCGACCTGTGGAGCACGGCGAAGATCCGTGCCAAGTCGGCGACTCTCGGCATCGCCAATCGGCGCGTGCTCGTGCGGGAGCACAGCACGGTGGCGATCGCGCCCGAACTGCTGCGCCAGGCGCTGCCGTTCCAGGTGCAGGATCTGCTGCCGGTGCCCGTCGCCCAGGCTGTGCTCGACTACTACCCGACCGCACAGCACGGCGACCAGCTGCACGGGCTGCTCGTGGCTGCCGTCTCCTCGACGATCGAGGACATGATCACCGCGTTCGGGCGGGCCAAGATCCGCATCGATGGCGTCGACCTCGCCACGTTCGGGCTCGCCCGTGCCGCCGCGCTCGTCGCGCCCGAAGGAACCGCGGCGGTGATCCATATCGGCGACCACACGACGCAGATCGTCATCCTGCGCAACGGCATCCCCGACTTCGTGCGGATCACGCCGGTCGACCTGGAGACCGTCGCCGTGCGTCGCCGCAACACCCGGATCGCCCCGGAGGACGGCACGTTCGCCGCGGCCCGGGTGGATCCGACCCGCGTCGCCGCGGCCGAACTCGTCGGCGCCGCGGGCATCGTGCCGATGGGTGCGCTGCGCTCCGATGCGAGCACCAGGCCGGTCGCGGACGTGATCGGGCGGATCCGCAGCACCTTGGCCTTCTACCTGAACAAGGACGGCGTGCCGCCGATCACCCAGGTGCTGATCACCGGCGCAGGCGCCGCCGTGGACGGCGTCGCCCCGGGACTCGCGGCAACCCTCGACGCCCCGCTCCGGACCGTCGTGCTGCACGATGTGCTGCCGCTTCATGTCGCCGATCCGACCGGTGATCTCGCCCTCAACCTGGTGAGCACTGCGGGGCTCGCCCTCGGAAAGGACCGCTGATGACACGCATCACCGTCGCGACCCCCGGCGGTACGCCGCGGGTCGATCTGCTGCCCCGCTCCGAGGTCGAGCGTCGCGAACGCGACGCGCTCGGGCGCACGTGGGTGCGGGCGGGACTGCTCGCGATCCTGCTCGCCATCGTGCTCATCGCCGCGGCGTTCGCCGTGAACCTGTTCGCGCAGCAGCGCCTCGCCGCCGAGCAGGCCCGCTCGAGCCAGCTGATCGGACAGATCGCGGGCCTCTCCGACGTCAGCAACGCGCTGAAGACGGAGGCCGACCTCACCCGGTTCCGTGCCGACGCGATGGGATCCGATCTGTCGTGGACGGCGATCCTGAACCGGATCCGCGGCACGTTGCCGGCTGGCACGAGCCTGGTCGGCTTCGAGCTCACGACCGGCGCCGCTCCTGCGACCGCCGGCGATGGGAAAGCCGACGAGAAGGCCGCGAAGACCGCCGTCGGACTCACCGGAACACTCACGCTCGACAGCGGCACCGCGCTCGATCTCGGTGCCTACGTGCGGAGCCTGCGCACCGTCGACGGCGTGCTCACCGCCGATGCCAACTCCACCACGTCGGGTGCGACGGCGGCCGGCCGATTCACCTACAAGGTGGACATCACCTTCGATCAGACCGTCTATTCCGGCAGCTACACCAAGGCGGTGGAGAAGTGACCAAGTCGCTCATCAATCTCATCGGTGCTCTCATCACCGTCGCCGTCGTGGCGCTCGCCGTCGTCTTCGGGGCCCTGCCCCTGCTCGGGCAGACGTTCACCGCGTTCGGCGACACCGCTCAGGCGGGCGCCACCAACACGGCCTACGAGGCGCAGATCTCGACCCTGCAGAAGCAGAAGGCGCGCAAGGGCGAGATCGACGCGGCGGTGCAGGACTTGCGGGCGCAGATCCCCGCGGTGCCGGACCTGGATCGCGCGTTCGACCTCATTGCCGAATCGGCCCAGGGCTCCGGAGTGGTGATCACCTCGATCGTCCGGGAAGGACTCGCACCCTACGCGCCGCGGACCGCTCCCGTGCCGGCCGGACCGGCGGCCGCAGCAGCCAAGGCGCAGACCGCCCCGCAGCCCACGCCGCAGCCGACGAGCGGGTCGGATCCGGTGGGGCAGGCGAAGAGCACGGCCGCGCAGGCGAGTGCCGACGCGAGCCAGGCTTCGCCGGCTGCGGGTGCCAACGGGGGCAGCGCCGCCGGTGGCTCCGCCGGGTCGGGCGCAACCGCGGTCGACGGGCGGGAGCAGATCCCCCTGACCGTCACGGCCACGGCCGCCGACCTGACTGCCGTGCAGAGCTTCCTCGACGGACTCCGCGGATCCGGTCGCCTCCTCGGCGTCGACAAGGTGACGGTGCAGGGTGCGAACGGCAGCCTCACCGTCAACCTGGCGCTGCTCGCCTTCGTCGCCCCAGGGCCCGCGACGGGACCGGCGAAATGAGCGCCGCGGAGCTCACGGGCATCCTCGGGGTCGGGGCCCGCGCGGGGGCGAGCGACGTGCACGTCACCGCCGGCTTCCCACCTCTCATGCGCGTCGACGGCGACCTCGTCGAGGTGCCGGGACACGCGGGGCGGCTCAGCCACGACTGGGTCGAGCAGGCCGCGTACGACCTCATGACCGACCCGCAGCGCGAGGAGTTCGCCACGAACCACGAGGTCGACCTCGCACACGCGGTCGACGGGATCGGACGCTTCCGCGTGAACGTGTTCCGTCAGCTGGGCGACATCGCCATGGCGCTGCGGTACATCCCCGACCGGGTGTTCACGCTCGAGGAGCTCGGCGCCCCGGCGATCGCCCGCGACCTGGCCCTGCGCCCGCGCGGCCTCGTGCTGCTCACCGGCCCGACCGGATCCGGCAAGTCCACCACCCTCACCGCCATGGTCGACATCGTCAACAACACGCGGCCGGTGCACATCGTCACGATCGAGGATCCGATCGAGTTCCACCACACCAGCAGTCGCGCGCTCATCCATCAGCGCGAGGTCGGATCCGACACCGCCTCGTTCGCCGAGGCTCTGCGCCGGGTGCTGCGGCAGGACCCCGACGTGATCCTGGTCGGCGAGCTGCGGGATCCGGAATCCATCTCCACCGCCCTGTCGGCTGCGGAGACCGGCCACCTCGTGCTGTCCACTCTGCACACCCAAGGCGCGGCCAAGTCGGTGAACCGCATCGTCGACGTGTTCCCCGCCGATCAGCAGCACCAGATCCGCACCCAGCTGGGCGACACCCTGCAGGGCATCATCAGCCAGACGCTGCTGCCGCGCGCGCAGACCGCGGGCCGCACGATCGCGACCGAGGTGCTCATCAACACCCCCGCGGTCGCGAATCTCATCCGGGAGGGCCAGGTGTCGCAGCTCTACTCCACGATGCAGGCGAGCCAGTCGGCCGGCATGCACACCCTCGACCAGGACCTGCGCCGGCTCGTCGGGGAGGGCCTCATCGCGCCGCACGTGGCGCGCACGTTCGCCGTCGACCCGAAGTCGATCGACGGCGTGCACGTGCAGCCCCGCGACATCGACGCCGAATCGTGGTCGACGTTCGCCGCAGGAGCGCAGCTCGAGGAGTGGGGATCGTGATGGCCGGCGTGCAGGAATACGAGTACCAGGCGCTGAATCCGGCGACGGCGCAGACGGTCAAGGGGTCGATGGACGCGTCCAGCGACAGCGTCGTCGCCGCCAAGCTCAAGGCACAGGGCCTCACCCCGCTGCGGGTGGCGCCCGTCGCGAAGACGGGCCTCCATCGCGAGATCACCCTGCCGTCGTTCCGTCGCGGAGTGTCGGCGAAGACGCTGGCGATCTTCTCGAGGCAGATGGCGGCGCTCATCAACGCAGGCCTGCCGTTGCTGCGCACCCTCACCGTGCTCGCCGAGCAGGCCGATGACAAGAAGCTGCAGCAGGTGCTCGTGACCGTGCAGACCGACGTCGAGTCGGGATCCTCGTTGTCGGCCTCGATGGCACGGCACCCGCAGGTGTTCCCGCCGCTCATGGTGTCGATCATCCGGGTCGGCGAGGCCGGCGGCTTCCTCGGCAAGGCGCTCACCTCGATCGCCGAGACCTATCAGAAGCAGGCCGACCTGCATGCCAAGATCCGCGCCGCCACGACCTATCCGCTCGTGGTGCTGATCATCGCGATCCTCGGCGTCACCGCGATGCTGATCTTCGTCGTGCCGGTGTTCAAGAGCATGTTCGAAGGCCTCGGCACCGGCCTGCCGCTGCCGACGCAGATCCTCGTCACGGTCTCCGAGAACATGAGATGGATCGCTCCTGTCGTCGCCGTCATCGTGATCATCGTGTGGATCTGGTGGGCGCGCAATCGCTACACCGACGCCTACCGCAAGGTGGTGGATCCGTTCCTGCTGAAGCTTCCGATCTTCGGCAAGCTGCTGACCAAGATGGCCGTGGCGCGCTTCACCCGGAATCTGTCGATGATGCTCGACGCCGGCGTTCCGATCATCCAGGCGCTGTCGATCGTGGGGCAGGCGTCGAACAACTGGAAGATCGAACAGACGGTGCGCGACATCCAGGAGTCGATCCGCAGCGGCCGCTCGTTCGCCGCCCCGCTCGCCAAGGCCGCGGTGTTCCCGTCGATGGTGTCGCAGATGGTCGCGGTGGGCGAGGAGTCCGGCACCCTCGCGGCGATGCTCGCCAGCATCGCCGACTTCTACGAGGACGAGGTGGAGACCGCGACCGAGCAGCTGTCGTCGCTCATCGAGCCCGTGCTGATCGTCGGCCTCGGCGTGGTCATCGGCGCCATGGTGATCTCGCTCTACCTGCCGATCTTCACGCTCTACGGCGATCTCGCGAAGCAGCACTGAGGCGTCGAGCGCGGACCGTACCCGATCAGGGCGGCCCTGGACAAGGACCGTGCGGGCGTCGTCGGAGAGGTCCACAGTCCCGCGGAGGAAGCGCGTTGCAGGGACCCGCGTAATGAACTCGCGACTCCCGCGTCTCATCGACAGGTCCATCTTCAACGCCGCAGATAGTCCAGGAGGAAGACAATGCAACTCTCCACAGGTTCGATCGACTGGCTGTCGATCGGTTTGAAGGTACTCATCGCCATCGTGATCCTGCTGGTCACGTGGTTGATCGCCTGGGTCGTGCGCTGGGTCTTCGCGCGTCTCGTGGGCAGGATCGGCTTCCTGCGCAGACAGGGAGCGGACGGAGCACAGGTCGGTGAATCGATCGGGAAGATCGCGAGCCTACTGGTCTGGCTCCTCGGCCTCATCGCCGTGCTGCAGGTGTTCTCGCTCACTCAGGTGCTCGCCCCGCTGCAGGGACTCGTGGACGGCGTCCTCGGCTACCTGCCGAACATCATCGGCGCCGGTGTGGTGTTCTTCATCGGCTTCGTGCTCGCGAAGATCGCCCGGCAGCTGGTGGTGACCGCCCTCGGGACGGTGGACTTCAGCAGGCTCGGCCACCGCATCCGCACCTCGGCCGACTCGGCGACCGGAACCGCCGACGCGTCGTCGGCCACGGCTCCGCTGGCCGAGAACAAGGGCAGGATCGTCCCGCTCGTCGGCAACCTGGTCTTCGGCGTCATCGTGATCGTCGTCTCCATCGCGGCCTTGCAGGTGCTCGGCATCGCCGCCATCTCGCGGCCCGCCGAGCAGATGCTGACGATGTTCCTTGCGGCGCTGCCGTCCATCATCGCGGCCCTGATCCTGCTCGGGATCGGGTACGTGATCGCGCGCTTCCTCGGCGAGCTCCTCGAAGGGGTGCTGCGCGCAGGCGGCACCGACAGGGCGCTGACGAGTGCAGGCGTGGTGCCGGAGGGCACCAGCGCGTCGACGATCATCACGCGCATCGTGCAGACCGCGATCATGATCTTCTTCGCGATCATGGCGACGCGGCTGCTCGGCTTCCCGGAGGTGACGCGGATCCTCGACCAGGTGCTCTCGATCGGCGGGAAGGTGCTGATGGGCGGGATCGTGATCGCCGCCGGCTTCCTGATCGCGTCGGTGCTCGCACGCGTCCTCGGCGACGGGACCATGGTGAAGGTTCTGCGCTACGCCACGATCGCCCTGTTCGCGGCCATGGGGCTCAAGGCCATGGGGATCGCGGACTCGATCATCAACCTCGCCTTCGGCGCGATCGTGATCGCCGCCGGCCTGGCGGCCGCGCTCGCCTTCGGCCTGGGCGGTCGCGAGGCGGCCGGCCGCACGCTGAACCGCCTCGCCGCGCAGGCCGAGACGGCGATGCCGCCGCACCCGGAGCCTCCCGCGCCCGCGGCGGCGACGCCGCGTCGCCCGGCTGCAGGCACCACGCCCCCCACGACGGACGGGGACGGGACCGGCGCCCAGAGCTGAGCTCGGCCGAACCCGCGACCGCGTCGCACCAGGCTCATCGGCCGGTGCGACGCGGTCTTTTGGGCGCCGACCGGTCACACTGTGACGCGCAGCACCTCTTCGATCGTGGTGATGCCCTGCGCGACCTTCGCCCAGCCGTCGTCGCGCAGCGGGATCATGCCCTGCTCCAGGGCGATCTCGCGCAGCTCGCCGCCGGTCGCGCGGCCCACGAGCGACTGCTCGATCCGGTCCGTGACCTCCATGGCCTCGTGCAGCGCGATGCGTCCGCGGTAGCCGGTGTTCGAGCAGGCCGAGCAGCCCACCGCACGGTGAACCTCCGCCCCGTCGATCAGGGGTTGCGGCATGCCGACCGCCTCGAGCATCGCGCGGTCGTCGTCGATCGGCAGGCGGCACTTCACGCACAGCCGCCTGGCCAGCCGCTGCGCGACCACGGCGCTCAGCGCGGTCGCCACCAGAAACGGCTCCGTGCCGATCTCGACCAGACGGGTCAGTGCGCTGGGCGCGTCGTTCGTGTGCAGCGTCGACAGCACCAGGTGGCCGGTCAGCGCGGCCTCGATCGAGATCAGCGCGGTCTCGCGGTCGCGGATCTCGCCGACCAGCACCACGTCCGGATCCGCCCGCAGGATCGAGCGCAGCGCGGTCGCGAAGGTCAGGCCCGCACGCGGGTTCACCTGGATCTGGTTGACGTCCGCGATCCGGTACTCCACGGGATCCTCGACCGTGATCACATTCACCCGCGGGTTCGCCACCGTGCGCAGCGCCGTGTAGAGCGTCGTCGACTTGCCGGATCCGGTCGGGCCCGTCACCAGCACCATGCCGTGCGGGCGTGTGATCGCCTGGGTGAAACGCAGCTCGTTGGGCTCCGAGAACCGCAGATCGGACATCGCCATGAGCTGGCCGCTGTTGTCCAGGATCCGCATGACGATCTTCTCGCCCCACACGGTCGGCAGGGTCGCCACCCGCAGGTCGATGCTGCGCCCCTCGTGCAGTACCGAGATGCGGCCGTCCTGCGGTACGCGCTTCTCGGCGATGTCGATCGACGACATGATCTTCAGGCGCGAGATCACGCCGTCCTGGATGCTCCGGTCCGCACGCTGCATCTCGTGCAGCACGCCGTCGATGCGGAACCGCACCGCGAGGCGGTGCTCCCCGGGCTCGATGTGGATGTCGCTCGCGCGGTCGTTGATCGCCTGCGTGATCAGCAGGTTCACGAACCGCACCACGGGAGCGTCCGCATCCTGGTCGTCGAGCTGCTCGGTGAACACGATCGTCGAGCTCGACGACGACTCGCCGATCTGCTCGGACAGGTCGGTGAGCTCCTCGTCCGACCGCAGGAACCGCTCGAACGCCTGGTCCAGCGCCTCGCCGGTGACCACCACGGGCGACACCCGCAGGTCGGTGATGCTGGCGATGTCGTCGAGCGCGATGATGTCGGTCGGGTCGAGCATCGCGACGGTGAGCTGGTCGCGCATCCGGCGCAGCGGCAGCAGCCGGTACCGCCGACACAGGTTGCCGGGCACGAGCGAGATCACCTCGGGATCCAGCGGGTAGCCGGTGAGGTCGACGTACGGCATCCCGGTGCTGACCGACACCGCCTCGGCGAGGCCGGCCTCCGTGACGAGCCCCTGCCGCAGAAGATACGGCGAGAGCTGGTCGCCGTCTCCGACGACGCCGATCGCCGCCGTGACGTCGTCGGCGCGCGCCGCGCCGGTCAGCACGAGCATCTGCCCCAAGCCGCGCATGGGATCCCCATCCCGCGGCGCCCCACACGCCGCTCCACTGCTCATCCTAGATCCGCGCGGGCCGTCGTGGACGATCGATATTCCGGTCGCCGGACGCCCCGTCCCGCCCGCGCGAGGGGAATCCCGCCCGAACCTTCTTCCGCGGCGCACTGAGCGGGATAATCGCGTCATGCCCACCGCATCCCGGACGATCCGGATCGCCGCGCCCATCGAGTCGGTCTTCGCGTTCTTCACCGACCCCGCTAACGATCCGAAGTGGAGGAGCGGCATCATCGAGATGCGCGCGAACGGCGAGTCCGCCGTCGGCGCGACCGTGCATCAGGTGATCGCCGGTCCCGGCGGGCGCTCGATCGACGCGGACATCCGGATCACCGAGCGCTCCGCGCCGACCCGTTACGCCTTCGCCACGATCAGCGGCCCCGTGCGGCCTATCGGCGGCTACACGTTCGCTCCGGACGAGGGCGGCACGACGGTCGAGTTCGTGCTGTCCGCAGAGCTGAGCGGTGTGAAGAAGCTGCTGAGCGGGCCGGTGCAGAAGAGCATGACGGCCGAGATGGCCGCGCTCGACAAGGCGAAGGCGCTGCTGGAGCGGTGAGGCCCGGCGGTCGGCTGATCCTCGGCGCGGCGCGGCGTCCGGAGACCCTGCGATGCCCGGTACGGCCGCATAGGCTGAGCGCATGACCGACGTTCTCCCCTCCGGACTCGCCATCGGCGACTTCGACCCCGCGATCCGCCCCCAGGACGACCTCTACCGGCACGTGAACCACACGTTCCTCGAGAACACCGAGATCCCCGCCGACAAAGCGCGCTGGGGATCCTTCCACATGCTCGCCGAGCAGGCCGAGAAGGACGTCCGCGCGATCATCGAGGACTCGCAGGGCGCGGATCCGGGCACCGAGACCCGGAAGATCGGCGACCTGTTCGCGAGCTTCATGGACACCGAGCGCATCGCCGCGCTCGGCACGGCCCCGCTCGCCGACCCGCTTGCCGCGGTCGACGCCGTCCAGTCCATCCCGGAGTTCCTGGCGCTCACCGGGGCTCTCGACCGGCAGGGGATCGCGGCGCTGATCGGGGTGTTCGTGGAGCCGGATCCGGGCGACCCGGAGCGCTACGTGCCGTTCGTCGTGCAGGCCGGGCTGTCCCTGCCGGACGAGAGCTACTACCGCCTGGACAACTTCGCGGGCACCCGCGCCGCCTACCGTGCGCACGCGGAGCGGATCCTCACCCTCGCCGGTGTCGTGGACGCCGCAGACCAGGCGGAGCGGGCGTTCGCGCTCGAGCACGAGATCGCCGGATACCACTGGGACAACGTGGCCAGCCGCGACGCGGTGAAGACGTACAACCTGAAGAGCTGGGCCGAGCTGCAGGAGCTCGTCGGCGTCGACCTCGCGCCGTGGCGCGACACGGTGGCCGCCGTGCACCCCGAGGCCTTCGCCGAGGTCGTCGTCTACCAGCCGAGCTTCTTCGAGGGGCTGGGCTCGCTGCTCGTGCCCGAGCGGCTGGACGACTGGAAGGCCTGGCTGCGCGCGAAGGTCGTGCACGGCCTCGCCGCCTACCTCACCGACGACATCGTCCAGGAGAACTTCTCGTTCTACGGCACCGAGCTCACCGGCGTCCCCACGATCCGCGAGCGCTGGAAGCGCGGCGTCGCGTTCGTCGAGGGATCGCTCGGCGACGCGGTCGGCAAGGTCTACGTCGAGCGGCACTACCCGCCGGAGGCGCAAGCCGCGATGGACGAGCTGATCGGCAACCTGCTCGAGGCGTACCGGCAGAGCATCGCCACACTCGAGTGGATGAGCCCCGCGACCCGCGAGCGCGCCCTGGAGAAGCTGGCGACCTTCACGCCCAAGATCGGGCATCCGAAGGTGTGGCGCGACTACTCCACGGTCACCGTCGACGCCGCCGACCTGGTCGGCAATGCCGGGCGGGCCGCCGAGTTCGAGCACGACCGCACGATCCGCAAGGTCGGCCGGCCGATCGACCGGGAGGAGTGGTTCATGTCGCCGCAGATGGTGAACGCCTACTACAACCCGCTCATGAACGAGATCGTGTTCCCCGCGGCGATCCTGCAGTACCCGTTCTTCGATGCGGGGCGCGACGCCGCCGCGAACTACGGCGGGATCGGCTCCGTGATCGGTCATGAGATCGGGCACGGCTTCGACGACCAGGGCAGCCGCTACGACGGCGACGGCAAGCTGCAGGACTGGTGGACCGACGAGGACCGCGCCGCCTTCGAGCAGCGCACCGCATCGCTCATCGCGCAGTACGACGTGCTCGTCCCGGAGGGGCTGTCTCCCGAGCATCACGTGAACGGCGCCCTCACGATCGGCGAGAACATCGGCGACCTGGGCGGCCTCGGCATCGCGCTGAAGGCGTACGAGATCGCGCTCCGCTCCGACCCGTCGGTTCCCGAGCCTGTCGAAGGACCCGAGATCGACGGCTACACCGGCGTGCAGCGCCTCCTCCTGTCGTGGGCACAGGTGTGGCAGCAGAAGAGCCGCGAGGCCGAGACGATCCGCCTGCTCACGATCGACCCGCACGCGCCGAACGAGTTCCGCTGCAACCAGATCCTGCGCAACATCGACGCGTTCTACGAGGCGTTCCACGTGACCGAGTCGGATCGCCTGTGGCTGGCCCCCGAGGAGCGCGTCACGATCTGGTGACGCCGTGACCTCACGCCCGCCCCGGCTCACCCCGGGGCGGGCGTTCGCCGTCTCCCGGGGTCGTTGAGCGAGCCGCAGGCGAGGCGATCCGCGACGCCCCGCGGAGATGGATTTCGCTGCTGCGGCGCGCTGCTGGGCGGCGTTTTCCATCTCTGAGGGAGGGTCGGCCGGGAGTGGAGATGGATTTCGCTGCTGCGGGGCGCTTCCCGGCGACGTTTTCCATCTCTGAGGACCGATGGCGGCGCTGGGTCGTGCCGGGCGTCCTCGCTCGACGACCCCGGCGGGTTAGGCTCGCGGGATGATCCCCGCAGACTGGACGCCGCATCGCCGGGACGACCGAGAGCTCCTCGGCTGGATCCGCCCTGAGGGCGACGACTGGCTGGCCGTCGACGTGCTCGGGCGCGAGCTGACCGGACCGATCGACTGGCTCGACGCCGAGGCGGCACTCGAAGAGCACGGCATCGGCTGGCTCGCGGATCCGTGGATCCTCGAAGGCGAGGGGGATCCGCTGCGCGTGCGGATCGTGGAGGTCGTGCCGGAGGGCGACGGCCGGATCACCGTGAAGGTCGACGACTTCGGCGACATGCAGCGCCCGCCCGCGCAACGTCACGACCTGACCTGGCCGCTGCCCGCGCGCCTGCGTCCGCTCGCTCCCGGCGATCCCGACGGGCGCACCATCACGCGGTAGCGTCCGCCGTCGTCGCATCAGGACGGACCCGCCGCGCGGAACGTCCGCGGGAATACCGGCACGGATCCGGCGTTCGCGAAAGGCATGAAGGTTCTTCTCACCGGCGCGACCGGTTACATCGGCACATCCGTCCTGGCTCGTCTTCTCGCGGAGGGCCACAGCGTGACCGCGCTCGTCCGCGATACGGCGAAGGCTCGCAGCGTCGAGGAGGCGGGCGCGACCGCGCTCGTCGGCGAGGTCGGCGACACCGCGCTCGTGGCCGAAGCGGCTGCAGCCGCCGACGGGGTGATCCACACCGCGTCCACCGCCGAGGGCGATGCGGCGTTCATCGACGCCGTGCTCGGTGCGCTCGACGGCACCGGCAAGCCGTTCGTGCACACCGGCGGCATCTGGAGCTACGGGTCGTCCGACGACATCACCGAGCAGAGCCCGATCGCCCGGCCGGCGCTCACCGCATGGCGCGGAGCGGGCGAGGACAGGGTGCTGGGCGCGGCCGGTGTGCGCGGCATCGTCGTGGCGCCCGCCGTGGTGCACGGGCGCGGCGCCGGCCTGGTGCGGCTGCTCACGGACCAGACCGACGGCGGTGTGCGCTTGATCGGCGACGGCAGCCAGCACTGGACCACCGTGGACGTCGACGACCTCGCGGCGCTCTACGTGCTCGCGCTCGAGAAGGGCCGCGCCGGCCAGACCTACATCGGCGCCTCCGGGCAGAACCCCACGGTGCGCGAGCTCGGCGAGGCGATCGCGAGCGGATACGGCGTCCCCGAGGGCGTCCGGCCCGAGAGCGCGCAGGAGACCCGCGCCCGCCTCGGTGAGGCGTTCGCCGACGCGCTGCTGCTCGACGAGCAGGCAACCGGGGCGAAGGCGCGCACCGAGCTGGGCTGGGAGCCGATCGGGCGACCGCTCGTGGAGCAGCTCGCCGCCGGCGTGTACCTCGGCGAGGCTGCGACGACGCGGGCCTGAGGAAGCAGGCCGGATCCGCTCGGCACCCTCCGCAGCGGATCCGGCCGCACGCCGTCGGCCGCACCGGGCCCGCGGTGTCGCACCGACGGCACGCCGGCACGGAGCATCCCGCCCTGGATCCGATCAAGCGTGCGGCGCCGCGCCGATAGGATTGTCGGGTGCGTGATCACGCACGGATCCCCGCATCATCGCGACCATTGGAGCCACCGTGGCCGAACAGTCCCGTCTTGACAAGGTCATCGCCCTCGCCCGCCACCGCGGGTTCGTGTTCCAAGCGGGTGAGATCTACGGCGGTTCCCGGTCGGCCTGGGACTACGGCCCCCTCGGCACCGAGCTGAAGGAGAACATCCGCCGGCAGTGGTGGCAGACCTTCGTGCGCGGCCGCGGCGACATGGTCGGCCTGGACTCCTCGATCATCCTGCCCAAGCGCGTGTGGGAGGCGTCCGGTCACGTCGCGACGTTCACGGATCCGCTCGTCGAGTGCCTGCAGTGCCATAAGCGGTTCCGTGCCGACAACCTCATCGAGGACTTCGAGGCGCGCAAGGGCCGCCCCGCAGAGAACGGCCTGGCCGACGTGCCCTGCCCGAACTGCGGCACCAAGGGCCAGTACACCGAGCCGAAGGCGTTCTCGGGCCTCGTGAAGACCTACCTCGGCGTCGTCGACGACGAGTCCGGCCTGTACTACCTGCGTCCGGAGACCGCGCAGGGCATCTTCGTGAACTTCTCGAACGTGCTCACCGCCAGCCGTAAGAAGCCGCCGTTCGGCATCGGCCAGGTCGGCAAGGCGTTCCGCAACGAGATCACCCCCGGCAACTTCATCTTCCGCACCCGCGAGTTCGAGCAGATGGAGATCGAGTACTTCACGCCGCCCGCCGAGGCGCAGGAGTGGTTCGAGCACTGGGTCGAGGAGTGCTGGAACTGGTTCATCGACCTCGGGATCCACCCCGACAACATGCGCCGCTTCGACGTTCCGGAGGAGGACCGTGCGCACTACTCCGCCGGCACCATCGACGTGGAGTACCGCTTCGGCTTCCCGGGCAAGGAGTGGGGCGAGCTCATGGGCGTCGCCAACCGCACCGACTACGACCTGTCCAGCCACACCGAGGCGTCGGGGCAGAGCCTGAGCTACTTCGACCAGGCCTCGGGCGAGCGCTACACGCCGTACGTGATCGAGCCCTCGTTCGGACTCACCCGCTCGATGATGGCGTTCCTCGTCGACGCGTACGTCGAGGAGGAGGTGCCGAACGCAAAGGGCGGCACCGACGTGCGCACCGTGCTGCGCCTCGACCCTCGCCTCGCCCCGGTCAAGGTGGCGGTGCTGCCGCTCAGCCGGAACGAGCGACTGTCGCCGCTCGCCCGCAAGGTCGCCGACGATCTGCGCGGCCACTGGGCGATCGACTTCGACGACGCCGGCGCGATCGGCCGCCGCTACCGCCGTCAGGACGAGATCGGCACGCCGTTCTGCGTCACGATCGACTTCGACTCGCTCGAGGACGACGCCGTGACCGTGCGCGACCGCGACACCATGGCGCAGGAGCGCGTGCCGCTGGCCGAGCTCGACGCCTACCTGTCCGAGCGGCTCAAGGGCGCCTGAGACCCCTGTCGCCGAAGCGCGGTTCCCTTCCGGGAGCCGCGCTTCGTGCTTCCCGGATCCGATAGCGTGCCGGTTCCGGATCCCGTCCGCTACCGGGCGAGGGGTGCCTCGGCGTCGAGAGCGGCGAGCTTGCCGGGGTTCGCGACCGAGAACACCTGCACGATCCGGCCGTCCTCGACCGCGAAGCTCACCGCCGCGAGCAGCACGCCGCCGACCCGGACGCCCGCGGCGAGGGTGCCGTTGACCCGCATCGGGACCACCGCGAAGGCCGTGTCGAGCTTGGCGATGCTGCCCTGCAGGAACGCCACGACCCGGCCGGCGCCGTGCAGCGGCCGCCGCGCCGCGTGCCGCACGAGACCGCCGCTGTCGGTGACCGACACCACGTCGGGAGCCAGCACGTCCATGAGCCCCTGCACATCGCCCGAGTTCATCACGGCGATGAAGCGCTCCACGACGCGGTCGTGCTCCGAGGCGTCGACCGGGATGCGGGGCCGCCGGGCGGCGACGTGGTCACGGGCGCGGTGCGCGATCTGGCGCACGGCGGCGGGGGTCTTGCCCACCGCGGCGGCGATCTCGTCGAACGGCACGTCGAACACCTCGCGCAGCACGAACACCGCGCGCTCGGTCGGGCCCAGGGTCTCGAGCACCGTGAGCATCGCGACGGACACGCTCTCCGCGAGCACCACGTCGTCGGCGACGTCCGCCGCCGTCAGCAGCGGTTCGGGCAGCCACGGCCCGACGTACTCCTCGCGTCGGCGGGAGACCGTCCGCAGCTGGTTCAGCGCCTGCCGCGTGATGATCCGCACGAGGTAGGCGCGCGGATCGCGCACGTCGTCGCGATCCGCCGCCGCCCAGCGCAGCCAGGATTCCTGCAGCACGTCCTCGGCGTCGGCCGCGGATCCGAGCATCTCGTACGCGACCGTGAACAGCAGGCCGCGATGCGCGACGAAGGGATCCTCCGGCTCCGGTTCGTTCGCGTCGCTCACGAGTCCGACGCTACGCGGGTCGCGGCCGGGGTTGCCAGCGGCGCCAGTCCGCAGGCGTCCGCGAAGCCGTCCGAGTGGATCCCGAGGGCGATGTTCATGCGGGCGGTCGCGTTGAGGTAGCCGACCTTCGCGGCGAGCTCCAGCAGCGCAGGTGCCCCGATCTCCTCGCGCAGGTCGTCGGAAAGGTCGTCGGTGACGGCGGGCGGCGTCTGGCTCATCGCCTCCGCGTACTCCATCACCAGGCGCTCCAGGTGCGTGAACCGGGTCGACTCCCGCCAGATCGGCACCTCGCGGGCCTTCCCCTCGTCGAGGCCGTGGTCGTGCGCCATGAAGTAGTGCAGGTCGAGGCAGAAGCTGCACCCGACCGTCGCGGCCGCCGCCATGGTCGCCAGCGTCGACAGGCTCTTGTCGAGCTCGCCCCACTTCTCGGTCTTCCCGCCGAAGCGCATCATGTCCATCATCACGGGTCGGTGCTGCCACATCACGCCGAGCGAGTCGGGAACGAGGCCGAGCTTGCGCCGCGCCACGGTCTTCACGACGGCGCCGAGCGGGCCGGTGACCTCGACGGCGGGGATCCTGGTCTGGTTCGTCATGATCTGCTCCTTCTGCGGCACGGTTCTCGTGCCTTCGACATGGAGACACCGCCCGGGGCGGATCCGTGACATCCGGATCCGAAGGCGGCTCATGGGACGATGGATCCGTGCAGACGACGACCTTCGCCGCGACCGACGGCTTCCCGCACACCGCCCTGGTCGGGGTCACCGGCCCCGATGCGACGCGGGCCGTGCAGGGGGATCCGCAGGCGGTGCTGCCGCTCGCCTCGGTCACCAAGCCGCTCACGGCATGGGGCGCGCTCGTCGCCGTCGAGCGCGGGCTCATCGATCTGGACGAGCCGGCCGGGCCCCCGGGGGCGACGGTGCTGAACCTGCTCGACCACACGAGCGGGCTGCCGATGGAGGGATCCGAGCCGCAGAAGGCTCCGGGCGAGCGCCGCGTCTACTCGAACGCCGGCTTCGACGCCCTTGCGGAACACGTCGCCGATGCGGTCGGGATGGACTTCGCGGACTGGATGCTGCGCGAGGTCATCCTCCCGCTCGGCATGGAGCACACCGACGTCACCGGCCGCCCGTCGGCGGGCGCGCTCTCCTCGGTCGAGGACCTGCTGCGCTTCGGTCGCGAGGTGCTCCGCCCCGTGCTCATCCCGGTCGCCCTGCGCGATCTCGCGCTCACCGTCTCGCGGCCGGGCCTGCGCGGCCTCGTGCCCGGCTACGGCTCGTACCTCGATAACCAGTGGGGCCTGGGCTTCGAGCTCAAGGGCGCCAAGAGCCCGCACTGGCTGAGCGACACGTTCCCGCCCGAGACCGCCGGCCATTTCGGCGCGCTCGGCAGCTTCCTGTTCATCGACCGGTCGCGGGACATCGCCGCGGCGTTCCTCTCCGGCGTCCCCTTCGGCGAAGAGCACAAGCGGATCTGGCCCGCCCTCACCGAGGAGATCGCGGCCCGCTACGGGTCCTGACCCCCGGGCGTGCGTCGCGGCGCGGGTGGCGCGGAGCGGTGCGGTGGCGCGGTGCGGGTGAGGGATGGTGCGGCGGTGCGGGGCAGGCCCGGAGCGAGATGAAAAACGTTGCCGCGGACGCCCTCGCAGCGTCGTTTTCCATCTTCTGGACGCGTGCCGTGGCGGTGGGAGATGGAAAACGCCGCCGGGGCCGTGCGCGCCGCGACGTTTTCCATCTTCAGGACGCGCCATGCCCGTGGGAGATGGAAAACGTTGCCGGGGCCGTGTGCGCGCGACGTTTCCATCTTCAGGACGCGCCATGCCCGCGGGGATGGAAAACGCCGCTGGGAACGCGCGCGCGGCGTCGTTTTCCATCTTCAGGACGCGCCACGCCATGGGAGATGGAAAACGTTGCCGGGAACGTGCGCGCAGCGTCGTTATCCATCTTCAGGATCCCGGCCCTCGGATCCCCGCCGCCCGGATCCCAGCCCCCGTATCCCGGCCCCGCCCCAGCAGAACCCGTCCGTGTTGCAGACTTCGGCGTATTGCGGGCTCGGGCCCTCGTCGGCGGCGAGCGGAGTACCCTCGGATCCGGGCCGGATCCGGCCTGCCATTCATCGCCCACCGAAGGAGATCCGCCATGGCCGAGGTCGAGAGCTTCACCCTGGACCACACCGCCGTCAAGGCGCCCTATGTGCGCCTGATCGGCGTCGAGCGGGGGCCCCGCGGCGACGAGATCTCGAACTTCGACGTGCGCTTCGTGCAGCCCAACGAGGGCGAGATCCCCACCGCCGGCCTGCACACGGTCGAGCATCTGCTGGCCTCGCTGCTGCGCGACCGCGTGGACGGCGTCATCGACGTCTCGCCGTTCGGCTGCCGCACCGGCTTCCACCTCATCATGTGGGGCCGGCCCGAGGTGCCCGCGCTCGTGGACGCGATCACGGACAGCCTGCGCTTCATCGCCGAGAAGGCGGAGTGGAGCGACGTGCCCGGCGTCAGCGCCGTGGAGTGCGGCAACTACCGCGACCACAGCCTGCACAGCGCGCGGGAGTGGTCCGCGCGGATCCTGGAGCAGGGCATCAGCCGCGACGCCTTCGCCCGCGTCCTGGGCTGAGCCGCACTGCTTGCGCCCCCGCAACCATCGACGCCCCCTCTGCGCATCGACGCCCCCTCTGGGGTGCGTCAGCGGGAGGGGGCGTCGGTGCTGCGAGGGGGCCTCGGTGGGAGTGGGCTCGCTGGGCGCCGCGCGCGAGCCGACCCGCGCGAGCCGACCCGCACGAGCCGACCCGCGCGAGCCGACCCGCGCGAGCCGACCCGTACGTGCCGGAGCGCGTCAGGCCCGGGCGATGCGGAGCGTGCGCACCTCGAACGGGCGCAGCGACAGGGTCTCGCCGGTGCGGGGCGCGTCCAGCTCGTCCTCGATGAGCGACACTTCGCGGATTCCGGCGTGCTCGAAACCGACGGAGAGCGTTCCGGTCGTGCGGCGGCCGAGGGCCTCATAGAGGCGCACGATCACGTCGCCCGAGCGGTCGTCGGCGAGCTTCACGCTCGACACCACGATGCCTTCGCCGGACACGGCGACCAGCGGCTCGACCTCGTTCGCGCCCCGGACGACGCTCGCCGGGGCGTTCAGCGCGATGCCCTCCGCCGTGGCGATCGCGGCATCGGCGCCGATCACGAGACCGACGGCGATCTCGTGCACGCCGTGGTCGGTCTCCGGATCCGGGAAGCGGGGGGCGCGCAGCAGTGAGAGCCGCACGGTCGTCGAGGCCTCATCCCCGGTCGACTCCCGGCTGGTGTCGTAGCCGTAGACCGAGTCGTTGACGAGGGCGACGCCGAACCCGTCGTCCTCGGCTGCGAGCACGAAACGGTGCATCGACGTCTCGAACTTGGCCGCCTCCCAGCTCGTGTTCACGTGGGTGACGCGGCGCTGGAAGCCGAACTGGGTCTCGGCGAGCGTCTCGCGGGCGAAGACGTCCAGCGGGAAGGCGAGCTTGAGCAGCTTCTCCGCCTCGTTCCAGTCGATCCGGTTGTGCAGCATCACGGTGCGTGAGCCGGGAGCCAGGGAGATCGTCTGGCGGATCGAGGAGACCGAGAAGGACCGCTCCACGACGATGCTCGCCACGCCGTTCTCGATCGATGCCGCGATCGACGAGACCGCCGTGAGATCGTCCACCCGGTTGCGGTAGTACCGGTCGATGTCCCACGCGTCCCACATGTTCGGGAAGTCCTGGTGCAGCTGGAACAGATTCGCGGGCTTCCCGGCCGGGATCGCCTCACGGCCCGAGGCCTTGTCCACAGCGGAGACGATGAGGCCTTCGGGAGAGACCACGACGGCGATGAGGTCGTTCTCCAGGCGGAAGCCGGAGGCGGTCTCTTCCAGGTCGACGGATCCGGTCGATGAGCTCGTCGAAGCGCCCGGGCCTGTGGCAGTCCCTTCGACAAGCTCAGGGACCGGGCGCAGCGCCGTCGCACCGAGCGCCTGGGCGCCGGATCCGACGCCGACCGACGTCGGCGTGAACACGAGCTCCACGTCTCCGGATCCCGCGAGCGCCGCGCGGGCCTCAGCCGCGAGCGCGGACGCGTCCGCGACGACGCCGGACAGCACGGCCACGGCCTCGCGGTGCACCCACGCGATCGAGGTGCCGGGAAGGATGTCGTGGAACTCGTGCAGCAGCACCTGCTGCCAGAGCTCCTCCAGCTCGTCGTAGGGGTACTCGGCGCCGAGACGCACGGACGCGGTCGCGGTCCACAGCTCGGCTTCGAGCAGCGCCTGCTCCGCCCGGCGGTGCGTGGCCTTGGTCGCGTGCTGGCTGGTCAGAGTGCCTCGGTGCAGCTCGAGGTAGAGCTCGCCGACCCAGACCGCCGGGTCCGGCAGCTCGGCCTTCGCCGCGTCGAAGAACTCGTCGGGATGGATCCACTCCACCTGGGCGGATCCCTCGAGCGACGCGAGACGCGACGCCTTGCCCGTCATCTCGCGCGTCGTGCCGCCACCGCCGTCGCCCCAGCCGACCGGTGCGATCGAGCGGGTGGCGAGGCGGTTCTCCTTGAACTGGCGGGACGCCTTGGCGACCTCCATGCCGGACAGCTGCGAGTTGTAGGTGTCCATCGGCGGGAAGTGCGTGAAGATGCGGGATCCGTCGATGCCCTCCCAGTCGAACGTGTGGTGCGGGAAGACGTTGCGCTGGTTCCACGAGATCTTCTGCGTGAAGAACCACTCGAAGCCGGCCCGGCGCATGAGCTGGGGCAGGGCGGGGGAGTAGCCGAAGCTGTCCGGCAGCCAGACGCCCTTCGAGCGGATCCCGAACTCGCGCTCGAAGAACCGCTGCCCGTGCGAGAACTGCCGCACGAGCGACTCCCCGGTGGGCATCACGGTGTCGGACTCCACCCACATCCCGCCGAGCGGCAGGAACCGGCCCTCGGCGACGGCGGCCTTGATCCGCTCCCACACCTCCGGACGGTGCTCCTTCATCCACGCGTACTGCTGCGCGCTGGACATGCCGTAGCGGAACTGAGGCTGCTCCTCGAGCAGCGTGGTCATCGACGAGGTGGTGCGGGCGACCTTGCGGATCGTCTCGCGCACGGGCCACAGCCAGGCGGAGTCGATGTGCGCGTGGCCGACGGCGGCGATCCGGTGCGCGCTCGCGTCGGCGGGTGCGGCGAGCACCTCGGCCAGCTCGGCGCGGGCGTCGGCGGCGGTCTCGACGATCCGCTGCAGGTCGAGCACGTCGAGCGCGTCATCGAGCGCCTGCAGGATCCGCATCCGCCGCGGGCTGGTCTCGGGCAGCTCTGCCTGCAGCTCGAGCAGCACCTCGAGATCGAGGGAGAGGTCGAACACCTCCGGCTCGAAGACCGCGAGGTCCATGTGCCGCACGCGGTACAACGGCTCGGGCGAGGCGGTGAGGATGTCCCCCTCCTGCGTGGGCAGGAACGGGTGGTAGTCGAGCAGCACCGGGTTGGAGGCGCCCTCGAGGTAGAACTCCACGGCGCCGCCCGCCGCGACGTCGACCGGCAGCCACTGGTTGCGCGGGTTCAGGCTCTTCACCGGGATCGGCTCGGATCCGCCGGCGCCGGCCCGGTAGGCGAGCGCCTCGCACTGGAAGCCCGTCATGTTCACGTCGAAGCCGAGGTCGATGAGCGCCTCGACCTGCTTGCCCGCCCAGGCCGCGGGCACCTCGCCGCGGATCCGGAACCAGGTGGTGCCCCAGGCGGGACCCCACGCCTGCCCCGCCTGGAACGGGGAGTACTCCAGGGCGAGCCCTTCGGCGGCCGGGATCGGCTCGCCGGGCAGCGCGTGCACCCCGATCTCGAGCGGGATCCGGGCGGAATGGACGGCGGGACGGACGCGCTCGCCGAGCACGCGGGCGACGCGGCCGAGGGTGAGGGAGGTCTCTTCGTGCACGGGGCGCTCCTTCGCGGTGCGAAAATCAGAGGATGCATCTGTCGCGCTCGGCGAGATGCTCAACTAAAACGATCTAGTACGGTGAGTCTATGTCACAGGCGAAGCGCACCACCATCGCCGATATCGCCCGGCTCGCGGGCGTGTCACCCGGGGCGGTGTCCTTCGCGCTGAACGGACGGCCCGGCGTCAGCGAGCAGACCCGGCAGCGCATCCTCGAGATCGCCGAAGAGCATCAGTGGCAGCCCAGTTCCGCGGCACGCGCCCTGGTCGGATCCCGTGCCGGCGTGGTCGGCTTCGCGGTGAACCGGCCCGCCCGCACCCTCGGCACCGAGGCGTTCTTCACCGACCTGATCGCCGGCGTGCAGTCGGCGCTCGCCGGGCACGGGATCGCCCTGCAGCTCGTGGTCGTCTCGTCGATCGAGGAGGAGATCGCGACCTATCGCCGCTGGCGCAGCGCCAACCAGGTCGACGGCGTCATCGTGATCGACCCCCGTGACGAGGATCCCCGGCTGTCGCTGCTGCCGTCGCTGCCGCTGCCCGCCGTGGTCATCGGCAGCCAGGAGTCGGCCGGCGATCCGCCCTCGATCTGGCTCGACGACGAGGCGGCGGCGCACTCGCTGTTCGACTACCTCGCCGCGATCGGCCACCGCGAGATCGCCTACGTCTCGGGCCCCGCCGAGTTCCAGCACACCCGGATCCGTGCCGACGTGCTCTCCGCTCTCGCGCCGCGTGCGGTCCTCGGCGAGACGCTCGTCACGGACTTCTCGCCGGCCGCGGCCACGGCGGCCACGCGCGCTCTGCTGAGCCGGGCCGCCCGGCCGAGCGCGATCGTGTACGACAACGACGTGATGGCGATCGCAGGTCTCAGGGTCGCGCAGGAGATGGGCGTGCCGGTGCCAGCGGCGCTGTCCGTCGCGTCCTTCGACGACTCCGTGGTGACCGGCCTGGTGCACCCCTCGATCACCTGCCTGACCCGCGACACCTTCGCGCTCGGCGAGCAGGCGGCGGTCTTCCTGCTCGAAGCGATCGATGATCCCGGCCCGCTGCCGGCGCGGCGGGGTCCCACGCCCGTGCTGACCATCAGGGAGAGCACGGCGGCGCCGCGGACGTGACCGGGAACGGGCCGCTCTCTGCGGTCCGCAACCGAAATACTGCTTGCCTCGTCCCATCGGCCGGGTGATGATGGGCGAGGTCGCCGAGCGGCCGTCCGGAACAATTTCGTCCCAGGAAGGTCGCGATGAGACTTCGTGCAATCGGCGCCACACTGCTGGCCCTCGGAGGACTCACCGTCCTCCCTGCTCAGGCTGCCGCTGCGGCTGCTCAGGACTGCGGCGCGCCGGTCCTCTCGATCCTCGGCGTGGAGGCGGGGTGCGTCGCCGATTCGGGCAGCGTCCAGCTCCCGGACGGGCGCGAGTTCCCCATCCCGCAACCGGGCGAGTCCGTCGTCGCGACCTCCTCGGACGACGGCAGCGGGGCGTCTCTCGCCGACGTGTCGATCCGCAACTTCGGCGCGGCGGGCCTCGCCGTCGGCCTCGACGGCGTCTGGCACGGCTCACCGGGCGCGCTCCAGGCGCAGAGCGACTCCGCCCCGGCGGCCGCGAGCGGTCAGGCCGACGGCGCGCAGCTGCTCGGTCTCGACCTGGCCGGTCTCGGTCTCGGCGGGCTGAACCTGGGCGGCCTCTTCGGATCCGCGCCGACCGCTCCCGCCCCTGCTCCCGCGCCGACCGCTCCCGCGCCCGCGAAGTGCTCGGACTCGTCCTACACGCTGATGGGCTACGCCTGGGCGAAGCCGATCGACTGGAGCTACGACCCGGCGGGGGAGCGCGCCGACGCGTCGGCGGCCATCGAGCGCGCCGCGTCCGCCTGGACCGGCGATATCACGGCCTGCGGGACGTCCGTGCACACCACCGCGCAGCAGTCGTATCTCGGCACGACGCCCGCCGCACCCGCCGTCACCGATGCCGGATCGTGCGGATCCAGCGACGGCGCGAACGTGGTCGGATGGGGATCGCTGCCCACGGGAACGCTCGCGGTCACCTGCACGTGGTCCACGAACGCGGGTGAGGCGATCTCCTCGGACATCCGCCTCTCGACGTCGTACGCGTGGAGCGCAGCCGACACCTGCACCGGTTCGGCCTTCGACGTCCAGGGCGTCGCGACCCACGAGTTCGGCCACGTCTTCGGGCTGAACCACGTCGCGCAGTCGAGCGGTCAGGTGATGAAGCCCTCATCCCTCGCGTGCGAGACCAGTCAGCGGTCGCTCGGGCTCGGTGATCTGACCGGGATCCACCACCTGTACTGAGGGCTGGGGAGCGCGAGCAGCGCGTCGGACGGCGTGACTCCGGCTTCCTGACGGCCCGATCAGGGTCGGCCTTCCGGCGTTCGATAGAGTCGTTCCGGCTCACGAGAGGAACGCCGATGACGTTGGAAGCAGTGACGAAGCATCAGGACTACAACCCGGGACCGCGGGTGGGAATCACCTTCTCCACCTTCGATCTGCTGCACGCGGGGCACATCATGATGCTCGCCGAGGCCAAGCGGCAGTGCGACTACCTGATCTGCGGGCTGCAGATGGACCCCACGCTGGACCGCCCGGAGAAGAACGCCCCGACCCAGACGGTCGTCGAGCGCTACATCCAGCTGCGCGGCTGCTCCTACGTCGACGAGATCGTGCCGTACTCGACCGAGCAGGACCTGGAAGACATCCTCCGCTCGTTCAAGCTCGACGTCCGCATCGTCGGCGACGAGTACGAGCACCGGGACTTCACGGGACGCTCGTACTGCGAGGAGGCGGGCATCGAGCTGTACTTCAACAGCCGCGACCACCGTTTCTCCAGCTCCGGCCTGCGCAAGATCGTCGCGGCCAAGGAGGCCGAACGGGTCAACGGCCTGGCCTGAGTCCCGACCGGCTGGCGGACGGGATCAGTCCACGACGGTGTTGCTCGACGAGTAGACCCCGATGCCGCGGCTGAGATCGGGGCGGATCAGGTCGGCGATCCCGCGGGCGGCGAGGGCGGCGGGATCGTCCGCCGTCAGCGAGGTCGCGAACGCCACGTCGGCGCCGCTCTCGCAGGCGTCGACCCAGGCCTGGAAGATCGCTCCGCCGGGGCTCATCGCCGCACGGCTGACCGGGATCTCGTCCCGGTCGACCTCGATCACGATCGCGGTGGTGCGCGCGGGCACCGGCCGGCGGACGCGCAGCTCGGGGACGATCTCGGCGAAGCGGCGGCCGATCGGCTTGGCGGATCCGCTCTGGTCGATCAGGCCCAGCGAGTACTCCAGCTCCGGGAAGTCCGCGAGCTCGCGGCTGACGTCGTGCGAGCACCACCAGGTCACCCCCCAGAGGCTCTCCGTGCGGGCGGCGGCGCGGACCGTCGCCTCCAGGAAGCCCGGAGTCTGCTCCGGCTCGAGGCAGTTCGACGGCGCGCCGACCTCCTGCAGCCAGACCGGACGGGCCGGATCCGCCGCGAACGCGCGCGACAGTTCGATCATGTACTCGGCGTGCCGGTCGCTCGCGACGCTCCGGCCGCCGTAACGCTGCGCCGTGCCGTTGAAGATCCAGGAGTGCACGGTCGTCATCGCGCCGATCCGGCTGGCGTGCGCCGGCACGAAGCCGTGACCGTCCATGTACCAGGCGGCGTCGTACTCGCTGTGCACGTGCGGCCGGCCGGGAGCGGAACGGTCGGCGGCGTCGAGCAGCGTGGTCAGCCAGGTGGCCGCCTCGCCGGGGGTGACCGGCCAGGGCGAGGGGTGCACGGCCGCCGAGAACTGGTTCACCTCGTTGCCCAGCGTGAAGCCGAGGAAGTTCGGCGCCTCCCGCAGCGCTGCCCCGAGCCGCTCGATGAGCGCGACCTGACCGCTCAGGGCCTGCGGGTGCGTGAACATGCTCTTGTCGTGCCAGGTGGACAGCCACGAGGGGATGAAGTCGAAGCTGGAGAGGTGCCCCTGGATCACGTCGACGCTCGCGTCCATCCCGAACTCCGCGGCCACGTCCACCACCGCGCGCACGTCGGCGAGCGCGCTGTCGCGGATCAGCGTGCGGTTCGGCTGCAGCACCGGCCACAGCGGGAAGATCCGCACATGGTCCAGCCCGAGGGCCGCGAGGCCCGCGAAGTCGCGGCGCACGTCGTCGAGGTCCAGGTCGAGCCAGGCGTGCATCCACCCCCGCGACGGGGTGTAGTTCGCGCCGAACCGCAGCGGTGCGTCCTGGCTGAGGGTCATCGGGTACGTCCTTCCGGAACGGGCTGGCGCGGGTGGGGCGGGTCGCCGAGCTCCTGCGGGAGATCCCACGGCGTCGGGATCGGCTCGCTCCGGTTGCCGGCGTACGCGGGATCGAGCTGCACGCGGGTGAGCTCGTCCGGATCCTTCCCCGGATCGAACAGCTCCCACTCCGGAGGATAGGTCGTGTCGCCGGTGTCCGGGAATCCCCTCGCGTCGGCGCCGCCGGCGTTCGAGCCGCGGTCGTCGGCCGGTGCGAACGCGACGTTCGGGCGACGGGGGCTGCTCATCGCGTTCCTCCTGGAGTCGCTGAAGGGATTTGGTGGATCCGTCGGCGGTCTGCGGCGCTGTTGGACGAGATCGGGCCGGTGTGGCATGCTTGGCACACTATATCGTTTTAGTGACGGGATGCGAGCGCCGGCCGGCGATGCGCCCTGGACCACTTCGAAGGAGAAAGTCCATGAAATTCCGAGCAACCATGGCCGTCGGCATCGCCGCGGCCGCAGCCCTCGCCCTCACCGCGTGCACGGGCGGCGGTGGCGGAGGCGCCGCGAGCGGGGGCGCCGTCGACACCTCGGGCGAACTCAGCGGCACGATCAAGTTCCAGACCTGGTCGCTGAAGAACGAGAAGTTCACGCCGTACTTCGAGAACCTCATCAAGGACTTCGAGAAGGAGCACCCGAAGGTGAAGGTCGAGTGGCTCGACCAGCCCGGGGACGGCTACCAGGACAAGATCCTCAGCCAGGCCAACTCGAACACCCTGCCCGACGTGCTGAACCTGCCGCCGGACATCGGCTATCCGCTGGTCGCCGCGCACAAGCTCCTCGATCTCGCCGAGGCGGATCCGAAGCTCGAGACCCAGTACAACAAGGGCGGCTGGGAGGCCTACAGCAGCTACACCGGGATCAAAGGCACCTACGGCCTGCCCTGGTACATCGGCAGCGACGAGTCCTGGTGGAACCTCGACCAGCTGAAGCCCTACGGCGTCACCAAGGAGAACCTCCCCACCACGACCGACGCCTGGCTGGACCTGGCCAAGAAGGTCGCGACCGACTCGCAGGGCAAGGTCATGCTGGTCTCCTCGATGCCGGGGCTGGACACCTTCGTCTCGGCGGGCATCAAGATCATGGACGACAAGGGCGACTTCACGTTCAACACCCCCGAGGCGGAGAAGATCGTGCAGAAGTACGCCGACGCGTACAAGGCCGGGGCCATGCCGCCGGAGGCGCTGAGCGGCACCTACTCGGGCAACGCCGAGATGTATCTGCAGGGCAAGGTCGCCTACTCCACCGGCGGATCCGGGTTCGCGGGCGACCTGCGCACCAAGGCCCCGACGCTGGTCGACGTGACCGCCGCATCGGCCCGCCCCGGGGTCCCGCCGCTGTTCGTGCAGGGCCTGAACGTCTCGGCCGACTCGAAGAACAAGGCCGCGGCGCTCGCGTTCGCGGAGTTCGCCACGAACGAGAAGAACCAGGTCGCGTTCGTCAAGCTCGCGATCGGCTTCGCGCCGGGCACCGCGAACGGCGCGGACGAGGTCGTCAAGGCCGTCGAGAGCGACCCGAACGTGCCGCCGTCGCAGGCCGAGGCCATGAAGATCATGTTCGACGCGCTCCCCAAGGCCAAGGCGACGCCGTACCAGTGGACCGGCGCCGACACCACGTTCCTCAACCAGCAGATGGCGCTCGCCGTGCGCGGCGACATCACGCCCAAAGCGGCGCTGGACAAGATCGTGAAGAACGCCAATGACAACCGCATCGACAAGTGAGCGCGCGCTGACATCGAAGGGGGCCGGCGTCGNGTCGCGAACGCCGGCCCCCGGGGGCGCGGGCCGGTGCAGTCGCACCGCTGGTACACACCCTGGCTGCTGGTCGGCCCGGCCGTGGTCTGGGTGGCCGTGTTCTCGCTGTGGCCGTTCCTGAACACGGTCGTGCTGAGCTTCACGAACGCCAAGCCCCTGCGCACGCCGCAGTTCGTCGGACTCGCGCAGTACACGAAGCTGCTCGGAGACGACCAGTTCAAGTACGCGCTGCTCACCTGCCTGATCTACGTGGTCGTCTGCGTCCCGCTGCTGACGATCCTGCCGCTGCTGCTGGCGCTGCTCGTGGAGAAGACGATCCCCGGCATCGCGCTGTTCCGCACCACGTTCTACTTCCCCGTGATCGCCTCGGTCGTCGTCGTCGCGCTCATCTGGAGCTGGCTGTTCGACAGCAAGGGGATCATCAACCAGGCGCTGCAGTTCATGGGCGTCGCCGACAAGCCGATCGCCTTCCTCGTCGATCGCTGGTGGCTGCTGGCCTGTGCGATCCTGTTGACGGTCTGGAAGGGCCTGGGGTACTACATGGTCGTGTACCTCGCCGCTCTGGGCAACGTCGGCAAAGACCTGCACGAGGCGGCCATGCTCGACGGAGCGGGTGCGTTCCGTCGCTTCCTGAGCGTCACGATCCCGAGCGTGCGCGGAGCGATGCTGCTCATCGCCGTGCTCATCGCGGTCTCCGCCATGAGGATCTTCACCGAGCTCGACGTGCTCTCCCACCACACCGGCGGACCGGGCGGCTACGACATGTCGATCGTCATGCTGATCCGCCAGGCCGGAGCCGGGCTGAACGGCAACCTCGGCTACGCGGCCGCGGTCTCCGTCGCGCTGTTCCTGCTCACCCTGATCCCGCTCGTCGGAATCGCGCTGCTGAACCGCGAGAAGAAGGTGAAGTCATGAGCGCCACCGCAGCCATCGTGCAGGAGGGTTCTCGGAAGCCGGCGAAGGAGAAGCTGTTCCGCAGCGGCGGAGCGGGCGACATCAGCAAGCCGACCGTCGGCGGACTGGTCTTCCGCTACATCCTGCTCGTGATCGTGCTGATCCTCGTGATCGGGCCGTTCCTGTGGCAGCTCTCCACCTCGTTCAAGGGGCCCGGCGAGAACCTCTACACGTTCCCGCCGAACCTGATCCCGACCCAGCCGACGCTGGAGAACTACACGAAGGTCACCGACTTCATCCCGGTGTACCAGTATGCGTGGCACTCTCTCTTCGTCGCCGTGGTGCAGGTCGTCACGAACGTGATCTTCGCGGTCTTCGGAGGCTACGCGCTGGCCTGCATGAAGTTCCGCGGCAAGGGGATCGCGCTGGGCATCCTGTTCTCCACGATGCTGCTGCCCGGCGAGGTCACGGTCACGTCCAACCTGCTCACGATCAACGGCCTCGGGCTCGCCAACACGCTCTGGGGCGTGATCCTGCCCGGCGCGATCGGGGCGATGAACGTGCTGCTTGTCGCCACGGCGTGCCGGATGATCCCCTCGGAAGTGCTGGATGCGGCGACCGTGGACGGAGCCACGACCTGGCAGCGGATCCGGCACATCGTCTGGCCGAACGTGCGGGGCATGGTCAGCGTGGTCGCGATCTTCACCTTCATCGGCGCCTGGGACGACTACCTCTGGCCGCTCATGGTGATCACGGATCCGAACAACTACACGCTGACGGTGGGCATGGCATACCTGAACAGCAACTTCTCGCCGGATCCGCGACTCATCGCCGCCGGGACCATCATCGCGCTGGTGCCGATCATCGTCCTGTTCTCCGTGACGCAGCGGTTCTTCTTCTCCGGCGTGCAGGAGGGCGCCGTCAAGGGATGAGCAGCCCCGCACTGGCGGCGGCCGCCGGACCCGCCGATCCCCCCTCGTCCCGTCCGTTCGCGGGGGTGCTCGGGGGCGAGGTCCTCGCCTACCGGTTCGAGGCGGGGCAGGGCGAGCAGNCCTGCCCCGCCTCGGCGACGTCGCCGTCACCGCGGACACGATCGTGCACTGGGCGTTCTACGCGGACGGCGAGGACGCGGTCCGCACGCCGCACGCCGCGCTCGCGGTGACCGTGGATGCGGTGTTCGACGACGGATCCCGGCTGAGCGAGGATCCGCGCGTGCGGGACCGGTACGGCTTCGGTCTCGGCGCCGCCGCGCAGTTCGCGGCGCGCTGGTCGATGCCCGAGCAGTGGAACGCGGACTCCGTGTCGCTCGCACCGTGGCGGGGCCGGACGGCCGCTCTCGAGGTGGTCCTCGGAGCGCCATCCTTGCACGGGGTGTCCGGCACGGCTTCGGGGTTCGTCGAGGTGGTCGTCGCGGAGGGCGCCGACGGCGGCAGGGAAGGGGCCGAGACCCCGACCGCCGCGGACCGGGTGGACACGCGCCGCGGCAGCCACGCGGGCCCGCGCTTCTCCCGCGGGAACACGATCCCGATCGTGGCCGTGCCGCACGGCTTCTGCTTCCTCACACCGGCGACCGACGCGGCGGAGTCGCGCTGGCCGTACCGCTGGTCCGTCCACGACGACGAGGAGGGACGGGCCCTGGAGGCGCTGCAGTTCTCGCATCAGCCGAGTCCGTGGATCGGCGACCGCGGCGTGCTGCAGGTGATGCCGTTCCTGGGCGCGCCGGCGTCGGATCACGCGGCACGCAGGATGCGGATCCTGCCCGGCGGGGAGACCGCCCGCCCGTTCGAGTATCGCGCGCAGCTGCGCGAAGGGCTGCGCGTGGAGATGACAGCGACCTCGCACGGCGGGGCCTTCCGGGTGACGGCGGAGGATCCGCACGCCGTCGTCGGATTCGTCATCGACCAGCTCGCGAACGAGGGCAGGCTCCGGTTGTCGCCCGAAGGCGCTTTCGAGGGCTGGATCCCCGAGGGGCCCGCGCACGGCGGCGACCTCGGCTGGGGCAGCGCCCCGCGCACGTTCTTCGCGGGGTGCGTCGTCGGATCGGTGCAGGACGCCGGCATGCTCGCCGACGCCGGCAGGGACCGCGTGGCGGGGCACCTCACGGGCCGGGGCGCGCTGGAGATCCGGATCGCGCAGTCTTTCCTCTCCGTCGCGCAGGCGGGGCGGAACCTGGCGGAGGAGCTCGGCCCCGAGCGCGGCTTCGCGGCGATCCGAGCCGGGCTGCGCGACGAGTGGAACGGCCTCCTCGAGGCCGTCGAGCTCCCGCCGCTCCCCGACGAGGATCGCGCGTATCACGGGCTTGCGGACCGGGAGGCGAGGGAACAGATCGCGAGCGCCCTGTACCGCCTGCACCTCTATCCGAACACGGCGTCCGAGCAGACCGGTTCCGGGCGGCGCTTCGCGGATCCGATGACGGCTCCCGCACCGCACGGGGAGGAGCGCACCGGCGCGCCGGTCGGCGACGGCGAGCTGTTCGTGAACAACGGCTACTGGGACACCTACCGCACGGCGTGGCCCGCGCTCGCACTGCTCGACCCAGCGGGCACCGGCTCCCTGCTCGACGGGCTGCTGCAGCAGTGGCGGCGCGGCGGGTGGATGGCGCGCTGGAGCGCCCCCGGCTACGTCGACTCGATGGTCGGCACCTCCAGCGACCAGATCTTCGCGGACGGCGAGCGCTGGGGGATCCCGTTCGACCACGCCGCCGCGTTCGGGAGCGCGTGGCGCAACGCCTGCGAGCCCGCTCCAGATCCGCGCACGGGCAGGAAGGGCATCGCGCGGGGGCGCTTCGCGGGCTACGTCTCGACCGATACGCACGAGGGCATGAGCTGGAGCCTGGAGAACGCGATCGCCGATGCGGGGATCGCACACCTGGCCCAGCGGCTGGCGGAGCGCAGCGCCGGCCGCGACGCGGAGCCGGCGGCGCGCTACCGGGCGCTCGCGCGATACTTCCGCAACAGGTCCCTGTCGTACCGGCAGCTCTTCGACGCCGGCCACGGCTTCTTCCGGGGGAGGGATGCGGACGGATCCTTCCGCCGTGAGCACTTCGAGCCGAGGACCTGGGGCGGCGACTACGTCGAGACGAACGCCTGGGGGATGTCGGTCAGCGCCGTGCACGACGGCGCCGGCGTCGCCGCGCTGTACGGCGGACCCTCCGGCCTCGGGGCGCACCTGGACCGGCTGATCGCCGAGCCGGAGACCGCCGACGAGCGCTTCGGCGGCGCATACGGCACGGTGATCCACGAGCAGCGCGAGGCCCGCGCGCTGCGCAGCGGCATGTGCGCGATCTCCAACCAGCCCGCGCACCACATCCCGTGGATGTACGTGCACAGCGATCGCCCCTGGCTGGCCGGCGCGACCGTGCATGCGCTGGCGGAGCGGCTGTTCGCCGGCGGGATGATCGGCCAGGGATTCCCCGGCGACGAGGACAACGGCGAGATGAGCATGTGGTGGCTGTGGGCGGCGCTCGGCCTCTACCCGCTCGAACCGGCCTCGGGAGAGCTGCGGATCGGATCCCCGCTGCAGGACGACATCGTCGTGCGGAGGTCGGGCGGATCGCTGCTGCGGATCCGGTCCATCCGTGCGGGCGCGGGAGCCCGGCTGCTCGTGCGCGCGACCCTGAACGGCGTCGAGCTGGAGCGGCCGGTGCTGCCGATCGACGCGCTCGCGGCCGACGCGGAGCTGGAGCTGCGGTTCAGCGCCGACCCTGTCGAGGCGGCGCAGAGCCGGCTCTGGCGGCGCTCGCGCCGCGTCCCCGGGGAGCATCGTCCGGACCTGACGTCGGCACAGCGCGGGGCCCCGTTCCTGCTCCGGCCGGATGAGCGCATGCCGCACGCCCTGCCCGGCGGCGGAGTCCGCGGCTCGGGCGCGGCTGGGATCTTCGACGACGGCCGATCGGCCCAGGACCTGCCCCTCGTTCCTGGCGCCGGCGTCGGCTGGTGCTTCGACGCGCCGCGGATCGTGACCGATGTCACGATCACGGCGGCGGACCCCGCACCGGCAGGAGGCTGGGTCTGGGAGGCGAGCGATGACGGATCCGTCTGGATCCCCGCTCCGACGACCCACGCGGAGCCGCTCCTCGCGGACCGCACGACGCCGTTCTCGTTCTCCGGTCCGGTGCGGGCGCGGATGCTGCGCCTGCGCGCGCTCGCGCCGCTCTCGCTGCGCCAGCTGGAGCTCTTCGATCTCACAGACCTCGATGATCTCCCGATCGTCGGGCAGGGCGCGCCGGCCGGCGCCGCCTGAACGCAAGGACACGGAGGAAACACATGAGCAGCAGTCATCGTCGCCGCGCTGCCGGGGGCGTCGTCGCGCTGGGGCTGGCCCTGGCCGGATCCCTCGTCGCCGGAACCGCCGCGCACGCGACAGCCCCGGACGCGCACAGCGACCCGAAACGGGTGGTCTACGTCGAGGTGAACGGCAACGACCTGTCCCACGTCGCCGACTACACCCTGGCGGGCACGGATCGGCCGGCCTTCGACGCGGCGATGATCTTCGCCGCCAACATCGACTACGACACGGAGAAGGCACAGGCCTATCTGTCTCTGAACGACCGGGTCACCTGGACACTGCAGAACGCGGACACGCAGATCCGGCCGCTGCAGAAGCGTGGCACCAAGGTGCTGCTGTCGATCCTCGGCAACCACCAGGGGGCGGGACTGGCGAACTTCGGGTCGCGGAAGGAGGCCGGCGCCTTCGCGCAGCAGCTCGCCGACGTCGTGCAGAAGTACGGGCTCGACGGGATCGACTTCGACGACGAGTGGTCGGAGTACGGCAAGAACGGCACGGGACAGCCGAACGCGAGTTCGTTCCCGTACCTGGTCAAGGAGCTGAGGACGAAGATGGGTCCGCACAAGCTCATCACCCTCTACAACATCGGCCCGGCGTCCGAGACCACCGAGTACCAGGGGATCAGCGTCGGCCAGCTCGTCGACTACGTGCTCAACCCCTGGTACGGATCGTGGGAGGTGCCGCAGCTCAGCCGTATCGACGCGTCGAAGCTCGGTCCGGCCGCGGTCGATCTGAACCGCACGCCGGTGGACACCGCGGCGGAGTTCGCCGTGCGCACCAAGGCGGAAGGCTACGGCGCGTACGTCACCTACGACCTCCGCGCGGGCGACCACTCCGCGTACGTCTCGGCGATCACCGAACCGCTGACCGGGTTGGCGACGGTCTACACACCGGTGCCGTGAGCGGCAGCGAGGGGGCGGGCCGGCCGCGCTGGCTCGCCCTCCCGCAGCCCACGCGGTTCGCGCCCTCTCCGGGGCGGTGGAAGCCGCAGCGGGTGCGCGTGATCGCGGCGAGCCCAGGGCTGCACCGCGAGGCCGTGCGGCTCGAGACCGAGCTCCGGGCGTATGGGATCGCGGGGACCGGCGACGCCGCGGATCCGGCGATCCGGCTGCGGCTGCGTCCGCCGAGCATTCCGGGCCCGCCGGCCCCGGGGGCATCGGGCGGGCACGGACGCGGCGGGAGCGAGACCGGACGCGGCGCCCGCACCGACCCGGCCCGGCCGGACGAGTCGTTCACGATCGACGTCGCCGACGACATCGTCGTCACCGCGGCCTCTGCGGCCGGGGTGTTCCGGGCCACACGGCAGCTGCTGCACAACCTGCGCGCGCAGGGCGCCATCCCGCGGGGGAGCGTGCGGTCTGCGCCGGCGGTCGCCGAGCGCGGCCTGCATCTCGACGCGGCGCGCAAGCACTATCCGGCGGAGTGGATCCGCGCGCAGCTGCACGCCGCGGCGGATGTCGGCGTCAACGTCTTCCAGTGGCACTTCTCCGAGAACGAGGGATTCCGGCTCGAGTCGGAGGTCTTCCCCGAGATCGTTTCGGACGAGCGGATCAGCCGGGCCGAGGCCGCGCTGATCGTCGCGACCGCGCGGGATCTGCACATCGACCTGGTCCCGTCGCTGGACATGCCGGGCCACCTTCGGCACGCGCTGGGCGCACGCCCGGAGCTGCGCCTGCCGGTGTCGCCCGGACTCGCGACCGACCACGCGCTGGACATCACGCGGGAGGATCCGATCCGCTTCGCCCTCGCGCTCGTGGACGACATGATCCCGGTGTTCCCGCACAGCACCCGCTGGAACCTGGGCGGCGACGAGTTCGTCGACTTCGACCGGATCGACGCCTTCCCGGCGCTGGCGGCCGCGGCGGCCGAGCGGTACGGGGCAGAGGGAACCGGTTTCGATCTGCTCACCGCGTTCGTGAACCGCGTCGCCGCGCATCTCCGGGCCCGCGGCTTCGAGGCCAGGGCCTGGAACGACGGACTGCTCCGCAGCATGCACGAACGGCTGGATCCTGAGGTCGTGCTGACCTGGTGGACCAACTGGAACGCCGCCATGCGGCCGGTCGCCGAGGCCGTCGCCGCGGGCCACCGGCTGGTCAACGTCAACGACGCGCTGTTCTACTACGTGCTCGGCGAGAACGCGGGCTACCGCTACCCGACGGCGGCGCGGATCTGGGACGCCGATTGGCACCCGGGTCTGTTCCCCGCCCTGTGGGGTCCCGAGGGGCAGAGCACCGTGCGGCAGGAGCTGTCGCGGCCATACCCGGCGCTGCTGCTCGGCGCGTGCTTCGCCGTGTGGGCGGACCGGCCAGAGGCGCAGACGCCCGCCGAGGTCGCGGCGGGGATCCGTGCGCCGCTACGGGCGATGGCAGAGCGGGCCTGGAACGCGGGATCCGCCCTGACGCTTTCGGAGTTCGAGGAGCTGGACGCCGCGATCGGGGAAGTCCTGACCTGAATCGACGCGACCGTATTCAGGACGGATTCGCTGAGAAGCGCCTCAGCGGGTCGATTCGACGGGCTTCCCCGGAATTCATCCTGAATTGCGAACGGTCGGAGCCGGTGAGCGCCCTTCCTCGGTGCACCCCGGTCAGCCCTTGGCGGCGGCCTTCATCGCGCGCTTGTGCTCACGGACCTTGGCGAGCGACTCGGGCGAGACGATGTCGGCGACCGAGCGGAAGGACCCCTCCTCGCCGTACGGGGCCGAAGCCTCGCGCCAGCCGGCGCCGGTGAAGCCGCACTGCTTGCCGAGCAGCGCCAGGAAGATCTTCGCCTTCTGCTCGCCGAAGCCAGGGAGCTTCTTCAGCCGGCGCAGCACCTCGGCCCCGTCCGGAGCGGATCCGGTCGCATCGGGCGCCGTCCACAGCTGCGCGGCGTCGCCGTCCCAGTCGTCCACGAGCGTCTGGCAGAGCGCCTGCACCCGTGCGGCCATCGAGCCCGGGAACCGGTGCACCGACGGCGACTGCTGGAACGCCGCGATGAACTCGTCGGGGTCGTAGGACGCGATCCGGGCCGCATCGACCGCGCCGGTGCGCTGCTCGATCTTGAGCGGGCCGGCGAACGCGGTCTCCATCGCGACCTGCTGATCCAGCAGCATGCCCACCAGCAGCGCCAGCGGGTTGTCGGACAGCAGGGCGTCGGCGGCGGTGTCTCCGGTGATGTGCAGGGCCATGGGACCAGTGTGGCATCCGAGCCGATGCCGCGGGAATGGTGGCCCAGGATCGTTCGATGCACTGCACATGCAGAATGCATGTGGTATATGCTTGTTGCATGACGACGATCCAGGTTCGAAATGTCTCCGACGAGACGAGTCGTGCACTCAAGGCGAAGGCTGCACTCGAGGGTCGCTCGCTGAGTGACTACCTGCTGCGCGAGCTCGACCGCCTCGCGACGCGTCCGAGTCGGGCTGAATTGCTGGAACGGATCGCGAGTCGTGGCGTCACCACGCTCGAACCTGCAGCACAGGTGCTCGCCGAGCAGCGGCCCGGTCGATGACACTCGTCATCGACGCATCCGCGGTCGCCGAGATCCTGTTCGGCACCGAGGCAGGCCGAAGGGCGGCCGCGTTGATCGACGGGCATGAGCTGCTGGCGCCGCAGCACCTCACGGCTGAAGTCGCCTCCGTCATCCGGGGATGGTCTCTCAGCCAACAGATCACGGATGAGCAGGCGCTGCGCGCGTTCGGTGAGTTCGACGCGCTCGGAGTCGAGCAGATGCCGATGATGTCGATGCTCCCAGCCGTCTACGCGCTGCGGCACAACGTCAGCGCGTATGACGCGATGTACGTCGTGCTCGCACGCGCGGCGCAGTGCTCGTTGCTGACTCTCGATGCTCGTCTCGCGGCATCCGCTCCGGACTGCGCACTGCTGCCGTAGTTCTTCGTGCATGACTGGCGTCGCTGCCCTCCGGCTGAGCGGTTACACGCTGAGGTGCTCGTGGAGCATGAACCACTGACCGCCCCTGCTCACCGCGACGTTCGTTCCGCGCCCGCTTCCCGACCGTGGGGATCCTTCCACGAGACCCGACCAGTGGAACGTATAGCGGAGAACGGCGAGTTCCGGCCCTTCCGCGATGACTTCGACGTCCGCGATCGAATACGCCTCATCCTGGATGGTCTCAAAGGTCTCGCCGATCGCAGCCAGGATCGCTGCTCGTCCGACGTGCGAGCCGTCCGAGAACCAGTACGTCGCATCCTCCGCGATGAGCGGGGCGAGCTGTTCGAGATCATGACTGTTCGTACGGCGCTCATACTCGCGGATGAAGTGGAGAGCCGTTGATCCGCCCTCGCCCATAGTCAACGCGCTCGCTGGTCCAGCAGCATGCCCACCAGCGGCGCCAGCGGGTTGTCGGTGAGGAGGGCGTCGTCGGCGGTGTCTCCGGTGATGTGCAGGGCCATGGGACCAGTGTGGCACCGGGCGGACTGCGCCACCACGCGCCCGGAGCGCCGCGCTCGGAGAGCTCAGTTGATGATCTCGCCGCGTTCGTCGGCGCGGAGGGCGGCGAGGCGATCGCGCCACTCCTGCAGGGCTTCCGGCGTGAGACGCGTCCAGTCGTGGTCTTCCTCGATCACGCGCAGCGGATCCGTGCTGCGGTAGGAGCGGGTCGGGTTGCCGGGGAACTTCTTGTCGGTGACGTTCGGGTCGTCCTCGTACGCGCCGGTCGGCTCGACGAGGTACACGTGCGGGGATCCGTCCCCGGCGGCGAGTTCGGCCGCGAGCCCGGCGCCGTCGCGCAGGGCGGTGAAGTAGATGTGGTTCATCACGACCTCCGGCCGGTAGTTGGACCGGAACCCGGCGCTGAGGAGGTCCCCCGGCTGCAGGGCGGCCTTGGTGCCGTGGAAGAACGGGCCGGCGTCGTCCGCATCGCTCACCCCCTCAGACTAGCCGGGGAGCACTGTGGCTCCGCCCGCCCAGAAAGATGGAAAACGCCGCCCGGCAAGGCCGGAGAGCGGCGAAATGCATCTCTGGAGACCCGGGCGGGGGCGGGGGAGATGGATAACGCTGCTCCCGGCCCGTCCGGAGCGGCGGAATCCATCCCGCAGAAGCGGGCCACGCACGACGCACCGTGCGCGACGGACCATGCGCGACGACGGGACTTGCACGAGGGCTGTGCATGAGGGCCGTGCACCCAGGGACCGTGCACGACGCACCGTGCGCGCCGGGCCGAGGCTCAGGCCGAGGCGGCGTCCGGTTCCTGGGCGGCGGGAGTCTCGGCCGTCAGGCCGTACAGGGTCTCGACGGCGGCGATGAACTCGGACCCGCGTCCCTGCGCGGCGAGCTCGTGCGCGCGGCTCGTGGGGGTGTGCAGCAGCACGCCGGCGAGGTGGCGCATCGCCTGCTCGACCTGGCCGTCGTCGCCGCGGCGGCGGGCGCGGTCGATCTCGGACTCGAGCAGCTCGAAGATGTGCGCGCGCAGGGCGACGACCGCCGGCGTGACGCTCTCGCGGGCGCCGACCTCGTGGAAGGTGGCCGCGGCGGCGCGCACGATCGACCGCGCGGCATCGGTCGCCTGCAGCTCCTCGAGCGGCGCGTGCAGGCGGATCGTCTCCAGGTCGAGCAGCGCGACCCCTTCGACGCCTGCGACGTCGGGGGAGACGTTGCGGGGCATGCCCAGATCGATGATGAGCTGCGAGGGTGCGGATCCGGAGCCGGCCGCATGGCCGGGAACGGGGCACCCCGCGGTCTCGACGGGTGCGAGCGCGGGGCCGCGCCCTGCACGCAGGATCGCCGCGTCGAGCACCTCCTCGGCGCTCGTGCAGGTGATCACGATCGAGGCGTTCGCGGCTGCGCGCGGGTACTCGGCGGCAGGCAGCGAACGGATCCCGTGCTTGGCGGCGAAGGCGGCGCCCCGGCCGGAGGGGGAGTGCACGCTGACGTCCTGCGCGCCGCGCTCGCGGAGCGTGGCCAGGGTGACCGCGGCGTACGCGCCGGTGCCGACGAGCAGCACGCGGGCGGCGCTCCAGTCGGCGATCCGACTGTCCGCGAGCTCGAGGGCCAGCCGCACCAGCGAGCGCCCCGCGCGTCCTAGTGCGGTGTCGTTCTTGACCTTGCGCTGCGCCTCGCTCGCGCGCTGGAAGAGGCGCTCGAGCTCGGGGGAGGTGGTGCCGTGCTTCCGGGCAGAGGACAGCGCGCGGCGCACCTGGCCGGCGATCTCGCCCTCGCCCGAGACGACCGACTCGAGGCCGGACGCGACGGAGAAGAGATGCTCGACGACCCGGGGGCCGGAGTGCACCGTCGAAGAGGCGTGCAGGATGTCCGCCTCGATGCCGCTGCGCTCGGCGACGATGTCGAGGATCCGCCGCACGTCGGCGTCGGCTGAGGGACCGTCCACGTCGACGTAGGCCTCGAAGCGATTGCAGGTCGCGAGCACGACGGCACCGCGGGAGGTCTCGGACAGGGATCCGGCGAGGTCCTCCGGGGTGCGGCTGAGTCGCTCGAGGAGGTCGAAGGGGGCGGTCTTGTGGTTCGCCGTGACGCAGAGCAGCACTCTGGAAGTTTACGCGCGCCGGGCTTTGCGGATCCTGGAAGCCGTCACGAGCCGACACGCCGTCGAGATCCGCCGATCGGCGCCGCCTCGGCTCGCATCCGTCGCAGAGCTTCGTCGGCGAGAATGGACCCATGCCCCTCATCGATGCCCCCCTGCTGCGCGCCCTCGCCGGCGACCGTCCCGACCGCACCCCGGTCTGGTTCATGCGTCAGGCCGGGCGCTCGCTGCCCGAGTACCGCGAGCTGCGGGTGGGCACGCGCATGCTGGACGCCTGCCTCACGCCCGACCTCGCGGCCGAGATCACGCTGCAGCCGGTGCGTCGCCACGGGGTCGACGCGGGCATCTTCTTCAGCGACATCGTGGTGCCGCTGCGCCTCGCGGGCGTCGACGTGCATATCGAGCCCGGCCGCGGCCCGGTGTTCGCCGAGCCGGTGCGCACCGCCGCCGACGTCGACCGGATCACCGCGATCGACCCCTCATCCCTCGACACGACGGCGATCGCGGAGGCCGTGCGGCTCGTGGTCTCCGAGCTCGGCGACACCACGCCGCTGATCGGCTTCGCGGGCGCGCCGTTCACGCTCGCCGCCTACCTCGTCGAAGGCGGGCCGTCCAAGGAGCACCTGCGCGCCAGGGCCATGATGCACACGGATCCGGACTCGTGGAACCGGCTCGCAGGCTGGCTCGCGCGCATCTCGCGCACGTTCCTCGACGCCCAGCGCACGGCCGGCGCGAGCGCCGTGCAGCTGTTCGACTCCTGGGCGGGCTCGCTCAGCCCCGCCGACTACCGCGCGTTCGTCGCGCCGCACTCGGCCGCCGCCGTGGACGGGATCGACGTGCCGGTGATCCACTTCGGCGTCGGCACCGGACCGTTCCTGGCCGACATGCGCCTGGACGGACGGGCCGACGCGGTCGGCGTCGACTGGCGGCTGCCGCTCGACGAGGCCGCAGCGGTGCTCGGCGACGACGTGACCGTGCAGGGCAACATCGACCCCGCCCTGCTGACCGCGCCGTGGCCCGTGCTGGAGGCGCACGTCCGCGACGTGCTGCACCGTGGCGGGGCCGCGCGCGCACACATCCTGAACCTCGGTCACGGCGTGCCGCCGGAGACCGACCCCGGCGTCCTCACCCGCATCGTGGAACTCGTGCACCTCGTCGGCGCGGAGAGGGCCACCGCGGGAGCCTCACGGTGACCGGGCACCCGGCGCCCGAGCAGCACCCGGCGCCCGAGCTCGCCGAGAAGGCCGGGCGCCTGCACGTCGCGGTGATCGGCGGAGGCGTCGCGGGGCTCGTCGCGGCCGAGTCGATCGCCGCGATCGGAGCGCACGCGACCGTGTTCGAGGCCGAGGAGCACGCGGGCGGCGCGGTCCGCCGCGGCGAGGCGGACGGGCTCGCCTTCGACGCGGGGGCGGAGAGCTTCGCGGTGCGCGGCGGCCATGTGCGGGCGCTGATCGACGAGCTCGGGCTGGGGGAGCTCGTGGCTTCGCCGGAGCCCGGCGGCGCCTGGGTCGCTGGCATCCCGGGCGGGGCCGCGCCGCTGCCGAAGGGCGGCCTGCTCGGCATCCCGGCGAACCCGTTCGCGGAGGACGTGCGCCGCGTGATCGGCTGGGGCGGCACCTGGCGGGCCTGGCTGGACCGGCTCCGGCCACCGCTCACGATCGGCCACGACCGCAGCCTCGGCCGGCTCGTGCGCAAGCGCATGGGCGAGCGCGTGCTGGACCGCCTGGTCGCCCCGGTGAGCACCGGCGTGTACTCGGCGCATCCCGACGACATCGACGTCGACGTCGCCGCCCCGACCCTGAACGCGGCGCTGACCCGCGCCGGATCGCTCTCCGGCGCGGTCACCGAGGTCACCGGCGGAGCGGAGCGCGCCCCCGGCGCGGCCGTGCAGGGGCTGTCCGGCGGCATGTCCGCCCTCGTCGACGCGCTGACCGCCCGCATCGAGCTGCTCGGATCCGAGGTGCGCACGGCCGCCCCGGTGGAGGCGCTGGAGCGCGACGGGGACGGCTGGATCGTGCGGACCGCGGAGGGATCCCTGCGCTCGGGCGAGGACGCCGCAGGCGACCAGGACGGAACGGCGCCCGGCCCGGTGGGCGACCGCGGTGAAGGGGCGCCGGCGATCGACCCCGAGCGCTTCGACGCCGTGATCCTGGCCGCCGACGAGACGACCGCGCGCCGCCTGCTTGCCCCGCACGTGCCCGGCCTCGACGACGTGGCCGCCGGATCGTCCCCGCGGATCGAGATCGTCACGCTGGTGCTGGACGCCCCCGCGCTCGACGCCGCCCCGCGCGGATCCGGCGTGCTCACCGTGCCCGGCTCGCACACGGCCAAGGCGCTCACGCACAGCACGGCGAAGTGGCGCTGGCTGCGCGACGCGGCCGCCGGCCGGCACGTCGTGCGGGTGTCGTTCGGGTCGCAGGGCGAGGATCCCGCCACCGCCGCTCTCGACGACGAGGCCGCCGCCGGGCTCGCCCTCGCCGAGGCCTCGGCGCTGCTGGGCGTGGCACTGCACCCGGAACAGCTGCGCGGCAGCCACCGCGCCCGCTTCGTGCAGGCGCAGCCCTCCGCGGTGCTCGGCGCCGCCGAGCGGCGGGCCGCCGCAGCCGCCGCGATCGCGGCCGTCCCCGGCGTCGCCGCGACCGGCGCGTGGCTGAGCGGCACGGGCCTGGCCCAGGTCGTCCCGCACGCCAGGGCCGAGGCCGAACGCCTCCGGCACGCGCTGCTCTGGGGCTGACCGCCCCGGAGTCGCTCCGGGGCTGACCGCCCGCGCCGGACGCATCGCGGTGCCGGGCGGCGGAACGTGACAGCCCCTGCTCCGGAAGTCAACCCCCTGCGCCCGATAGATGCCGAAAACGGAATACAGGGCTACGCTGGAGGTCCGCAAGGTCGACCACATCGTGAGGAGACCCCATGAAGGGGAAGATCGGACTCGTCGTCGGACTGGGCGTCGGATACGTGCTGGGCACTCGGGCAGGGCGCGAGCGCTACGAGCAGATCAAGAAGCAGTGGCTCAAGGTCTGGAACCGTGAGCCGGTGCAGGCGCAGGTGCACAAGGTGCAGGAATTCGCGAAGTCGCAGGCCGCTGCCGTGCCGCAGGCGCTGTGGAACGCCGGTGTCAAGGTCGTCAAGGCGGCCACCTCCGAGGGCACCCCGGGGCAGCGTGTCGACACGACCATCGCAGCGGGCAAGTCGTCCGCCGAAGAGGTCAAGCGCGTCGTGGAGGAGACCGTCGAGGACGCCGAGAAGAAGCGCACGGGTGGCGCCGGCTCCGGCACGCCCTCCGGGCACGACGGCGAGTGACATGGTCAAGGACTACCGGGATCGCGCCGACGACAGCCTGCTGACGCTCCTCGGCGACCTCCCCGACCTGGTCAGCAGGCTCGTCAAGGCCGAGATCGACGCCGCGAAGACCTGGATCTCGCGGACCGCGAAGGACGCCGGGATCGGCAGCGTGTGGTTCCTCATCGCGCTGTTCTTCCTGTTCTGGACCGTCCCGGTGATCCTCGTGTTCGCGATCGCCGGGCTCTCGTCGTGGTTCCCGGTATGGCTGTCCGCGATCATCACGTTCGGGATCCTGCTGCTCGCGGTCCTCGTATTCGCGGCGCTCGGGATCCTGAAGTTCCGCAAGGTCCTGCGCCGGGAGAACCCCGCCCAGGCCGTCGCCACCGACGTCCGCATCGTGAAGGAGGCCGGCAATGGCCGCTGAGGCTCGAAAGCCCGACGCCGAACTGCCCCGCACCGCGGTGCCGTACGGGATCACCGACCCCGTGCTCGCGGCGCGCGCCGAGTTGAAGGCCGCGCTGCTCGCGATCGAGGAGAAGGGCAACGTCCCCCGCCAGCTGCAGAAGGCCGGGGTCAGAGCCCGTGTCTACGCGCGCCGCAACCCGGTCGGCGCGGCCGGCATCGCCCTCGGCGTCGCGGCCGCGGTCGGCGGCATCGTCTGGGCCGTCGCGCGCAGCATCGCGCGCTGAGCGGGCCGTCACGGCGGATCCGGTTCACAGCCGGAGGGGGCAGACTGGAGGCATGGCCGAAGCTGCTGAGACGCCCGTGCCCGCCCCCGCCGAGAACGGCGCCGACTCGCCCCAGGGTTTCACCCTCTGGGCCGTGTGGCGTCGCAATCCGGTCGCCCCGGTGGTCGAGACCGACGCCACAGAGCTCGAGGACATCGTCGGGCTGATCGAGCAGGGCGGGATCACCGTCCGCGGCTTCTACGACGTCTCCGGACTCAAAGCCGACGCCGATCTGCTGGTGTGGCTGCACGGCCCGAGCCCGGAAGAGCTGCAGAAGGCCCTGCGCCGGCTGCGGCGCACCGAGCTGCTACGCACCCTGCTGCCGGTGTGGAACGTGATGGGCGTGCATCGCGACGCCGAGTTCAACCGCCAGCACGTGCCAGGGTTCCTGCGGGGCGTCGCGGCCAAGGACTGGCTCTGCCTCTACCCGTTCGTGCGCACCCCGGAGTGGTACCTCCTCGACGAGGACGAGCGCCGCCGCATGCTCGCCGACCACGGACGCAAGGGCGCCGCCTTCCGCGGCGTCATCGCGAACACCGTCGCCGCCTTCGCGCTCGGCGACTACGAGTGGCTGCTGCCGCTGGAGGCGGACGAGCTCACCGAGCTCGTCGACCTCATGCGCGACCTGCGCTACACCGACGCCCGGCGGTACGTGAAGGAGGAGGTGCCGTTCTACACGGGCCGTCGCCTGCGCTTCGACGAGATCGCCGAGGTGCTGCAGTGAGCGGTGCCCCCGCGGGCCCCGCGATCCGGCTCGGCACCCGGCGCAGCGCGCTCGCGCTCGCGCAGTCGGGACAGGTCGCGAAGGCCCTGGAACAGGCGTCGGGCCGCCCCGTCGAGCTGGTGTCGATCACGAGCGAGGGCGACACCAACCGCGCGTCGCTGTCCGAGATCGGCGGACAGGGCGTGTTCGCCACCGCCCTGCGCGAGGCGCTGCTGCGCGGCGAATGCGATCTGCTCGTGCACTCCCTGAAAGACCTGCCGACCCAGGTCCCGGATCGGCTCACGATCGCCGCGATCCCGGCCCGCGCCGACGCCCGTGACGTCGCGATCACCCGGGACGGCGTCGCGCTGCACGAGCTGCGCAGCGGATCCGCGATCGGCACCGGATCCCCGCGCCGCATCGCCCAGGTGCACGTGCGCAACCCGCGCCTGCACACGGTCGACCTGCGCGGCAACGTCGACTCGCGGCTGAAGCGCGTGGCCGACGGCGATCTCGACGCCGTGATCCTCGCCGCCGCCGGGCTGAGCAGGCTCGACGGCGACCCCCTCGGCGGCCTGCAGGGCGAGCTGCTCGGCCTGACCGAGTGGCCGACCGCACCGGGGCAGGGCGCGCTCGCCGTCGAGACGACCGCCGACGCCCCGGCCGAACTGCGCGCGGCCCTCGCCGCCCTGGACGACGAGCCCACCCGCATCGCCGTGACCGCGGAACGGGCCGTGCTGGAGGGGCTGGACTCCGGATGCCAGGCGCCGATGGCCGCCCACGCGGTCGTCGAAGGCGACGTTCTCCGCGTCCGCGCCGTGGTCTACGCGCCGCACGACGGCTGGCGGATCGGGATCGACGTCGCGGAAACCCTGAACGCGGGGTATCTGGACGAGGAGTATATTCGTCAGCACGGCAGTGGCAACGGCGCGGACTCTGCCGATGGTGCAGACCCGATCAGCGCAGCGCGCAGAATCGGGTTGTCTGTTGCCCATCGGCTGCTCGAACGTGGGGCGGCTGATCTCCTCCCCCGCTCCTGAAGCCGATGACCATGACTGAATCGAAGCAAGAAGCCAAGCCGCTCACCGGCTGGCGCGTGCTCGTGCCGCGCGGCGGCCCGTGGGGCGACAGCGTCGCCGCGAGCCTGCGCTCCCAGGGCGCCGTCCCCGTAGTCGCCCCGCTGATCAACTTCGCGCCCACCACCGACCAGGCCTCTCTCGACGAGGCGCTCGCGCAGCTCGCGGCGGGCGAGTACGACTGGCTCACCATCACGAGCGCCACCACCGTCGACGTGCTCTTCGCACACCGCGCCGAGATCCCGGCCAGGACGAAGATCGCCGCGGTGGGCGAGACCACCGCGGCGGCGCTCGCCGCCGTCGGCTACCACGTCGACCTCGTCCCCGAGGACGACAACTCGGCCGAGGGCATGGCCCGGCAGATCATCGCGCTGGAACCCGAGCCCCGGCGCATCCTCACCCTGCGCAGCGAGATCGCCAAGCCCGTGCTCACGAGGTCGCTGATCAAGGCGGGGCACCACGTCTCCAGCGTCGTCGCGTACCGCACCGTCGGAGTCCCCGTGACCGAACGGATCCTGCGCGACGTGCAGAACGGCCGGATCAACGCGATCCTGGTGACCAGCGGATCGGTCGCGGCGCAGGTGCGCGAGCAGTTCCCGGACATCCCCGACACCACACTGCTCGCGGCGATCGGACCGCGCACCGCGAAGGACGCCAAGAAGGCGGGCCTGCCGATCTCGGTGATCGCCGACCGGCAGACGATCGACGCGCTCATCGACGCCGTCTCGCACTTCACCCTCCCGCACGCCGCCGACGAGTTCGCGCCGTGACCGGCGGTCTCGGCATGTCGGCCGGCTTTCCCGACGTGCGTCCGCGCCGGCTGCGGCAGTCCGCGCCGGTGCGTGCGCTGGCCCGTGAGACGGACCTGCTGCCGCGCCACCTGGTGCTCCCCGCGTTCGTGCGCGAGGGGCTCACCGAGCCGGTGCCGATCGGATCCATGCCCGGCGTCATGCAGCACTCGCTCGACTCGCTGCGCCGCGCCGCGGTCGAGGCGGCGGAGGCGGGCGTCACCGGCGTGATGCTGTTCGGCGTCCCCGCCGTGCGCGACGCCACGGGATCCGGTGCGGACGACCCCGACGGGATCCTCAACGTCGCGACCGCCGCGCTCGCCGCGGAGGTCGGCGATGCGCTCGTGGTGCAGACCGACCTCTGCCTCGACGAGTTCACCGACCACGGCCACTGCGGCGTGCTCGCCCCTTCGACGGGCTCAGGGACCGACCCCGTCATCGACAACGACGCCACGCTCGAGCGTTACGTCGCGATGGCGCTCGCGCAGGCCCGCGCCGGATCCCAGCTGCTGGGGCTGAGCGGCATGATGGACGGCCAGGTCGCCGCCGTGCGGCACGCGCTGGACGCCGAGGGCTTCCAAGACGTGCTGCTGCTCGGCTACGCCGCCAAGTACGCGAGCGCGTTCTACGGCCCGTTCCGCGAGGCCGTCGACTCGCAGCTGCAGGGCGACCGCCGCACCTACCAGCTCGACCCGGGCAACCGGCGCGAGGGCGTGCGCGAGGCCCTGCTCGACGAGGCCGAGGGCGCCGACATCGTCATGGTGAAGCCCGCGATGGCGTTCCTGGACGTGCTCCGCGAGGTGCGCGACGCCGTCCGGGTGCCGGTGTGGGCGTACCAGGTGTCGGGCGAGTACGCGATGATCGAGGCCGCCGCCCAGAACGGCTGGCTCGACCGCGAGCGCACGATCCTGGAGTCGCTGCTGTCGATCCGCCGCGCCGGCGCCGACGCCGTGCTGACCTACTGGGCGACCGAGGCCGCCCGCTGGATCGCCCGGGGCTGAGCCGTCGCTGAGGAGGCGGGCACAGGATCCTCCGGGAGAATGGATCCATGACCGACCGCAATGACGACCTGTTCGACGCCGCCCGCGCGGTGATCCCCGGAGGGGTGAACTCGCCCGTGCGCGCCTACGGCTCCGTGGGCGGCACGCCGCGGTTCCTCGCTCGCGCCGAGGGCGCCACGGTCACCGACGCGGCGGGAGCCCGCTACCTTGATCTCGTCGCCTCCTGGGGTCCGGCCCTGCTCGGGCATGCGCACCCCGAGGTCGTCGCCGCCGTGCAGGAGGCCGCCACGCGCGGCCTCTCCTTCGGCGCGCCCACCGAGGGCGAGGTCGAGCTCGCCGCCGTCATCGCCGGCCGCGTGCGCGTGGGGGAGTCCCGGCCCGTCGAGCGGGTTCGCCTGGTCTCCACCGGCACCGAGGCGACGATGACCGCGATCCGCCTCGCCCGCGGCGCGACCGGGCGCGACCTCCTGGTCAAGTTCGCGGGGCACTACCACGGGCACTCGGACGGGCTGCTGGCCGCGGCCGGATCCGGCGTCGCGACCCTCGCCCTGCCCGGATCCGCGGGCGTGCCCGCCCCCATCGCGGCGCAGACGCTCGTGATCGACTACAACTCCCCGGAGGCCCTCGCCGCGGTCTTCGCGGAGCACGGCGACCGGATCGCGGCCGTCATCGTCGAGGCGGCCGCCGCGAACATGGGCGTCGTCGCCCCGCAGCCGGGCTTCAACCGGCTGATCGCCGACACAGCGCACGCGCACGGCGCCCTGATGATCCTGGACGAGGTCCTCACCGGCTTCCGCGTGCACCCCGCGGGGTACTGGGGGCTGCAGCAGGAGGCGGGCGAGGAGTACGTGCCCGACATCATCACGTTCGGCAAGGTCGTCGGCGGCGGGATGCCGCTGGCCGCTCTCGGCGGGAGCGCGGCGGTCATGGACCTGCTGGCCCCGACCGGCCCGGTGTACCAGGCCGGGACGCTGAGCGGGAACCCCCTGTCCGTGGCCGCGGGCCTGGCGACGCTGCGCCTGTCCACGCCCGAGGTGTACGCACGGATCGATGCGGCCGCCGACCGGCTCTCCGCCGCTCTGGATCGCGCCCTCGCCGACGCCGGCGTTGAGCACGCGGTGCCGCGCGCGGGCAACCTGTTCGGCGTCGTGTTCGCGGATGCGGCCCCGCGGGACTACGCCGAGGCCCAGGCTCAGCAGGCGTTCCGGTACGCGCCGTTCTTCCACGCCATGCGCGAGCAGGGCGTGGCGCTGCCGCCGAGCGTCTTCGAGGCGTGGTTCCTTACCGCCGCGCACGGAGACGCCGAGCTCGCCGCGATCGAGGCCGCGCTTCCCGCCGCCGCGGAGGCCGCCGCCCGCGCGATCGCCTGACCGATCGGGGACGTGCGGACGCTGCGGCGGACCGTTCTCAGGATGAATTTCCGAGAAGCGCGCGAATCGGCGCGCTGCACGGTCTTCCGGGCGAATCGATCCTGAGAACGGTCGCGCCCGCGCTCCGGAGCACGGGATTGTGGATCTCCGCCAGCCGGATCGTTGCGGTCCTGTGAGATGCCTCCCGGGCGGATCCTCGCCCGACGCTGGCAGACTGGGACCATGGTGACGCTGCTGCTGGACCGGACCCGCCTCGAGGTGGAGCTCTCTCCGCTCGAGCGCGCCGTCTCGTTCCGCCGCGACAACCTGCACATCGAGCGCGACGCGATCGTCAAGGTGCAGCTCACGGATGACGCCTGGACCTGGCTCCGCGGCGTCGGCAGCCCGGGCACGCACGTTCCGCTCGTGCTCGCGGCGGGCACCTGGAAGTCGGCGAACGGCGACGACTTCGTGCTCATCCGACGGCACAAGCCGAGCGTCGTGATCGATCTGGAGGGCGCGGAGTTCCAGCGCCTCGTCCTGACCACCCGGCACGGGCTCTCGCTGGCGCAGGCGCTGCGCCTGGACGCGACCGCCGAGCTCGCCGAGGTGACCGACATCGCCGCGACCGCGTCGATCCCAGTGCAGGGCAGGCCCGGTCGAGCGCCCAAGCCCGCCGTCCGCCCCGCCTGAGGCCGCTCCGCCGGCAGACGCACGAGCGGCGACCGTCCTCAGACGATCGCCGCTCGGATCCGGTGCGGGACGCGGTCAGTGCCCGTGGTGCTCCTGATCGTTGTCGCCCTCGTGCTGCCAGGACTGCTGATCGCCGGACTGCTCATCGCCCGACTGCTGGTCCCCGGACCGCTCGTCGTTGCTCTCGTCGTGCGCCTGCCCGTCGTGAGCCTGCCCGTCGCGGGCGGGCGCGGCCTCGTCCGAGGAGCGCTCCTCCTCGGCGGGGGCGGGCGTGTAGCTCGGCGCGTCGTCGCTGTAGAAGGCCCGGGCGGCGGCCGCCAGCGAGGCGCTGACGGCGGCCGCGCGCGGATCCTCGTCGTGGTGGATCTCGCCCTTGGTCACGTCCTCGCCGGCCAGGTCGTCGTCCTCGTCGTGCGTCTCGTCGAGGATCACCTGGATCTCCTGCGTGCGCCCCTCGGCTAGTGCCGCGAAGATCTCGATCCCGGCGATCTCGGTCGTCTCGATGCTCGGCTCCGGCGAGGCGAACGACGTGCCGTCGCCCTCGTCGTGCCCGCCGGGGGTCGTGCCGATCAGGGCCGTCGGAGCATCATCCTGAGAAGTCCCCTGCCCGTCGCCGGGCTGCTCCTCGGCCGCATCGTGCTCACCCTGCTCGGTGCTCTGATCCTCCGCCGACGGGACGCCGGTGATGAGCTCGTCGAACGACACCGTGCGGGCCTCGTCCGGGACCGTGAGCTCAGCGGTCTCGAAGGATCCGAGCGCTTCGCCCTGGGAGCGGCCCTCGGGAGCACGGGTGATCGCGGGCTGCTCGGAGGAGTCGTCCGTCGCCTGCTCGTCCTCGGCGGGAGCCTGTCCCGGGGTGTACTCCGGAGCGTCGATGGGGGCGGTCAGTGCCACGCCGGCGGCGATGGCCGTGGCCTCGTCGGCGGACTCCGGGGTCTGCTCCGCCGCCTCGGCGTACTCGTCCTGGTCCTGGCCGTGCTCGGCGGACTCCTCGTCGCCGGGCTCGGATGGGCCACCGTGCTCGAACTGGCCGTCGTCCTCGGATGGGCCGTCGTGCTCGGCGTCCTGATGCTCGGCGCCGGCGTCCTGCTCGCCCTCGGGCTCGGCCGCGTCATCGTCGGAACCGTCGTCATCGGACGCGTCGTCGTCGGAACCGTCGTCGTCGGCCGCGTCGTCGGCGGTCTCCGCGTCCTCGAATGCCTCCGGCGCCTCGGATCCGGCGTTGTCCGCACCGGTCTCAGGGGTCGTCGCGTCCTCGGACGACTCGGCGTCCGAGGACTCCTCGGTCCCGTTCGCGTCCTCCGCGACGGCCGGAAGCACCTGCGTGGCGTCGGAGACCTCTCCTTCAGCGGACTCGGGAGCCTCGGCGGACTGCGCGGCGGCGAACTCCGCGGCCTCGCGGCGCGTGGTCGGGACCGGGGCACCGCCCGCCTCGGATCCGCCGAACAGTGCGGCGGCGCCGGCGCCCGCGGCGGCGACGACCGGAGCCGCAGCGACGGCGCCGAACAGGCCCGCGACCGGCTCGGACCCCGCGGCGTCCGCAGGGGCCTCGGATGTCTCCGGGCTCTCCGAACCCTCGGGAGCCTCGGATTCCTCCGCAGCCGGAGCTTCGGATCCCTCCGCGCCGGCATGCTCTGCGTCGACCTCGGCCGCGGGATCGCCCTCGGCGGCCGGGACGGCGGCGGCCGGGGCGGCGACCGTCGGGATCGCGCCGGTCAGCGGGTCGCGACGCCCGTGCACGAGGTCGAGGAAGACCTCCTCCAGGCTCGGGCCGCGCTGCTGCAGCGTGCTCAGCGCGACGCCCGCGCTCACGGCGAGGGCGCCGACCGCGGCGGCGTCGGTGTTGTGCACGGTGAGGCCCGAACGCAGCACGTCGAAGCTCAGGCCGGCGTTCCGCAGCGCCGCGATGAGGCCCTCGCGATCGTCCGCGTCGACGACGACGGATCCCGTCGTGGGATCGGAGAGCTTGCCGATGCTGTCGGCGTACACGAGGCGGCCCTTGGCGAGCACCAGCACGTTGTCGGCGACCTGCTCGATCTCGCTCAGCACGTGCGAGGACACCAGGATCGTGCGGCCCTCGTCCGCGAGGCGGCGCATGAGCAGGCGCATCCAGCGGATGCCCTCGGGGTCGAGGCCGTTCGCGGGCTCGTCGAGCACCAGTGCGCCCGGGTCGCCGAGCAGGGCTCCGGCGATGCTGAGACGCTGGCGCATGCCGAGCGAGTACGCGCCGATCCGGGTCTCGGTCTCGTTCTGCAGGCCGACCAGGGCGAGCACCTCGTCGACGCGGGAGAGCGGGATCCCGTTCGCCTTCGCGGCGATCGTGAGCTGGCGCGGCGCCGTGCGGCGCGGGCGGTAGACAGCCTCCTCCAGCACGGATCCGATCGTGCGCAGCGGGTGCCGCAGCTCGGCGTGCGGGACGCCGCCGACGGTCGCCGTGCCCGACGTGGGGCGGATCTGCCCCAGCATCATGCGCAGCGAAGTGGTCTTGCCGGCGCCGTTCGGGCCGAGGAACGCGGTCACCGCGCCCGGCTCGATCCGCGCGGACAGGTCGTCGACGGCGGTCAGCGCGCCGAAGCGTTTCGTCACGTGCGAGAACTCGAGCACTTGTCCGTCGGTCATCCGCGGCCTCTCGTCGATACGGCAGTACCCGTCTATCTTGTCGGAAACCCCAGGGAAACGCTCGCAGACCCGGTGTATTCCGTCTCAGCGAGCGGCCTGCGGCGTGGCCGGGGAGCGGTAACGTGGCAGCCGTGAGCACCGCCGACGATGTCCAGGGAACCGCTGCCGTCACGACCGCCGAGCCCGAGGTGCTCGTGCGCACCGAAGGCGCGCTCGGCCGGATCACTCTGAACCGCCCGCGGGCGCTGAACGCGCTGAGCGTCGGCATGATCCGGGCCGTGCACGCCGCGCTGGACGCCTGGCGCGACGACTCCGACATCGAGATCGTCTACATCGACGGGGCGGGGGAGCGCGGACTCTGCGCGGGCGGCGACGTCCGCGAACTGCACGCGCAGATCGTCTCGGGTCGCAGCGGCGAGACGGTGGAGTTCTTCCGCGAGGAGTACGCGATGAACGCCGCGATCGCGGAATACCGCAAGCCGATCGTCGCGATCGCCGACGGCATCACCATGGGCGGCGGCATCGGCGTCGCCGGCCACGCCGCGATCCGCATCGTCACCGAGCGCTCGCAGCTGGCCATGCCGGAGGTGCGGATCGGATTCACCCCCGACGTGGGCGGCACCTGGCTGCTCGCCCGGGCACCGGGCCGCCTCGGCGAGTTCCTCGGCCTGACCGGCGGCAGCATGAGCGGATCGGACGCCCTGTCCACCGGGTTCGCCGACTTCTTCGTCCCCTCCGACCGGCTGGAGGCGCTGCGCGACGCGCTCGCCCACCGAGCGGATCCGACCGGTCCGAGCGAGATCGTGATGCTGTTCGACGAGACCCCCGACGCGTCCCGGCTCGCCGCCCAGCGCACCTGGATCGACGAGGCCTTCGCCGCGGACACCGTGCCGGAGATCGTGGCACGCCTGCGCGCGCTCGCCGAGCACGCAGGACCCTCGCGACGGGACGGGGGACCCGCCGCGACCGCCGACCTGCTCGAGTCCCTCGCCCCCACGGCGCTCGCGGTGACCCTCGAGGCCGTGCGCGAGGCCCGCGCGATGGACACGCTGCGCGACGCCCTGGCCGGAGAGTACCGCCGCGTGCTCTGGTTCGTGCAGACCCACCCGGACCTCGTCGAGGGGATCCGCGCCCAGCTCGTGGACAAGGACCGCAACCCGCGCTGGGATCCGCAGACGCTCGCCGAGCTCGCCCCCGACGCCGCCGCCGACGCGCGGAACTACGTCCCTGCCGTGCCGCTCTGGGACTGAGCCCGTCTCGGAAACCCAGCACTGATCGATGCGGCCCGACGCCGCAGGATTCTCAACCGGATCCGGAAATAGCGGCGGGAGCAGGGATTCGTTCGCCCTGAGCGAAGATCGTGGAGGATCCACCCGCAGGGGGATGTGAATGTCGGAGCACCGTGGCAGGGTGTTCTCTGGCCGTTCGACGGCCCATCCCCCTTCTTCCTCCGGGAAGTCCGCTCCCACAAGGAAAGTCCGCCCGTGCTCGGAAAGATCCTCTTCCGCTATCTGAAGCGTTACAAGTGGCTGCTGCTCGGCGTCCTGGTGTTCCAGTTCGGCAGCGCCTTCGCCTCTCTGTACCTGCCGCGGCTGAACGCCGACATCATCGACAAGGGCGTCGCCAACGCCGACACCGGCTACATCTGGTCGCACGGCGCGATCATGCTGGGCGTCTCGCTCGGCCAGATCATCGCGTCAGTGATCGCCACGTTCTTCGCCGCGCGCGCCGCCATGAGCCTCGGCCGCGACATCCGCGCCGACGTCTTCGCCCGCGTGAGCGGCTTCTCCGAGCGCGAGGTCTCGCAGTTCGGCGCCGGATCCCTCATCACCCGCAACACGAACGACGTGCAGCAGGTGCAGATGCTGGCGATGATGGGCTCGACGATGTTCATCACCGCGCCGTTGCTCGCGATCGGCGGCATCATCATGGCGCTGCAGACGAGCCTTCAGCTGAGCTGGCTCATCGCGATCTCGGTGCCCGCGCTGCTCATCGTCGCCGGCCTCATCATCGGCCGCATGGTGCCGCTGTTCCGCAGCTACCAGGGCAGGCTCGACAACGTCAACCGCATCATGCGCGAGCAGCTCACCGGCGTCCGCGTGGTGCGCGCGTTCGTGCGCGAGCGCATCGAGGAGGGCCGCTTCCGCGGCGCGAACACGGACATCATGGTCGTCGGCCGCAAGGTCGGGTCGCTGTTCGTGCTGCTCTTCCCGCTGTTCATGCTGATCCTCAACGTGACCATCGTCGGCGTGATCTGGTTCGGCGGCATCGAGGTGAACAACGGCACAGTCGAGGTCGGCACGTTGTTCGCCTTCATGCAGTACATCGGCCAGATCATGATGGGCATCATCATGTCGAGCTTCATGGCGATGATGATCCCGCGCGCCGCGGTCTCGGCCGAGCGCGTCGGCGAGGTGCTCGACGCCGAGCAGGGCATGACCCGGCCGGAGAACGGCGTGAAGGCCTTCCCGGCTCCGGGATCCGTCGCCTTCGACGACGTCTCGTTCACCTATCCCGGCGCGGAGTCGCCCGTGCTGCACGGCATCAGCTTCGCGGCGCAGCCGGGCGAGACCGTCGCGATCGTGGGATCGACGGGCGCTGGCAAGACCACGCTGATCTCGCTGATCCCGCGTCTGTTCGACGTGACCGGCGGTGCCGCGTACGTCGGCGGCACGGACGTGCGCGAGGCCGACGTCGACGCCCTGTGGCAGAGCATCGGGCTCGTGCCGCAGCGGCCGTTCCTGTTCAGCGGCACGATCGCATCCAACCTCCGGTACGGCCGGGAGGACGCGACCGACGACGACCTGTGGGCCGCGCTCGAGATCGCCCAGGCGAAGGACTTCGTGTCGGAGATGCCGGACGGTCTGGACTCGTCGATCGCCCAGGGCGGCACCAACGTGTCCGGCGGCCAGCGGCAGCGGCTCGCGATCGCCCGCGCGATCATCCACCAGCCCGAGATCCTGGTCTTCGACGACTCGTTCTCGGCGCTCGACCTGACCACGGATGCCCGGTTGCGTCAGGCGCTGTGGCGGGAGCTGCCGCACGTCACCAAGATCGTCGTGGCGCAGCGCGTCTCGACGATCACCGACGCCGACCGCATCGTCGTCCTCGAGGGCGGCACCATGGTCGCGGTGGGCACGCACGAGCAACTGCTGGAGACGAGCGACACCTATAGAGAGATCGTCGAGTCGCAGCTGGGGGTGGACGCATGAGCGCTTCGACAGGCTCAGGGACCGAAGGGACCGAAGGCGTGGACAAGAAGACCGCACGCGCCGAGCGGATGGCGGCGGCGCGCGCGAAGCGCGCCGGCGGCTCCGCGCCGGTCGCCGAGATGACCGACGCCGAGCGTGAAGAGGCCGAGCTGGCCGAGAAGGCCCGCCAGCAGGGCGGCGGCATGTTCGACGGCCCCGCTCCGGGCAAGGCGAACCAGTTCGGGCCGAGCTTCACGCGGATGATCGGGCTGCTCAAGCCCAGCGCCGTGTGGTTCGTGCTGGTCTCGTTCTTCGGCGCGATCGGCGTCGTGCTGTCCGTGGCGGCGCCGAAGGTGCTGGGCAACGCGACGAACATCATCTACGAGGGCGTGATCTCGCTCACCCTGGGCAAGGGCCAGAACGGCCAGCCCGGCTTCCCCGCCGGCACGCCCAAGTCCGAGGTGGTGTCCGCCCTGCGCGCCGCGCACCAGAACCAGTTCGCCGACATGGTCGCGGCGTTCGGCGACTTCCGGGTCGGCGACGGGATCGAGTTCGACGCGCTGCGCTGGGTGATCACCGCGGTGCTCGCGATCTACGTCGGCTCCGCGCTGCTGAGCTGGATCCAGGGTTACGTGATCAACGTGATCATGGTGCGCACGATGTGGCGCCTGCGTGAGGACGTCGAGGCGAAGATCAACCGCCTGCCGCTGTCGTACTTCGACAAGGTGCAGCGCGGTGAGCTGATCTCCCGCGTCACGAACGACATCGACAACATCACCCAGACGATGCAGCAGTCCCTGTCCGGGGCGCTCACCTCGGTGCTCACCGTGGTCGGGGTGCTGATCATGATGTTCTCGATCTCGTGGCAGCTCGCCCTGGTCGCACTCGTCGCGCTGCCGCTCATGGCGGTGATCTTCGGCGTCATCGGTCCGCGCTCGCAGAAGGCGTTCGGGATCCAGTGGAAGAAGGTCGGTCGCCTGAACGCGCGCGTCGAGGAGGCCTTCTCCGGTCACGCGCTCGTGAAGGTGTTCGGCCGGGAGAAGGACGCGCTGGAGAAGTTCCAGGTCGAGAACGAGGAGCTCTACCAGGCCGCGTTCAAGGCGCAGTTCCTGTCGGGCCTGATGATGCCGGCCATGACGTTCATCGGCAGCCTGACCTACGTCGGGCTCGCGGTGCTCGGCGGCCTCATGGTCGCGAGCGGTCAGCTGCGCCTCGGTGACGTGCAGGCGTTCATCCAGTACTCGCAGCAGTTCACCCAGCCGCTCAGCGAGCTGGGCGGTATGGCGGCGGTCGTGCAGTCCGGCACCGCGTCGGCCGAGCGCGTGTTCGAGCTGCTGGATGCGGAGGAGCAGGACCCCGACGTCGAGGACGCCCCCACGGTCACCGACGGCCAGGGTGTCATCGAGTTCCAGCACGTCGCGTTCTCGTACACCGAGGACCGTCCGCTCATCACGGACCTGTCGTTCCGCGTGGAGCCGGGCCAGACCGTCGCGATCGTCGGGCCCACCGGCGCGGGCAAGACCACGCTGGTGAACCTCATCATGCGGTTCTACGAACTCAGCGGCGGGCGGATCCTGCTCGACGGCCAGGACATCGCGGCGATGACCCGCGAGGATCTGCGCTCGCGCACCGGCATGGTGCTGCAGGATCCGTGGCTGTTCGCGGGCACGATCCGGGAGAACATCCGCTACGGCCGTTCGACCGCGACGGACGACGAGGTCATCGACGCCGCCAAGGCGACCTATGTGGACCGCTTCGTGCACGCGCTGCCCGAGGGCTACGAGACGACCCTCGACGAGGACGCCTCGAACGTGTCGGCCGGCGAGCGCCAGCTGATCACGATCGCGCGCGCGTTCGTCGCGCAGCCGTCGATCCTCATCCTGGACGAGGCGACCTCGGCCGTCGACACCCGCACGGAGCTGCTGCTGCAGCACGCGATGGCGGCGCTGCGGCACGGGCGTACGTCGTTCGTGATCGCGCACCGCCTGTCCACGATCCGCGACGCCGACCTCATCCTGGTGATGGAGCACGGCGACATCGTGGAGAAGGGCAACCACGAGGAGCTCATCGCGGCGCAGGGCGCGTACTGGCGGCTGTACCAGTCGCAGTTCGAGCAGGCGGCCAGCGACGTCGACGCCGATGCGGCGCTCGTCACCGGAGCCGTCACCGTCCCGCCGGCCGACGGCTCCGTCGCGCCGGTCCCTGAGCTTGTCGAAGGGGCCGAGGCCGGCGCCGCCGCCGTTCCCGGTTCCGTGGCCGCCCCGGTCGCTCTCGCCGAGCGTGCGACCGAATCGGCCGAGACCCCCTCGATCGAGTTCGAGGACGACATCCGGTCCTGATCCGCACGATCGATCGGATCCCGCCACAGAGCCGCCGTCACCTCCGGGTGGCGGCGGCTCTGCGTTCACGCGACGGCTGGGCTCATGGCGCCGCCGCGCGGGAGTTATTTCCTCGCCAGTCCGAACAGCTCGAGCGGATGGGTGAGGCGCCACCACAGGCTCGGCCCCTGCAGCTCCGTGTGCAGCGCGAGCGGCACGGTGGCGGTGTCGAGCGGTCCCTTCAGCGTGAGGGTGCCGGCCTTGTCCCCGGCCTTCCAGTCGTCGCCGAGCGCGAATCTGGTCGTGGCCGAGGCGGAGGCGCCGTTCCAGAGCACGACGCGGGCGTCAGAGGCGGCGACGACCTGCGTCGTCTCGCCCCACGCGGTGTCGACCGTGCCGAGGGTGGTCCCCTTGGTGACCGTCTGCGGCTGGTTCTTCAGCGCGGCCTCGACGTCGGCGTACAGCTTGCGCGAGGCGTCGACCCTGCCCGCGTCGCTGGTCTCCCCGAGCACGTCCGCATAGATGCGCACGGTGCTGGATCCGTCCGGCACGTCCTTGGCGGACAGCAGGTTGTACTTGGTGTCATCGCCGTCGCCGATGGTGCCGGTCTTGATGCCGATGATGCCGTCGTCGTCGATCAGGCCGTTGGTGTTCTCGACGGTGCCCGCACCGGGCAGCACCACGCTCTTCTGCCGCACGATCTCCGCGATGACCGGGTTCTGCACGGCAAGCTGCCCGAGCTGGATCAGCGCGCGCGGCGTGGAGACGTTGCCGAACGCGAAGCCGGACGGCGTGACGACGGTGATGTCTGTGAGGTCGTGCTGCCGCAGCCACTGGTTGGCGGCGGTCGCGTAGTCCTGGTCCGAGCCCCACACGTCGTGGGCGAGCCGGTCGGCGTAGTTGTTCGCCGAGCCGAGCAGGATCCCCTCCAGCAGCTGGTACTGCGTGAGCGAGCCGCCGGCGGGCACGTCCAGCGCCGACTCGTCGTCGCGCAGGTAGTTCCAGTAGTCGTCGCTGTCGGCCTGGGTGAACTCGAACGTGGCGCCCTGCTCGCCGGGCTTCATCGGCAGCTTGTCGAACGACGCGAGCACGGTCACGAGCTTGGTGATGCTCGCCATCGGCGCCGGCTGCTCGGAGGACGCGATCGTGCCGATGCCCTGGATCGAGACCGCGGCGCTGCCGGACGTGGGCCAGGTCACGGCAGCAGCGGGGGCGGCGGCCGGCTGGAAGGCGACGGCGGAGGCGGTCGGCTTGACCGCGTTCAGCGGCCACGCGGCCGTGGTCGCCCCGTAGGCGACGGCCACCAGCACCAGCCCCGCGATCGGCACGAGCACCCCGGGGCGTGCGAGCGAGCGGCGGGGTGCGTCGGAGAGCAGGGGCGCGGGGGCGGCCGCGCCCGCGGTGCGGGCGGCGCCTTCCTCTGCGAAGCGCTCGATGTCGACCCAGGTGAGGGCGGCGGCCGTGCCCGGATCGGCTGCGCGGGTCGGGGCAGGATCGGCGCCGCGGGTCGGGGACGGGTATGCGACCACGCCCTCCCCGGCGGTCCTATCCGCGGCGGTGCGTCGCCGGTGCCGGCGCGAACCCGCCGTGGCCGGCGCGGAGGCCGCCTCGACGGAAATCGCCTCCGCGGGCGCGGAACCCGCTGCGGCAGGCGCGGAACCGGCCTCGGCAGGCGCGAAAGCCGCCTCGGACGTCTCGGATTCCGTGTCGCCCGCCGCAGGCTCCTGAGGGGAAGCGGAAGGCTCCTCGAGCGCAGCGGGGAGCGCAGCGGGGAGCGCCGCCGCCGTCACCGGTTCCCGCGACGAGGCGGACGACTCGGCCGGGAACAGCGGTCCTCCGAGGGCGGGCTCCGGCGCTTCGGGGAACAGCTTCTCGGGCTCGGTGCGCAGCGGCGGGACGGCGGCGAAGAGGGAGCCGAGAACGGACTGCTCGGACTGCTCGGAGTCCTCGATCGGGGCCTCGAGCACCGCGGTCGCGGAGCCCGTGCCCTCGGCGGCATCGACCGAGACGGGATCGACGGCTGCGTCGCCCGTCTCCGCGCCAGGACGGTCGTCATTGTTCACCCTCCTACCGTAACGGTCCGACGCGGCTTTTTCCGCTCTGCGGAGTCGCGGCAGGGATGGGTCGGGGTTAGGATGGCCGGATCACCACGGGAGTCCGGCGAGCCGGGCTGAGAGGAAGCGACCCGCGCTTCGACCGTCGAACCTGATCCGGATCATGCCGGCGCAGGGAGGAGTTTCCGATGATGCACGTAACAGTGCCCGCGTCCGTTCCCGAGCCCGCCGGGGACAGGACCGCAACCTCCGCCGCGCCGCGCCGCCTGAGCTGGCGGGTCGTCGACATCGTCGTGGCCGCCGTCCTCGGCGTCGCGATCGGTCTGGTCTTCTGGATCTGGAACACGATCGGCTACGCCTGGTTCACGGCCGCAGACGGGATCACCCCGGGCTTCGGCGGGATCGCCGTCGGCATCTGGCTGCTCGGCGGGGTCGTCGGCGGTCTCGTGATCCGCAAGCCCGGAGCCGCGCTGGTCGTCGAGGTCGTCGCCGCGATCGTCTCGATGCTGATCGGCAACATCTGGGGCGTCTCGACCGTGCTCGAGGGCATCGCGCAGGGGCTGGGGGCCGAGCTGGTCTTCGCGATCTTCCTGTACCGGCGGTTCGGCCTGCCGGTCGCCGCGCTCGCCGGGATCGTCTCCGCGCTGGGGTCCTGGCTGTTCGAGATGTTCTACGGCGCATCGCCCAACTTCCTGAAGTCGGCCGAGTTCAACGCGATCTACCTCGGCGCCCTCGTCATCTCCGGTGCGCTGCTGGCGGGCCTCGTCGGCTGGCTGCTGGTGCGCGCGCTCGCCGCGACCGGTGCGCTCAGCCGCTTCGCCGCCGGACGCGAGCTGCGCCGCGAGGTCTGAGATGACCGCGGGGGCCGCCCGCGTCGTCGCGGAGGGCTGGGGATGGCGATACGCAGGGCGGCGCCTCCCCGCCGTGCGCGACGTGTCGTTCACGATCGAGCCCGGTGAGCGCGTGCTGCTGCTCGGCGCCTCGGGAGCGGGCAAGTCCACGCTGCTGACCGGCATGGCCGGACTTCTCGGCGACGCCGAGGAGGGCGAGCGCAGCGGATCCCTGCAGGTCGACGACAGGGAACCGGAGCGGCAGCGCGGCCGGATCGGGCTCGTGCTGCAGGATCCGGACGCCGGCATCGTGCTCTCGAAGGTGGGCGACGACGTCGCCTTCGGCTGCGAGAACCTGGGCGTCCCGGCGGCGGAGATCCCCGAGCGCGTCGGCGCGGCGCTGGACGCGGTCGGCCTGGACGTGCCGCTGGACCGTTCCACGGCCGCGCTGTCCGGCGGTCAGAAGCAGCGGCTCGCGCTGGCGGGCGCGCTCGCGATGCGCCCCGGCCTGCTGCTGCTCGACGAGCCCACCGCGAACCTCGACCCGGACGGCGTCCGGGAGGTCCGTGCGGGGGTGCAGCGCGCGGTAGAGAGCACGGGGGCGACCCTGGTCGTCATCGAGCACCGCACCGAGGTGTGGGTCGACCTGATGACCCGGGTGATCGTGATCGGCGCGGGCGGGGGCCTGCTGGCGGACGGAACCCCCGCCGAGGTGTTCGGCCGTTTCGGCGACGCCCTCGCCGCCGCCGGAGTGTGGGTGCCCGGCCACCCGGTCGACCTGCCGGTGCTTCCGGCGACCCTTGAGCAGGGAGACGGCGCCGGATCCGTCCTGCAGACGCGGGCGCTCGCCATCACTCGGGACCGCCGGAACGCGGTGCAGCGCGGGCTCGAGCTGCACGTCCCCGATGCCGCCGCGACCGTCATCGTCGGGCCGAACGGCGCAGGCAAGTCCACGCTCGCGCTCACCCTCGCCGGGCTCCTCGCGCCCCTGGCCGGCGAGGTGGTCGCGACCGAACGGCTGCGCGGCCGCCGCGGCCTGAACCCGGACCGGTGGACGTCGCGCGAGCTGCTCACCCGGGTCGGCGTGGTGTTCCAGGATCCGGAGCACCAGTTCCTCACGCAGACCGTGCGCGACGAGCTCGTCGTCGGCCCGCGCGCGCTGGGCTGGACGACCGAGCGGATCGACGCGGTCGTGGACGGACTGCTGGAGCGGCTGGGACTGTCCGCGCTCGCCGCGGCGAACCCGTTCACGCTCTCCGGCGGGCAGAAGCGCCGGCTGTCGGTGGCGACCGTGCTCGCGGCCGCACCCGCCGTGATCGTGCTGGACGAGCCGACCTTCGGGCAGGATCGCCGCGGCTGGATCGAGATCGTCGCCCTGCTGCAGGAGGAGATCGCCCGCGGCACCGCCGTGATCGCCGTCACCCACGACGCGGACGTGATCCGCCATCTCGGCGGGCACCGCGTCGCCCTCACTCCGGCGTCCGCCGCCCGCTCCGCGGAGGCTGCCGCATGACCACGGATTTCGAAGCGCGCCGAACGCTCGACAGGTCGGCCGAGCGCAGCCATCTGCGCGCTTCGAAACGGGACCTGCGGGCTCTGAAACGGGGGCCCGCCTGGATCGGCAGGGTCAACCCGGTCACCCGGATCCTGCTCGCGCTGCTGCTGTCCATCCCCCTGTTCGCCTCGATCGACGTCACGAGCGGTCTGGTCGCGATCGGCCTGCAGCTGCTCTGCATCCCGCTCACCGGGCTGCGCCTCGGAACCGTGCTGCGGCGGTTGTCGCTGCTGCTCGTGGTCGCGCCCGTGGCCGGCGTGAGCATGCTGCTCTACGCGGCACCGGGTGGCCGGGTGTTCTGGAGCCTCGGCTTCGCGCACATCAGCGAGGCGTCGATCCAGCTCGCGATCGCGGTGAGCATCCGGGTCGTCGCCCTGGGGCTGCCGACGATCCTGCTGTTCGCGCGCACGGATCCGACCGAGGTGGCCGACGCGCTCGCGCAGGTCGCGCACCTGCCCAGTCGCTTCGTGCTCGGCGTGCTCGCGGGCACGCGCATGCTCGGCCTGTTCGTGGAGGACTGGCGCACCATGGGCCTGGCGCGCCGGGCCAGAGGCGTCGGCGATCGCGGCGTGCTGCGGCGCTTCTTCACGATGTCGTTCGTGCTGCTCGTGTTCGCCGTGCGCCGCGGGACGAAGCTGGCGATGGCGATGGAGGCGCGCGGCTTCGGATCCGACATCCCTCGGACCTGGTCGCGGCCGTCGCGGCTGGGCTGGCGGGACGCGGTCGCGCTCGCCGGGGGCGCGGCGATCATGGCGCTGTCGATCGCGGCGGCGGTCCTGGCCGGGACGTTCCGGTTCGTGTGGTCCTGAGGCCCGGGATCGGCGGGCCGGGGACGGGCCGGAGCTCGCTCAGGGCGCGGCGGGCAGCCACAGGGTCATCCTGACCCCGTCCTCGGGCAGGTGCAGCACCTCATAGCGACGCGCGAGAACCGTCCCGTCGGCGCTGCGGACGTGCGTGATCGCCCCGCGCCGCCGCTGCACGAGGTGCCCGCTCCACCAGGTCTCGAACTGCGGGCTCTGCGCGCGCAACTCGCCGACGAGGGCCACGAGCTCGGGATCCTCCAGGTCGTCCACGTTCGCGGCCCGGAGGTGCGCGACCGCGCCGCGGGCGAGCTCCTCCCATTCCACGAACGTCTGCCGCGCCCGCGGGTCGAGCAGCAGCGAGCGGCAGGTGTTGCGCTGCGCGGGCGGGAGGTCGGCCAGTCCCTCGTGCAGCGCGAGGCCCTCCGGGTTCGCCGCGATCACGGTGCTGAGCCGATCCAGCACGTAGGCGGGGTTCGGGCGCACGGCCTCGACCAGCACCTCCATGCGCGCCGTCAGCGCGCGGGCCTCCGCGCTCGCCCGCATCCCGGCGCGGGTCGGGCTCGGATGGGGCCCCCGCAGCCGGTGCAGGTACTCCCTGGCATCGGCATCCAGGCGCAGCGTCCGGGCGAGCGCCTCGAGCACCGCATCGCTGGGGTGAGTCTCGCGGCCTTGCTCGAGTCGCGTGTAGTAGTCGACGCTGATGCCGGCGGCGGTCGCGACCTCCTCGCGGCGCAGCCCGGTCGTCCTGCGGCGCCCGCCGGCGCGCTCCGAGAGCTCCAGGCGGGTGTCCGTACGACGGGCGCGCAGGAAGTCTCCGAGGGCGTTCGACATCCGCGGCCTCCAGAATCCTGCGCCCGGCGGGGGTGCGGCGCTCCTAGGAAGGATACGGTCTTCCCGGCCTTCGTTGGTATGAGCAGGCTGGGGGAACGACATCCCGAGCAGAGGAGAACCGATGGCGACCGAGACCCCGCAGCTGCGGTACACGCACGGACACCACGACTCGGTGCTGAGATCGCACCGCTGGCGCACGGCGGAGAACTCGGCCGCGTATCTGCTGCCGCACCTCCGCCCCACCGACCGGCTGCTCGACGTGGGGGCGGGGCCGGGCACGATCACGGCGGACCTGGCGTCCCGGGTCGCCGAGGTCGTCGCCACCGAGATCGGCGACGAGGAGCTGTCGCTCGCACGGGCGACGGCTGCCGAGCGCGGCGCCGGCAACATCGTGTTCCGCGTCGCCGATGTGCACGCGCTGGACTTCCCGGATGCGAGCTTCGACGTCACCCACGCGCACCAGGTGCTGCAGCACGTCGCGGATCCGGTGCAGGCGCTGCGCGAGCTCGCCCGAGTGACGAAGCCCGGCGGGATCGTCGCCGTGCGGGACAGCGACTACGGCGGCTTCCAGTGGTGGCCGGAGCTTCCCGCCCTGGACGACTGGCTGGCGCTGTACCGCACCGCGGCCCGCGCCAATGGGGGCGAGCCGGACGCCGGGCGACGGCTGCTGTCGTGGGCGCACGCCGCCGGGCTCACCGACGTCGTCGCCACCTCGAGCACCTGGTGCTACGCGACCGCGGAGGATCGCGCGTGGTGGGGCGGCATGTGGGCGGATCGGATCCTGGACTCGGCGATCGCGCCTCAGCTCGTGGACTCCGGCGCGGCGACCAGGGCGGACCTGGAGGAGATCAGCGACGGGTGGCGGGAATGGGCCGCGCACGAGGACGGCTGGCTCTCCATCCTGCACGGCGAGATCCTCTGTCGCGTCGGCTGACGACGGTCCTGAGGTCTCGGGTGAGGGTATCCCTGTCGGAACACCCTTCGACAGGGACTCCCTCGCGCGGCAGGACAGGAGCAGAGTAGAACTGCTCGCCATCGCCACCGCACCCTGAGGAGGAACACCATGCGCGGAGTCGTCATGCACGCCCCGGGAGACGTCCGGACCGAAGAGCTGGAGATGCCGGTCGTGCGCGAACCCGGCGACGCCGTCATCCGCGTCACCGCCACCTGCATCTGCGGATCCGACCTGTGGCCCTATCGCGGCGCCGAGCCGATCCGCGCCGGCGGGCAGCGGATGGGGCACGAGTACGTCGGAGTCGTGGAGAGCGTCGGGGGAGAGGTGAAGACCGTCCGTCCCCGGGATCACGTCGTCGGATCCTTCGTCGCCTCGGACAACACCTGCGAGATCTGCCGGGCCGGGTATCAGTCCCGGTGCGTGCACCAGGTGATGATGGGGTCGGTCGGGACGCAGGCGCAGTACGCACGGATCCCCCTCGCGGACGGCACGCTCGTGGTGTTCCCGGGGGAGCCGTCGGCCGACCTCCTCCCGTCGCTGCTGGCCGCCTCCGACGTGCTCGGAACCGGGTGGTTCGCCGCGGTCGCCGCCGAGGCGGGGCCGGGCAAGACGGTCGCCGTCGTGGGCGACGGAGCGGTCGGCCTGCTCGGCGTGCTCGCGGCGAGGCAACTCGGAGCGGAGCGGGTCATCGCGATGTCGCGCCACGAGGACCGGCAGGAGCTCGCCCGCCGGTTCGGCGCGACGGACATCGTCGAGGAGCGCGGCGATGAGGGCGTGGCACGCATCAAGGCCCTCACCGGCGGCCTCGGCGCGCACTCGACGATCGAGGCCGTCGGCACCCAGGAGTCGATGCAGCAGGCGATCCGCGCCACCCGCCCCGGCGGCCACGTCGGTTTCGTGGGGGTCTCGCACGACGTCACGCTGGACGGGTCGGAGCTGTTCTTCTCGAGCGTGCACCTGCACGGCGGGCCCGCGCCCGTGCGCCGGTTCCTGCCGGAGCTGGTCGAGTTGATCCTGCAGCGCCGGATCGATCCGGGCGCGGTGTTCGACCTCACCCTTCCGCTTGAGGACGCCGCCGAGGGCTACCGTGCGATGGACGAGCGTCGTGCGACCAAGGTGCTGCTCACCACCGACTGACGGCGCGCCGTCGAGGTCGGCGCGCGGATCGGGTCAGGTCGCGTTCCAGAGGTCGCGGTAGTAGGCGAGGCGCTCCCGATCCGGCTCGACGCCGTACGCGTCGATGAGGGTGTCCTCCCAGCCGGGGCCGTAGTTCCAGCCGGTGCTCATCGACGCCACCGCGATGTCGGCCCACCGGTCCGCGACGCCGAGCGCGGCGAGGTCGACGTGCGCGAAGCCGCGCCCGGCGTCGTCGAGCAGCGTGTTCGGGACGCAGGCGTCGCCGTGGCACACGACCAGGCGGTCGATCGGCGGGGCGTCGTGGAACCGTGCCGGCACGACCACGCCGCGGCGGGCGGCGTTCGCGATCCGCTCCGGCACGCCCCAGCTCCACGGGCACTCGGCGACCGGAAGCGCGTCGTGCAGCGCGCGCAGCGCCCGGCCGACGGCGGGCACCGCGATCTCCGGCAGGGCGATCCAATGCGGATCCACGGCGCTGAGCCCGGGCAGCGCCGCCGTCACCAGCCACTCGTGCGTCTCGTCCTCGCCTGCCTCGAGGACGCGCGGCACGAGGGTCCGGCTCGCCGCCCAGCGCATGCGCTCCGCCTCGTCGCGCATCGACGTCTCGAGGTTGCGCGGGCCGTGCTTGATGTACCGGCCGTCGTCCGTGCGGAAGGTGAGGCCGCCGATGTTGTTCTCCCACACGGGGATGAGCGCGGCGGATCCGGCCAGCTCCCGCACCCGATCCGGGACGGGCACGGCGTCGACGGGGATGGTCACGGTCCCATCCTGCCGTGGGTGGGCGCCGACGCTCAGCCCTGCTGTGCCGGAAGTCGCAGCAGCCGATCGTCTCCGTCACGAGGGGAGCCGCGGCCGTCGGTGTTGTTCGTGAGCACCCAGAGCGTGCCGTTCGGCGCGGCGACGACGTCCCTCAGCCGCCCGAACTCGCCGGCATACACGGCACGCGGAGAAGGATCCGTCGCCCTGGTGTCGAGCGTCCAAAGCCGTTCGCCGCGCAGAGATGCGATGTAGACCACGTCGTCGATGATCGCGATCCCGCTCGGGCTGGAGTCCGCAGGGCGCCACTGCACGACGGGATCGATCGCGTCGGGGGCGCCGGCACGGCCCTCGTGATCGGGCCACCCGTAATCGCCGCCGGGCTGGATGCGGTTCAGCTCGTCCCAGGTGTCCTGGCCGAACTCGCTCGCCCACAGGGTTCCGGCGCTGTCCCAGGCGAGGCCCTGTACGTTGCGGTGGCCGAGGCTGTACACGGCCGTGCCGAACGGGTTGCCCGGGGCGGGCCGCCCCTCGGGCGTGAGCCGCAGGATCTTGCCACCGAGGCAGTCGCGGTCCCGCGCCCTGCCGCGCTGGCCGGCGTCACCGGTGCCGACGTACAGCATCCCGTCCGGTCCGAACGCGATCCGTCCGCCGTCGTGGTTCTGCGCACGGGGGATCCCGTCGAAGACGACCTGGACCGCGCCCGGATCGAACCGCAGAGCACCTGGCGCTCCGGTGAGGGGAACGCGCACCACCCGGTTGTCGTCCGGCGTGGCGTGGTAGGCGTAGAGCCAGCGGGTGCCGCCGTCCTGGTGCACGGCAAGCCCGTTCAGGCCGGCCTCGCCGCCGGAGACCACGCCGGGCACGACGCCGACCTCGCGCAGTCCGCCGTCCGGCGTCGATTCGAGCACCCGCCCGTCGTCGCGCTGCGAGATCAGCGCGCCCGTCCCGAGCGGCACCACCGACCACGGTGCGGCCAGCCCGGTCGCGAGGACCTGCGGTGCGGTGGCGGTGGGCGACGTGGGCGTGATCGTGCCCACGGCGCTGCTCGGGGGCGGAGCGGGCGACGGCGCGCAGCCGTCGAGAGCGAGCGCCACGAGGGTCAGGCCCGCCGCGACGCGGGCTGCGTGCCGGGACGTCCTCTCGCGCATCTCCGCCTCCTCGGCTCCAGCATCCCCCGTGCCGCGGGTCGCCGCCAGGGGAGGAACCGGGATCGCGTGACGCCGCACGCGCACCGGCTCAGGAGCCGAGCTGCGCGCGCAGCGCCTCCTCCAGCACCACGGCGTGATTGTGCTCGGGGTCGTGCGCCGCGTAGACCAGCGTCACCACGGGATGCGGGCGCAGCGTCTCGGCGAGCTCCGCGAGCGCGGGCGCGGTCTCGTGCGCGAGCTCGGCGCGGTAGCGGTCCGCATAGACACCCCAGTCCTCCGCAGGCGCGTGGTGCCAGTCCTCGCGCAGCTGGGTCGAGGGCGCGGTGTCCTTCGCCCACAGATCGATCGCGGCGCGCTCCTTCGAGACGCCGCGCGGCCAGAGGCGGTCCACCAGCGCACGGAAGCCGTCCTCGGCGACGGCGTTGTCATAGGCTCGTTTGCGACGCAGGTCCATGTCGTCAGCCAACACCCGATCCGTCCCGGGAGCGAGCCATGATTTCGGACATCGGTGAGACGCAGAGTCACGTAGGCTGAGACTCAGTTGCACCTTTCGCAGGAACATCGCCGTTTCAAAGGAGAACACGCATGCAGATCCAGGGATCGGGAGCCCTCATCACGGGCGGCGCCAGCGGGCTCGGCCTCGCCACGGCGCGCCGCCTCGCCGCGGCCGGCGCCACCGTCACGATCGTCGACCTGCCCTCCTCGAAGGGCGTCGAGATCGCGGCCGAGCTGGGCGGCGTCTTCGCCCCGGCCGACGTCACCAGCGCCGACGAGGTCTCCGCCGCCGTCGCCGCTGCGCAGCACGCGGCTCCCCTGCGCATCGTCGTCAACTGCGCCGGGATCGCCCCGCCCGCCAAGGTGCTCGACCGCGAGGGCAACCCCGCCGACCTCGCCGCGTTCGAGCGGATCATCCGGATCAACCTGATGGGCACGTTCAACGTGATCTCCCAGGCCGCAGCGGTGATCTCCGCGAACGATCCCACCGACGACGGCGACCGCGGCGTGATCGTGAACACCGCGAGCGTGGCCGCGTTCGACGGGCAGATCGGCCAGCCCGCCTACTCCGCGTCGAAGGGCGGCGTGCACGCGATGACCCTGCCGATCGCCCGCGAGCTCGCCCGCTACGGCATCCGCGTGTGCACGATCGCCCCTGGCATCATGGAGACCCCGATGCTGGCCGGCCTGCCGCAGGCCGCTCAGGACTCGCTCGGCGAGCAGGTGCCCTACCCGGCACGCCTCGGCCGGCCGGATGAATACGCGTCGCTCGTGCAGCAGATCATCGAGAACGGGTACCTGAACGGCGAGACGATCCGCCTCGACGGCGCGATCCGGATGGCACCGAAGTAGTCCCCGCTCACCCACGGGAACGCCAGCTCGACCCACGAACCGAGGAAGACATGACCGACGACAAGCCCCTCGCGGGCAAGACCATCCTGATGTCCGGCGGCAGCCGCGGCATCGGCCTCGCCATCGCGCTGCGCGCGGCGGCCGACGGCGCGAACATCGCGCTGCTCGCCAAGACCGACACCCCGCACCCGAAGCTCGAGGGCACGATCCACACCGCGGCCGAGCAGATCCGCGCCGCGGGCGGACAGGCGCTCGCGATCGTGGGCGACGTGCGCGACGACGAGAGCGTGATCGACGCCGTCATGAAGACGCAGGGCGAGTTCGGCGGCATCGACATCGTCGTCAACAACGCGAGCGTGATCGACCTGTCCGGATCCCTGGATCTGGCCGCCAAGAAGTACGACCTGATGCAGGACGTGAACGTGCGGGGCACGTTCATGCTGTCCCGCGCCGCCGTGCCCGTGCTCAAGGACGCCCCGAACCCGCACATCCTGTCGCTGTCGCCGCCGCTCAACCTCACCCCCCGCTGGCTGGGCGCGCACACCGGTTACACGCTCGCGAAGTACGGCATGACCATGGCGACGCTGGGTCTTGCGGCCGAGTTCGCGAAGGACGGCATCGCCGCGAACACCCTGTGGCCGCGCACCACGATCGCCACCGCCGCCGTGCAGTTCGCGCTCGGCGGCGACCGCATGATGAAGGCCAGCCGCACGCCCGAGGTCTACGCCGACGCCGCCTACGCCGTGCTCACCAAGCCGGCCCGCGAGTACACCGGCCAGACGCTCATCGTGGAGGACGTGCTCGAGGCCGACGGCGTCACCGACTTCTCCGGGTACGCCGCCGTGCCGGGAACGCCCGACGACCAGCTCTTCCCGGACATCTTCCTGGACTGACGGCGGATCCCTCCCGGAGCGTCCGGATCAGCGCCAGGACTCGACGGCGTCCTTGGAATCCTCGAGGCCCAGACCGGTCGCCTCGCGGAGCAGCTTGATCGCGGCGATCTTCTGGTCCGCCGCGATCAGGCCGCCGATCTCGGCGCGCACGTCGGGGGCGAGCCGCGCCATCGCGTCGGCGACGGGCAGCCCGCCCGCGTACCACGGTGCGCCGGCAGGACGAGTGTCGGATCGGACCAGCGACACGGGGACCGCGTCGACGGTGCCGGGCGCGGACGGCACCCATGCGTCGATCTGGTCCTTCGCCTCGCGCAGGGAGAGCCCGGAATGCTCCCGCAGCACCTTGATCGCCGTGATCGGCTGCTGCTTCGCCACCAGGGCGTCGATCTGCGCGATGACGGCGGCCGGCAGCGGATCCGCCGTGCCGACGGCCGACGGCGTGAGCGTCGCGGGATCCACGAGCGTCGCCGGGTCCGCGAGCATCGCAGGGTCCCCGATCGCGCCGAGCGGCTCCGGCGGCTTCGGGCGGATCGTGCGGGACACGCCGATCACCGTGAGCACCAGCGCGACGACCGCGACGGCGAGCAGGATCCAGATCCAGAAGTCCATGTCGCCAGCCTACGGACGCGGGGGTGCCCAGCCCCTTCGCACCTTGCAGGCCCTACCCTGGAGGACATGTCCGAAACCCCTGCGTCCACGCGCTCCGGCGCGCCCTCGAAGCGCACCCAGGTGCGCCCCGCCACCGAGGGCTGGACGCAGAAGAAGGACGCCGAGGGGCGCCCGCTGCTGCAGTTCGCCAGCCCGCGCCGTGGCAAGCCGCCCGTGCACCTCGCCGACCTCACGCCGGCCGAGCGCATCGAGAAGGTGAAGGAGCTCGGGCTTCCCGGGTTCCGCGCCAAGCAGCTCGCCACCCACTACTTCACGCACTACACCTCGGATCCGGCGCACATGACGGATCTGCCCGCCGCGCAGCGCGACGAGCTCGTGGCCGGGATGCTGCCGCCGCTGCTCACCGAAGTGCGGCGCCTCGAGACCGACCGCGGCGACACGATCAAGTTCCTCTGGCGGCTGCATGACGGTGCGCTCGTCGAGTCGGTGCTCATGCGCTACCCCGGCCGGATCACGCTGTGCGTGTCGAGCCAGGCAGGCTGCGGCATGAACTGCCCGTTCTGCGCCACCGGCCAGGCGGGCCTCACCCGCAACATGTCGACGGCCGAGATCGTCGAGCAGATCGTGCGCGCGAACCGCCTCATCGCGGAGGGCGGCCTCGGCGGCAAGAAGGCCGACGACCACTCCATGGAGCGAGTGAGCAACATCGTGTTCATGGGGATGGGTGAGCCGCTCGCGAACTACAAGCGCGTGATGGACGCGGTGCGCAGCATGGTCGCCCCTCAGCCGGACGGCCTCGGCATGAGCGCTCGCGGCATCACGGTCTCGACCGTCGGCCTGGTGCCGGCGATCAACAAGCTCGCCGACGAGGACATCCCGGTCACGTTCGCGCTCTCCCTGCACGCGCCGGACGACCAGCTGCGCGACGAGCTCATCCCGGTCAACTCGCGCTGGAAGGTCGACGAGGCCCTCGACGCCGCGCGCCGCTACTTCGAGAAGACCGGCCGGCGCGTCTCGATCGAGTACGCGCTCATCAAGGACATGAACGACCACCCCTGGCGCGCCGACCTGCTCGCGGAGAAGCTCAACGCGCGCGGCCGTGGCTGGGTGCACGTGAACCCGATCCCGCTGAACCCGACTCCGGGATCCATCTGGACCGCCTCGGAGAAGGACGTGCAGGACGAGTTCGTCCGCCGCCTGAACGACGCCGGCATCCCGACCACGCTGCGCGACACCCGCGGCAAGGAGATCGACGGCGCCTGCGGGCAGCTCGTCGCCACCACCGAGGACGAGGCCGCCGCGGCCGCCATGGCCTGAGCGCGATCCGGCCGAGCCAGTCAGCCGCCGGGCCGAGCCCGAGTCCGTCCAGCCTGATCCCCGCCACCCCACGCGATGGCAGCGCCCCGTGATGTTCGAGTCTGTTCGGTGCTTGTGGCGCCGCGATCCTGTTCGTTAGTGTCGTAAACCTGCACATAACAAGCAGATTCGAGCATTTCCGGCGAGGACACCGACGTCCTCGCCGGCTACCGAGAGGTGTGCGATGACTTCGATGAAACAGCTTCCCGTCGCTCTCGACGACTCGGTGCGCCGACGATGGTGGGCTGCGATCGCGGCCGCGGTGTGCGTGTTCGGCGCCCTCGTCGCGCTGCCGGCGAGCCCGGCTGCGGCCGCCGGCGACCAGTCGCTCGGCGATGCGACCGCCGTCCAGCAGGACGGCGACGCCTACACGTTCACGGCCGGGGAGGCGCGCCTCCGCGTCACGTTCGAGAGCGCCGACTCGGTGCGGGTCGAGCTGGCCCCCACCGGCACGTTCACGGATCCAGCCAACGACGCGCCGAGCGACCCGAGCGACCCGGCGGCCAAGATCGTCGTGGGCGATCTCGGCGGCCACGCCGGCAGCTCCATCGCCACGACCGCGGACGGCTGGAACGTCACGACGCCCAAGGCGACGCTGAGCGTGTCCAGGTCGCCGCTCACGATGTCGCTGAAGGATGCGACCGGCAAGACCCTGTGGGCCGAGACGGCGCCACTGAGCTGGAACGCGGCGGGAATGACGCAGCACCTCAGCCGTGGCGCGAGCGAGCAGTTCTTCGGCGGCGGCATGCAGAACGGCCGCTTCTCGCACCGCGACCAGACGATCGCGATCTCGCGCGACTACAACTGGAATGACGGAGGCAACCCCAACGCGGCGCCGTTCTACCTGTCCAGCAACGGCTACGGGGTGCTGCGCGACACGTTCGCGCCCGGCAGCTACAGCTTCGGCGACCCGGTCGCGACGACGCATGGCGAGCAGCGCTTCGACGCCTACTACTTCGTCGGCGACACCCGGGCGGTGCTCGACGACTACACGAAGCTGACGGGCCGTCCCGCGATGCTGCCGATGTACGGCATGGAGATCGGCGACGCCGACTGCTACCTGCACAACGCCAACCGCGGCGAGCGGCACACGCTGCCGGGATCCACCGCGATCGCGGACGGCTACCAGCAGAACGACATGCCCCTCGGGTGGATGCTCGTCAACGACGGCTACGGCTGCGGGTACGAGCAGCTGCCGCAGGTGCACGACATGCTGCAGGATCACTCCTCCGAGCTCGGGCTGTGGACGCAGAGCGATCTCACGAATCAGAAGGAGGAGGTGCAGGCGGGGGTCCGCGTCCGCAAGACCGACGTCGCCTGGGTCGGACCCGGCTACCGGTTCGCGCTCTCCGCCTGCGAGAAGGCGAAGAGCGGCATCGAGGACAACACGACCGACCGCTCCACCGTCCTCACGATCGAGGGCTGGGCGGGCACGCAGCGCTGCGGCGCGGTGTGGAGCGGCGACCAGTCCGGCAGCTGGGACTACATCAAGTGGCAGATCCCGACCTATGCGGGGACCACGATGTCCGGCCAGCCGAACTCGACCGGCGACATCGACGGGATCTTCGGCGGCAGCGCGGACACCTACACGCGCGACCTGCAGTGGAAGATGTTCCTGCCGACCACGTACGCGATGAGCGGATGGGCGTCCTCCGACAAGCAGCCGTACCGGTACGGCGAGCCGTACACGACGATCAACCGCGACTATCTGGCGCTGCACGAGCGGCTGCTGCCCTACCTGTACACGTATCAGGCGCAGGCGCACGCCACGGGTCTCGGATCCACGCGGCCGCTGTACGTCGACTACCCGGACGACCCGAACACCTGGGGCGACACGGCGAAGTACGAGTTCCTCGCCGGCGACAGCTTCCTGGTGGCGCCGGTGTACTCGGACACGACCGTGCGCGACGGCATCTACCTGCCGAAGGGCACGTGGGTGGACTACTGGAGCGGACGCACCTTCACCGGACCGACCACGGTCGACGGCTACGCGGCACCGCTGGACCGGCTGCCGCTGTTCGTCAAGGCGGGCGCCGTCGTCCCGATGTTCCCGCAGGGCACGCTCGACTGGGCGGCCGGCAAGAAGGCCGGACGGCTCGACGTCGATGTCTACCCCCAGGGTTCGTCGTCGTTCTCCCTCTACGAGGACGACGGCCGCTCCCAGGCCGGCGAGGACGGGAAGAACGCCACGCAGAAGCTGTCCGTCACGGCGCCCGACTCCGGCAGCGGCCAGATCAGCGTCTCCGTGGGCGCGCTCTCGGGCGACTACCCGGGCAAGCCCTCGGCGCGCAGCTACCGGCTGTCGGTGCACACCGACACCGCTCCGTCGACGGTGCGCGTCGCCGGATCCAAGCTCGACCAGGCGTCCTCCGCCGCCGCTCTCGACAAGGGGCAGGGGTACTTCTACGACCAGGCGGCCGGGGTGCTCAGCATCCAGACCGACTCCCGGTCGACCGGATCCTCCTTCGCCGTCGACATCACCGGATCGACGGCGGTCGGCGGGGTGCACCCGGAGAACCGCGCGGTGGACGCGTCACTCTCCGTCGACGCGCTGAGCATCGCGGGCGGCACGACGAAGGCGACGGTCACGGCGACCAACCACACGGGCGCCGACCTCAAGGTCACCTCGACGGCGCTGCAGCTGCCGCAGGGCTGGACGGCCGCGGCGACGGACGCGACGACGAGCACTCTGGTGCCGGACGGCGCGACCTTCACGGTGCCGTTCACGGTGTCGGTGCCGGAGTCGGCCTCGCCCGGTGCGCAGACGGTGTCGGCGCAGGTGGCGTACACCGTGCGGTCGGCGCCATGGACGGTGGGCGCGCAGGCGCAGACGACGGTCGCCTACGCCAGCCTGGCCGCCGCGTTCAACAACACCGGCATCAGCGCGCAGGACGACCCGACCGCCGCGAACATCGACGGCGGCGGCTCGAGCCTGATCGCCGAGCGACTGGCGGCGGCGGGTGCGGGCCGCGGGGCGACGGTGGCCGCGAACGGCTTCTCGTTCACGATGCCGGACGTGCCGCCGGGCACCGCGGACAACGTCGCCGGCGGGGCGCGGACCGTCCCGGTCAGCGGGCAGGGCAACGTGCTCGCGGTGCTCGGCACGGGCACGAGCGGATCCGCGACCGACGCCGTGACCGTGCACTACGCCGACGGTTCGACGAGCGCGGGGAACCTCGGCTTGCCGAACTGGTGCTGCCTGTCGACCACCGCCTACGGGGCGAAGGTCGCCGTGGTGACGAAGGGCAAGAACACCGCGACGGGTCCGGCCTATCCGACGACGGAGTACCGCCTGTACACGAACACGGTCGAGGTCGATGCGGGCAAGCAGGTCGTGGCGGTCACGCTGCCCGGGAACGCCTCGGTGCACGTGTTCGCGCTGACGGTGGGCACCGAGGCGATCGTCCCGCCGCCGATCGCGGACGGTCAGTACGCCCTCTCGGTCGGCTCGGGCGGCGGCCTGCTGACCGCGCCCGGCACCGACACCGCGCAGCTGACGGTGGTCCCGGCAGCCGCCGGGGACGCCAGCCAGAAGTGGGTGGTGACACGGCTCGGCGGCAGCGAGTACACGGTGAAGAACGCGTCCAGCGGCTACTGCGTCGACGTGTTCTCGAGCTCGACGACCGAGGGTGCGCTGGTGGGCCAGTATCCCTGTGGAGGCACCGACAACCAGACATGGGTCCTCTCGAAGGATGCGAACGGTGCGCTGAAGCTCGCGAACAAGAACTCCGGGCTGAGTCTCACCGCCGATCCCGACGGGAAGGTGGTGCAGCGCGCCGACACCGCGGCCACGAGCCAGCGCTGGACGGCGAGCGCGAACTAGCGCGACGGGCAGTGCCGGGGCGGGGCGATCCGAACAGTCGGGTCGCCCCGCCCTCGTCGCTCTCGATCGCTCTCCCCGGATCGTCACCGGCTCGGGGTGCGCAGTCGCCGCAGCCGCCCCGATCCCTCGATGAGCTCGCCCCACGCGTTCACGTCGACCTCGCACTCGGCGACGGCGCAGGTCGGGAACTCCACGAAGGATCCGGTGAGCTCTGCCACCGCGTCGGCCATCCCGGGATTGTGGCCCACCAGCATCGCGACCTCGACCTCGTCGGGGAGACCCGCGGCGATCGCCAGGACGGTGCCCGCGGAGGCGGCATAGAGGGCGGGATCCTCGAGCACCGGGAGGCCGAACGCGGCCGCGTACGCGTCGGCCGTGGCGTGCGCACGAGTCGCGGTGCTCGACACGATGCGCTGCAACCCGACACCCTCGTCGCGCAGGCGCCGTGCCATCACGGGGGCATCGCGACGACCGCGGGCGTTCAGGGGACGGTCGTGATCTCGCAGGTCCGCCACGTCCCAGTCGGACTTGGCGTGGCGTGCCAGCAGCAGGATCCTCATGGTCACAGCGTGCCAGCGCGGAGACGGGAGCGCACGCGCGATCGGAATCGGCGCGCGCGGAGGGGTCGTGCCGCACGGTCCATAGCCGCCGCCTCGGATCCGCTGGGCTCGCTTCCAGGGTTCGTGCATCGGTTGCTCAGGCGGCTTTTCGTACCGTGGAGGGATGTCCTATTCCGCTCACAGACCCGGCCGCATGGATTCCCAGGGCCGGATCTCCTTCGACGTCGATGGACAGAACGACCCCGCGAGCACGATCGAGGACCCGCTCTACTTCGTGCGCGACTACACGCCCGAGGGTGCCACGGCGCCGATCGACGAGGTCGACGACCCCTTCATCAGCGAGGCCGCGACCGCCCCGATCGCGCCGCCCCGTGCGCCCGAGCCGGCCGCTGCGGCGGAGCCCGTGACCGTGCCCGCGCTCGTCGCCGCCCCTGAGCCCGCCGCCGCTCCGGAGCCGGTCGCCGTCCCGCGCCCGCGCCGTGCGCCGAAGCCGCCGAAGCCCGCGAAGCGGCCGCGCCCGCCCCGTCCCGACGGCTGGTTCCTGCGCAAGCTCGCGATCCTCGGCGGCGCCGACGGTCCGATCCTGGATCGCGTGCCCAGCGAACAGCCGCGCTTCGTGCAGATGTTCTTCGTGCTCGCCGGCACCGCCCTGGTCTCGGCGCTGTCGATGCTGTTCGCGCTCACCACGGGCGTGCAGGTGCTGGTCTGGATCGCCGCGCCGCTCGCGATCGTGTGGGCGCTGCTGATCTTCAACCTGGACCGCTTCCTGACCTCCACCATGCGCTCCACGCGCAAGATCGGCCGCCTCATCGGCCTGGCCATCCCGCGTGTGCTGATGGCCGCGATCATCGGCTTCGTCGTCGCGGAGCCGATCGTGCTGCAGGCGTTCCACAACGACATCGCCCGCGAGGTCACCACGACCAACCTGGCCCAGGCGCAGGGCGACCAGAAGGCCGTCGCCAACGGGCCGGAGAAGAAGGCGCTCGACGCCGCGTCGCAGCGCCTCGCCGACCTGCAGAACCAGGCCGCCACCGGCATCGTGAAGGGCACGTCGAGCGACTCCGCCTCGCAGAAGGCCGCGCAGGACACCGTGAGCAAGGTCACCTCGCAGATGGCCGATCAGCAGAAGGTCATCGACCAGGCCCGTGCGCTCTACCAGTGCGAGCTCACCGGCCAGGGCGCCGGCACCGTGCCCGGCTGCACCGGGGTGCAGGGCAACGGCGCCAGCTCCGATGCCGCGAAGGCGCAGCTCGACCAGGCCCAGCAGACCTACGACGCGCTCGCCGCACAGCTGCGCCAGGCCAACACCGACCTGCAGTCCGCGGACAGCTCGTCGAAGACCGCGACCTCCGCGTCCGAGGCGCAGAACCGCACCCAGGCGAAGGATCAGCTCCCCACCGCCGAGCAGGCGTACAAGACCGCCCTCGACGCCTACAACGCCCGCGCCGCCTCCGTGGCCGGCACCAACGCGAACGCGATCGGGCTGCTGAGCCAGATCTCCGCGCTCGACCGGCTCTCCGCCAAGGAGCCCGTGCTCGGCTTCGCGCACTGGCTGATCGCGGCGCTGTTCTTCATGATCGAGCTGCTGCCGGTGATCGTGAAGATCCTCACCAGCTACGGCGACCCGTCGCTGTACGAGAAGGCCGAGGCGATCGCGAAGCAGGTCGAGCTCGACCGCGTCACCTCGCGCGGATACCGCGACCGTGCCGCGATCATCGCCGAGGAGGCGAAGGAGCGCGCGTTCGCCGACGCGCACGAGGCGGAGGTCACGGCCGCCGCAGCGGACGCCCGTCCCGAGACGACCCCTGCCGCGGCCGCGCCGACGGCGCACACCGCCCCGGCTCCGCCCGCCGTGTCGTCCTGGCCGGTTCCCGCCCACCCCGGCGCCGCATCAGCGCATCCGTCCCCGGCCTCGGCGCACCCGGACCCCGCGTTCACGCACCCGACCGCCGGACCCGCGGCTCGGCCAGAGGTCGCCAGGGTCTGACCCGCGAGGCCGGAGGTCGCCCGGGTCTGACCCGCGACCGCGCCCATCGGGCCGCGGCGCTCCGTGTGACGGAATGCGACGGGCGTTCTGCCGATGTTCCCTCTCCCGCCGGCCGACTGTGACCGGACACGCTTACGCTGGAGTCATGGTCAACTATCGATACCTGGGCAACAGCGGTCTGAAGGTCTCCGAGATCACCTACGGCAACTGGGTCACCCATGCCTCGCAGGTCGGGGACGACGCCGCCGTCAAGACCGTGCACGCCGCGCTGGACGCCGGCATCACCACGTTCGACACCGCGGACACCTATGCGAACACCGCCGCGGAGGTCGTGCTGGGCAGGGCGCTGGAGGGCCAGCGCCGGGAGAGCCTGGAGATCTTCACCAAGGTCTACTTCCCGACCGGCCCCAAGGGCCCGAACGACACCGGCCTCAGCCGCAAGCACATCCTGGAGTCGATCAACGGATCGCTGAAGCGCCTCGGCACCGACTACGTCGACCTCTACCAGGCGCACCGCTTCGACTACGAGACACCGCTCGAGGAGACGTTCCAGGCGTTCGCCGACGTCGTCCGTCAGGGCAAGGCGCTCTACATCGGCGTGTCCGAGTGGACGGCCGAGCAGCTCCGCGAGGGGCATGCGCTCGCGTCGCAGCTCGGCGTGCAGCTCATCTCCAACCAGCCGCAGTACTCGATGCTGCACCGCGTGATCGAGGGCAAGGTCGTCCCCGCGTCCGAGGAGCTCGGGATCTCGCAGATCGTCTGGTCGCCGATGGCGCAGGGCGTGCTGAGCGGGAAGTACCTGCCCGGTCAGCCGGTGCCGGAGGGGTCGCGGGCGACGGATCCGCACTCGGGTGCGCAGTTCATCCAGCGCCTCCTGCAGGACGACATCCTCGAGGCCGTGCAGCGGCTGAAGCCGATCGCCGCCGAGGCGGGGCTGACGATGCCGCAGCTCGCGATCGCGTGGGTGCTGCAGAACAAGAACGTGGCGGCGGCGCTGGTCGGCGCCTCCCGTCCGGAGCAGCTCGCCGACACGGTCAAGGCGTCCGGAGTCGTGCTCGACGCCGACACGCTCGCCGCGATCGACCAGGCGCTCGGCTCGGTCGTCAACGCCGACCCGGCGGACACCTACGAGGTCTCCCCGAAGCAGCGGCTGGTCTGAGGCGGCTCCGCGCTTTCACCGTTCTCAGGATGGATTCGACGCCGACGCCCGTGTGCACGTCAACACGGGCTTCCGGTGAAGATTCCTCCTGAGAACGGTGCGGCCGTTGCCGTCCGCCGGTCGGCGGGATCAGTCGATCGTGATGTCGACCTGGAGGTCGTTCGCGATCCGCTCGAGGTCTGCGCGCAGGGCGGCCGGATCCGCGGCCGCGGGCACGGTCGCCACCACCGACGCCTCGAACAGCCGGCCGCCGGCCATCGCGGCGTCACGGGTCTCGCTGGTCATGCTCTCGATGCTCAGGGCGTGCGCGTTCAGCACGGCCGAGATCTCCCGCACGATGCCGGGACGATCGTTGCCGAGCACCTGGACCGAGATCAGGCGGTGCTCTCCGGCGTGAGCGGCGACCGCGGCGGATCCCGTCCCGGTCCCCGGGTGCACCGCGATCGTCATGAGCCCGTCCAGCCCGTGCAGGGACGCGCGCAGCTCCTCCACGCGATCGACCGGCACCGACACCTGGATCACGCCGGCGAACGTTCCCGCCAGCTCGGCCAGCCGGCTGTTCTCCCAGTTCCCGCCATGCTCGCCGACGATGTGCGCGACGGTGGCGACGAGGCCAGGGCGGTCGGATCCGACGACGGTGAGGATGAGCGTGGTCATGCGGCCAGCGTAGCTTTCGCGCGCCGGGTGGTCACCCACGGATCGCCGCGGCCCGGCCCGTCCCCGGTCGATCAGTCCTCGGTCCACTCCCCGGAGGCGAGGAAGCGCTCCATGCGCGCGCGATGCGGTGCGAGGTCCCAGCCTTGCGCGGCGACCCACTCGTCGGAGTAGTACGTGTCGAGGTAGCGTGTGCCGCTGTCGCAGATGAGCGTGACGACACTGCCCTGCTCGCCACGGGCGCGCATCCTGGCGATCAGCTGAAACGCGCCGACGAGGTTCGTGCCGGTGGATCCGCCGGCCCAGTGCAGCGTGCGGCTGCGCAGCAGGCGGATCGCCGCGACCGAGGCGGCATCCGGCACCGGGAACATCTCGTCGATCACGCCGGGCACGAACGAGGGCTCGACGCGGGGGCGCCCGATGCCCTCGATCCGGCTCTGGCAGCCGGTCGTCACCGACGGATCCCCCGTGCGCCAGCCCTCGTAGAACGCCGAGCCCTCCGGGTCCACCACGGCGATGCGGGTGTGGTGACGGCGGTAGCGCACGTACCGGCCGAACGTGGCGCTGGTGCCGCCGGTGCCGGCGCCGACCACGATCCAGCTCGGGACCGGATGCCGTTCGTGCTCGAGCTGGCTGAACACGCTCTCGGCGATGTTGTTGTTGCCACGCCAGTCCGTCGCGCGCTCGGCGTACGTGAACTGGTCGAGGAAGTGCCCGCCGCACTCCGCCGCGAGGCGTTCGGCCTCCGGCGCCATCTCCGGTGAGGAGTCGACGAAGTGGCAGCTGCCGCCGTAGAACTCGATGAGATCGATCTTCTCCTGGCTCGTGGAGCGCGGCACGACGGTCACGAACGGCAGTCCGAGCATGCGGGCGAAGTACGCCTCGGAGACGGCGGTCGAGCCGCTCGACGCCTCCACCAGGGTCGTGTTCTCGCGGATCCTGCCGTTCACCAGCCCGTACAGGATCAGCGACCGGGCCAGACGGTGCTTGAGGGAGCCGGTGGGGTGCACGGACTCGTCCTTGAGGTACAGGTCGATGCCCCACTCGGCCGGCAGCGGGAACACGTGCAGATGGGTGTCGGCGCTGCGGTTCGCATCCGCCTCGAGCAAGGCGATCGCGGATCCGGTCCAGTCGGAGGTCATGCTCTCGAGGGTAGCCGGGGCGGCGTGAGGACGCGGGGGCGGCAGCGGCGACGCGAACGCGGCGGGGTCAGACCTCGGGGCCGTCGTTGTAGCGCTCGAGGAGGGCGGCGAACACGGCGATCTCCTCAGGGGACCACTGCTTCATCCGGGCTGCGGTGACGGCGCGGATCTCGTCGGCGCGCTCGGCGAGCAGGCGCTCCCCGGCGGGGGAGAGGCGCAGCGGCTGACCGCGGCGGGATCCGCTCTGGCCGTCCGCGACCTCCTCGATCAGGCCGGCGGCCGCCAGGGATCCGATCTGCCTCGACACGGTCGATCGGTTGAAGCCGAAGTGCTCGGCGATGTCGACGGCGCGGGCGCCGGGGTGGTCGGCGAGCAGGCGCAGCAGCGACTGATCCACCGGCGATACCGGGGTGTCCCGGCGGACGCGTGCCGAGCCGCGCCGCGCGATCGTCGTCAGCGCGGTGTGCACGCGCTCGATCGCGGCGACGCGAGCGGCCGGCGGCGGTTCCGAGGACATGGCACCACTCTACGAGCAACCGTTGCGCAGTGCAACATGCAGATGTAAGATGCATAGTGCAACATGAGAGAAGAGGCCCGATGCCCGCCGAGCAGCATTCCGTCCCACCCGTCCTGCGAGCCATGACCCAGAGCCGGCCGCGGCCGTCGTCGAGGATCCCGTCTGCGGCCGCGTGGCGGTCGATCGGCGCGCACCTGATGATTCCGCTGTTCCTGGCCGTGGGCATGGCGTTCGCCTACCTCGGTGCGTTCCACGCCCCGTCCCCGAACCACGTCCCCGTCGCGGTCGTGGGAGAGGGGCCGCAGACGTCTGTGTTCGCACAGGCCATGAACGACAGGGCCGATGGCAAGCTCGCCGTGCGCACGGTCGCCGACGCAGCGGACGCCAAGCGACTCATCGTGGAGCAGAAGATCGTGGCGGCGTACGCGGTCGACGGCACGCACGCGACCCTGTACGTGTCGAAGGCGGCGTCCGAGGCGGGGGCGTCGGTCGCGCAGACCGTGTTCCTCCCGCTCGCGTACCAGCAGCACCTGCCCGTCGAGGTCGTCGATGTGCGCCCCGGCACCGCACAGGATCCGGGTGGTCAGACGCTGTTCTTCCTGCTCGTGGCGCTGAGCGTCGGCGCCTACGCGAGTGCGGTCGCGATCGCCGCCGCCACCGCGAAGCTCGCTGCGGGCTGGCGGATCGGCATCGGCGCGGTCGTCGCGCTGGTGATCTCCGCCATCGGCGTCGTCATCGCCGGAGGCGTCTATCACGCGCTGAACGGGAACGAGTGGAACATCTGGCTGCTCGGCGCGCTCTACGTCTTCGGGATCGTCTCGATCGGGATCGGGCTGCACCCGTTCCTCGGCAAGTGGACCACCCCGATCCTCACCATGCTCTTCGTGATGCTGAACTTCACCAGCTCGGGCGGTGTCTACCCCGCGTCGCTCGCGCCGCCGATCTTCTCCGCGCTGAACAGCTTCTGGAACGGCGCGGCCTGGCTCGACGCGGCGCGGAACCTCACCTACTTCCCCGGTCAGAACATCGGCTTCGACGCGCTCCGGCTGTCGCTGTGGGCCGTCGCCGGGCTCGCGCTCATCGCCGTCTCGATGATCGCGGAGCGCTCCCGGCGGGCCCTCGCCGACGAGACGCGCGATGCGCAGAGCGCCGAGACGGATCTCGTCGTCGCCGGCTGAGGGACTGGAGATCCGGCCAGGCGTCAGGCCCCGGCGCGGCGGGCCCGGTAGGCGGCGACCGCGTTGCGGTTCGCGCACGCCGTGGAGCAGTAGCGCTTGGAGCGGTTCCGGGAGAGGTCGAGCGCGACCGCGTCGCAGGAGTCGTCCGCGCACACCGAGATGCGGGATCCCTCCTCGGCGCGGATGACGTCGATCAGTGCCATCGCGGTCTCCACCAGGACGCGCTCGGCGAGAGGCGCGTCGTCCGCGATCGCGTGCAGGTGCCAGTCCAGCGCGCCATGGCGGGTGAGGCGCGGAGTCAGGGTGACGCCGGCCAGGGCGTGGTTGACGGCGACGGCCATGTCGTCGCGGGGGGCGAGGAGCATGGTGCGCAGCTGCGGCCGGATCTCGCGCAGTCCGGCGAGCTCCCGCTGGTCGCGGTCGATCCGCCCCGTGTAGCCGAACTGTCCGAGGAACACCGCCTCGTCGCTCAGGGAGACGAGCGCATCGGGATCCTCCGCCGAGTTCACGAGCCAGACAGCGGCCCGGAGGGTGTCCTCGGTGTCATCGGTGAAGATCATGTTGACAGCTTACAGCGCCGGCGGGTAGCGTCACATGTCGTGAGCAGCGTGGCAAATGACACCCGTTCCGTCGGCGTTCGTTCCGGCCTCGTCTTCGCGATCGGTGCGGCACTCTCTTTCGGGATGAGCGGCGCCTGGGCGCGCGGGCTCATGGATGCCGGCTGGAGCCCGGGGGCCGCCGTCACCGTGCGCATGTGGGTGGCCGCGCTCGTGCTGCTCGTGCCGACGCTGCTCGCCCTGCGCGGATGCTGGGGCGCGGTGCGGAAGAACGCCGGACTGGTCCTCGTCTACGGCCTGCTCGCCGTCACCGCGGCGCAGCTGTGCTTCTTCCAGGCGGTCGCCGTCATGGACGTGGGCATCGCGCTGCTCATCGAATACACGGCACCCATCGCCGTCGTGCTGTGGCTGTGGGTGCGGCGCGGAGAGCGTCCCGGGCGTCGCGGTCTGCTCGGCGCCGCCCTGGCCTTCCTCGGCCTGGTGCTCATGCTCGAGATCTTCACGGGCGCCAGGCTCGATCCCGTCGGGCTCCTCTGGGCGCTGGGTGCGATGGTCGGTGCCGCGACGTACTTCCTGCTCTCGGGCAAGGACGAGACCGGTCTGCCGCCGATCGCGCTCGCCGGCCTCGGCCTGCTGATCGGCGCCGTCGGCCTGAGCGTCGCCGGCGCGACGGGGATCCTGCCGATGGTGTGGAACACCCACGATGTCGCATACCGGTTCGGCCTTCTGCCGTGGTTCGTGCCCGTGCTCGGCGTCGGCGTCATCGCCACGGCCCTCGCCTACGTCCTCGGCATCGTCTCCACGCGCAGGCTGGGATCGCGCTTCGCGTCGTTCGTGGCGCTCTCCGAGGTGATCGCGGCGCTGCTGTTCGGGTGGCTGTTCCTGGGGCAGCTGCCCGATGTGGTGCAGGCCCTCGGCGGCGTGCTCGTGCTCATCGGCGTCGTGCTCGTCAAACTCGGCGAGCCGGCGGCCGACGGCGCGGATCGCGAGGTCCTCACGGAGCCGGTGGCGACGGTGCACTGACCCGTCAATGTATACGAAGGGAGAGTCGGCGCCGGGAAGATAGCCTACCGGGTGATTTTGTGTATACACTGGCGGCATGAGCATCGTGGCGGAGGGCATGCGGGCCGGAGAGTTCGCCTACCGCACCCTGCTCGAGGAGATCCAGTCCGGGTCCCTCCCCGCCGGCGCCGTGCTCGCCGAGGTCGAGCAGGCCGAGCGGCTGGGCGTCAGCCGCACTCCGCTGCGCGAGGCGCTGCGCCGCCTGGCCGCGGACGGGCTCGTGGAGCAGCTCTCGCCGCGCATCACCGTGGTCGCGGCGATCGACGCCGACGACATCCGTGATCTGTTCGTGCTGCGCCGCGCGCTCGAGGAGACCACGGCGCGCGCCGCCGCCGGCGCGGAGGAGCGCGCGGAGTTCGCCGAGCTCGCCGCCCGTTTCGCAGACGCGGCCGAAGCGCTCGGCGACGACGAGGGCCGCACCCGGTACTACGCGCTCCTCGACCGCTTCGACGAGGCGCTCGACGCCGCCGTCGGCAACGACTACCTCAGCGCCGCGCTGCGCACCGTGCGCACCCACCTCGTCAGGGTGCGCCGGATGGCGCGCGACAAGCCCGCCCGCCTCGCCGCGAGCGCAGGCGAGCACCAGCTGATCGCCGAGGCGATCGGATCCGGCGACGGCGACCTCGCCGCGCACGCCACCCACGTCCACCTGCACAACGCGCTGGCGAGCATCCTGGACTCGCTCGCCGGCGCCGATCCCGACAGCAGCACCAACCCGCCCGGAAAGAAGGCCAGCGCATGACCGTGAACCACCACCTCCGCGTGCACCGCAGCGACGAGCAGCTCCCCCGGGAGGGACAGCTCGCCTGGCGCATCGCCGAGATCGCCGCCGACCCGGTCGACGTCGACGCCGACGTCGTCGACATGATCATCAACCGCCTGATCGACAACGCCGCGGTCGCCGCGGCCTCGCTCACCCGCGCGCCGGTGAGCGCCGCCCGGCAGCAGGCGCTGGACCACCCGGTCTCGGTGAACGGATCCGGATCCACGATCTTCGGCTGCCCGCTCGAGCGCCGCACCAGCCCGGAGTGGGCCGCGTGGGCGAACGGCGTGGCCGTGCGCGAACTCGACTACCACGACACCTTCCTCGCCGCCGAGTACTCGCATCCGGGCGACAACATCCCGCCGATCCTCGCCGTCGCGCAGCACGCGGGATGCGACGGGCGCGCGCTGGTGCGCGGCATCGCGACGGGCTACGAGATCCAGGTCGACCTGGTCAAGGCGATCAGCCTGCATGCGCACAAGATCGACCACGTCGCCCATCTCGGTCCGTCCGCGGCGGCCGGCATCGGCACGCTGCTCGGCCTCGACGTCGAGACCATCTACCAGGCCGTCGGCCAGGCGCTGCACACCACCACCGCGACCCGGCAGAGCCGCAAGGGCGAGATCTCCACGTGGAAGGCGCACGCCCCGGCCTTCGCCGGCAAGATGGCGGTCGAGGCCGTGGACAGGGCGATGCGCGGCGAGACCTCGCCGAGCCCGATCTACGAGGGCGAGGACGGGGTCATCGCGTGGATGCTGGACGGGCCCGACGCCTCCTACGAGGTGCCCCTCCCGGCCAACGGCGAACCCAAGCGCGCGATCCTCGACACGTACACCAAGGAGCACTCGGCGGAGTATCAGGCCCAGGCGTGGATCGACCTCGCCCGCAAGCTGCATGACGAGCGTCCCGCCCTTCGACAGGCTCAGGGACCGGATCAGTGGGCCGACATCGACTCGATCGTGATCCACACCAGCCACCACACGCACTTCGTGATCGGATCCGGCGCGAACGACCCGCAGAAGTACGATCCGCAGGCGTCCCGGGAGACGCTCGACCACTCGATCCCGTACATCTTCGCGGTCGCCCTGCAGGACGGCACCTGGCACCACGTGGACTCCTACACGCCCGAGCGCGCGCAGCGCGAGGACACCGTGGCGCTCTGGCACAAGATCACCACGGCGGAGGATCCGGAGTGGACCCGTCGGTACCACTCGATCGACCCGGCGGAGAAGGCGTTCGGCGGACGGGTCGAGATCCGCCTCGCGAACGGCGAGACCGTGACGGACGAGATCGCGGTCGCCGACGCACACCCTCTCGGCGCCCGCCCGTTCGCGCGCGAGGACTACATCCGCAAGTTCCGCACCCTCACCGAGCCGGTGCTCGAGCCCGCCGAGATCGAGCGCTTCCTCGCCCTCGTGCAGCGACTGCCCGAGCTGACGGCCGCGGAGGTCGCGGAGCTGTCGATCGTCGCCGGCCCCGGCGGGCTCGCGATGGCGCCCGCGCCCAAGGGCCTGTTCTGAGTTCGACCGTGTTCCGAACTCAGTCGATGTGGCGCTCTGCGGCGCGTATCGCCGCCGATCGGCTCGATCCGACTGAGTTCGACACACCGAAGGGAGACTGACCATGCTGTACGCCGCCACTCCGGCCGCCGAGAAGCGCCGGATCCTGCGCGAGCGGCTCGCCGCGGGGGAGCTGCTGCGCTTCCCCGGCGCGTTCAACCCGCTCTCCGCCCGGCTCATCGAGCGGAAGGGCTTCGACGGGGTCTACATCTCGGGAGCCGTGCTCTCCGCGGACCTCGGTCTGCCCGACATCGGCCTCACCACGCTCACCGAGGTCGCCGGCCGCGGGCAGCAGATCGCCCGGATGACCGAACTGCCGGCCATCATCGACGCCGACACCGGCTTCGGCGAGCCGATGAACGTGGCCCGCACGATCCAGACGCTCGAGGACGCAGGGCTCGCCGGCACGCACGTCGAGGACCAGATCAACCCGAAGCGCTGCGGCCACCTGGACGGCAAGGCCGTGGTCGACGAGTCCACCGCGACCAAGCGCATCCGTGCGGCGGTCGACGCCCGGCGGGACCCGAACTTCCTGATCATGGCGCGCACCGACATCCGCGCGGTCGAGGGGATGGATGCGGCCGTCGACCGCGCGAAGGCTCTTGCCGACGCCGGGGCTGACGCGATCTTCCCCGAGGCCATGCGCGAGCTCTCCGAGTTCGAGCGGATGGCCTCGGAGCTCGACGTGCCGATCCTCGCGAACATGACCGAGTTCGGCAAGAGCGAGCTGTTCACCACCGCGCAGCTGAAGGACGCCGGGGTGAGCATCGTGATCTGGCCGGTCTCGATGCTGCGGATCGCGATGGGTGCGACCGGCCGTGCGCTGGATACCCTGAACGACGAGGGGCGGCTGACCTCGAAGCTCGGCGAGATGCAGCACCGGGCGGATCTGTACGACCTCATCGACTACGAGTCCTACAACCACTTCGACACGAACGTCTTCACCTTCACCATCGAGAAGTGAATGCGCAACAGCGACCCCAGGCATTGCGAAGGAGCAGCATCATGAGCGACCCCGACATCAAGAAGGGCCTCGCGGGCGTCGTCGTCGACACGACGGCGATCTCGAAGGTCAACCCCGACACGAACTCGCTGCTGTACCGCGGCTACCCCGTGCAGGAGCTCGCCGCGACCCAGCCGTTCGAGGCGGTCGCCTACCTGCTCTGGAACGGCGAGCTTCCCACCGCGGAGCAGCTGGCTGACCTGCGTGCGGCCGAGCGGCAGCACCGCGCGCTCGCCGACAACGTCAAGGCGGCGATCGACCTGGTGCCCGTCGAGGCGCACCCGATGGACGAGCTCCGCACCGCGGTGAGTCTGCTGGGCGCCTCGGACGCGACCGGATCCGGATCGGTCCTGGACGCGAGCGGCACGCCGGAGCAGAACCTCGACCGCAGCGTCCGGCTGTTCGCCGCGCTGCCGGCGATGGTCGCGTACGGGCAGCGCCGCCGCCGCGGCGAGGACATCGTCGCCCCCCGCGACGACCTGGACTACTCCGCGAACTTCCTCTGGATGACCTTCGGTGAGGAGCCGGATCCGGTCGTCGTGGACGCGTTCAACCAGTCGATGATCCTGTACGCGGAGCACTCGTTCAACGCCTCCACGTTCACGGCCCGGGTGATCACCTCGACCCTCAGCGACCTCTACTCGGCCGTCGTCGGTGCGATCGGCGCGCTCAAGGGACCGCTGCACGGCGGCGCGAACGAGGCCGTGCTGCACATCTTCGACGAGATCGGCGATGCCTCCGACGTCCAGGCCTGGCTCGACAAGGCGCTGTCCGAGAAGCGCAAGATCATGGGCTTCGGGCACCGCGTCTACAAGAACGGCGACTCGCGCGTGCCCACCATGAAGGCCGCGCTCGATTCGCTCGTCGAGCACTACGACCGTCCCGAGGTGCTCGAGCTGTACACGACGCTCGCCGACGAGTTCACGGCCCGCAAGGGGATCCACCCGAACCTGGACTACCCGTCCGGGCCGGCCTACAACCTGATCGGGTTCGACACGCTCACCTTCACACCGCTGTTCGTGGCCTCGCGGGTGACCGGCTGGACCGCGCACATCATGGAGCAGGCCGCCTCGAACGCCCTGATCCGCCCGCTCTCGGCCTACGACGGCCCCGACGAGCGGCACGTCGAGGCGTAACCGGCCTTCCTGCTGTCGCTGCGACCGGGGTCGCCGCGGCCGCGGCTGCCGCTGCGCACTCAGCTCTCGCGCAGCACCGCCGCGGCCTGGCGGGCGGCGCCGAGCGCGACGTATTCGCCGGGCTCCGGCACCTCGACGGGCAGGCCGAGGACGTCCGGGGCGATACGGCGGACGGCCTCGGACTGCGCGCCGCCGCCGATGAGCAGCGCCCGTTCGAGTGGGACGTCGAGGGCGCGCAGCGCGTCCAGGCCGGCGCCGAGACCGCGCAGCATGCCCTCGACCGCGGCGCGGGCGAGGTTCGGGCGGGTCGTCGACGCCAGCGTCATCCCGCTCAGCGACGCGGTCGCGTCGGGCAGGTTCGGGGTGCGCTCGCCCTCGAAGTAGGGGAGCAGGGTCAGCCCGTCCGCCCCGGGGGAGGCGTGCAGGGCCAGCTCGCTGAACTCGTCGTGCGTGACGCCGAGCAGCGCCGCCGTCGCGTCGAGCACGCGGGCTGCGTTCAGCGTAGCGACGAGCGGCAGGAAGTTGCCCGACGCGTCCGCGAAGCCGGCCACGGTGCCGGACTCGTCGAAGAGCGGCGTGCGGCTGACCGCGCACACCGTCCCCGAAGTGCCGATCGACACCACCACGTCGCCCGGCTCCGCACCCAGCCCGTAGGCGGCGGCGGCGTTGTCGCCGGCGCCCGGGGCGACGCGGCGGCCGGCCGGATCCTGCACCGACTCCGAGGGATCCAGCACCCGCGGCAGGATCGCGTCGTGTCCGAGCGCGGCCACGAGCAGGTCGCGGTCATAGGATCCGTCGGCGGGGTTCCAGTAACCGGTGCCGCTCGCGTCCGACCGGTCGGTGACCAGCTCCTCGAGCACGGGCCCGAGCGGCGAAGCGCCTGCCGGCCCGTAGCCGCGCAGCCGCCAGGTCAGCCAGTCGTGCGGCAGTGCGACGGCCGCGACCCGTGCCGCGTTCTCCGGCTCGGCGTCGCGCAGCCAGCGCAGCTTGGTGATGGTGAAGGACGCGACGGGGACGACCCCGGTGCGCGCGGCCAGCTCGGCCGCGCCGAACTCGGCGATCAGGTCCTGGGCGGCCTGCGCGGAGCGGGTGTCGTTCCACAGCAGCGCGTCACGGATCACGGATCCGGAGGCGTCCAGCGCCACCATGCCGTGCTGCTGCCCGCCGATCGACCACGCCTCGACGTCCTCGATCCCGCCGGCGTCGGCGATCGCCGCGTCCAGCGCCCGCCACCACGCCTCAGGGTCGACGGAGGTCCCGTCGGGGTGCGCGGCGCGTCCGCTGCGCACGACGGATCCGGATCCGGCGTCGACGATCACGACCTTGCAGGACTGCGTGGACGAATCCACGCCCATCACGAGCGGCACGGGAGTTTCCTTTCGCGGGGTTCTACGTATCGAGGCCCCTCCGTGGCATCGAGGCCCCCTCCGAGCAACGCGTCTGCGAGGGGGCGTCGGCGCCAGGAGGGGGCGTCGATGACGAGCGTGGACTCAGCGGGCGCCGAGGAGGTGCTCGGTCGCGAGCTGCTGCAGGCGCACGAACCCGAAGCCCTTGCCGCCGAAGTACGCGTCCGCGTCGAAGTCCTCGTAGGCGGAGCGGTCAGCCAGGAAGTCGTCGTACGTCTCGCCCTGGTTCAGGGTCGGCGTGGCGAGCTCGTCGACGCGGGCGGCGGCCAGCGCCTCCTGCACCTCGGGGTCGGCGCGGAACGCGGCCGCGCGCTCCTTGAGCAGCAGGTAGGTGCGCATGTTGGCGGCGGCGGAGTCCCACACGCCGTTCTCGTCCTCGGTGCGGCTCGGCTTGTAGTCGAAGTGGCGGGGGCCGTCGTAGGCGGGCACGCCGCCGGGCCCGCCGTTCTCGAGCAGGTCGACGAGCGCGAATGCGTTGTGCAGGTCGCCGTGGCCGAACACCAGATCCTGGTCGTACTTGATGCCGCGCTGCCCGTTCAGGTCGATGTGGAACAGCTTGCCGTGGAACAGCGCCTGGGCGATGCCGGCGGCGAAGTTCAGGCCCGCCATCTGCTCGTGGCCGACCTCGGGGTTGAGGCCCACGAGCTCGGGGCGCTCGAGCGAGTCGATGAACGCCAGCGCGTGGCCGAGAGTGGGCAGCAGGATGTCTCCGCGGGGCTCGTTCGGCTTCGGCTCGATCGCGAACCGGATGTCGTAGCCCTTGTCGGTCACGTAGTCGCCGAGCAGGTTGACCGCCTCGCGGTAGCGCTCCAGCGCGGCGCGGATGTCCTTCGCCGAGTCGTACTCGGCGCCCTCGCGGCCGCCCCACATCACGAAGGTCTTCGCCCCCAGCTCGGCGCCCAGGTCGAGCTGGCGGAACACCTTGCGCAGCGCGTACCGGCGCACGGCGCGGTCGTTCGAGGTGAAGCCGCCGTCCTTGAAGACGGGCGCGCTGAACAGGTTGGTGGTGACCATCGGCACGATCAGGCCGGTGTCGGCGAGCGCGCCCTTGAGGCGATCGATCTGCGTCTGCCGCTCGGCGTCCGTGGATCCGAACGCGAACAGGTCGTCGTCGTGGAACGTGAGGCCGTAGGCGCCGAGCTCGGCGAGCTTCTCGACCGCGTGCACGACGTCGAGCGCCGGACGGGTCGGGCCGCCGAAGGGGTCGGCGCCGTTGTAGCCGACGGTCCAGAGTCCGAACGAGAACTTGTCCTCGCGGGTGGGGGTGAGTGACATGAGGGATCCGCCTTCAGCGACGTCGGTGAAATGTTGTCGCACAAAACATATCAGGGGATCCGGGCGGCCGCAACGCCCGGAACCGCAGGATCAGTGCGGGGGCGCAGCGTCGAGTTCGGCGGCGGGGATCGCTAGCCTGGAGTCCCACGGGTCCAGGAAGCGAGACGACGCATGAACGAACGCGCCACGACCGTCGAGGGGGTGCGGCGCACGAATCTCGCCGAGGTGCTGCGGCTGGTGCACCACCAAGGTCCGCGATCCCGTGCCGTCATCACGGCCGAGACGGGGCTCAACCGCTCGACGGTCTCCGACCTCGTGGGCCGGCTGGTCGAGGCGGGGCTGGTCGAGGAGCGCGAGCCCGACCCCACGCGGCGAGTGGGCCGCCCGTCCCCTGTCGTCGTGCCCAGCCCCGATGTCGTCGCGATCGGCGTCAACCCCGAGATCGACGCGATCGAGCTCGGGGCCGTCTCGCTGGGCGGCGACGTGCGCGAGCGCGTGCGGATCCCGGCGGAGAAGCCGGGCGTCGCGGAGGTCGTCGAGGTCGTCGCCCGCGTGGTCGAGGACTGGCGCAGCGGTGTGCTGAGCGGATGCCGCATCGCCGGGATCGGCGTCGCGGTGCCCGGACTCGTGCGGGCCTCCGACGGCCTGGTCCGACTCGCTCCGCACCTCGAGTGGCGCGACGCCGACCTCGCCGGTCCGCTCGCCCTGGCGCTGGGGACCGACGTCTTCGTGGGCAACGACGCGTCGCTCGGCGCGCGCGCGGAACGGCTGTTCGGCGCGGCGCGGGAGCACGAGGACGTCGTCTATCTCAACGGCGGCGCCAGCGGCATCGGCGGCGGGCTCATCCTGCACGGCCGGCTCATCGGCGGCATCGGCGGCTACGCGGGGGAGTGGGGTCAGACCGCCGCGAGCGTGGCGGACGCCGCCGATCGACGCGCCGAGGGCGGGGTGCTCGAGGACGAGGTGAACCGGGCCCGCCTCGTGCAGGCGGCACGCCTCGGGGTGCCGGACGAACGAGAACTGCGCGACGCCCTCGCCGTATCCGAGGACCGGGAGGTGCGCGACGAGGTGGCGCGGCAGCGTCGGATCCTGGCCGCGACGCTCGGGAACGCGGTGAACGTGCTGAACCCGTCGATGATCGTGCTGGGCGGATTCCTCGGCACGCTCCGCGATCTCGATCCGCACGGCTTCGACGACGAGGTGCGCCTGCGGGCGCTCGCCGCGCCCGCAGAGGATCTCACGTTCTCCACCGCGGCGCTCGGCGCCGATCGCCTGCTGATCGGCGCCGCCGACGCCGCGTTCGAGCGGCTCCTGGCCGACCCGCTGGGCTGAGCCGGGAGCCGGGAGCCGGGAGCCGGGAGCCGGGGGCCGGGGGCCGGGGGCCCGGGGGGCCAGCGGACGACGGTGCCGCTCGCGCGTCAGAACCGGGCGGCGAGCCACTCCGTCTGACGCAGCCACTGCGCGATCTGCCCGCCCTCGTGACCGTTGAACGGGTAGACCTCGATCTCCGCGTCCTCGGCGGCGAGGTGGTTGTACGCGGCGAACACGCTGGAGGGCAGCACGACCGCATCCATCAGGCCGACCGAGAACAGCGCAGGAGCGGTGATCCGCCGGGCGAAGTTCACCCCGTCGAAGTAGGACAGGGTCTCGAACACGGCGTCCACCCGGTCGCGGTGCACGGCGAGGTAGCGCTCGATCTCGCGGAACGGGTGCTCCGGCGTGAGCTCGACGGATCGGCGGAAGTGGCAGAGGTAGGGCACGTCAGGCATGACGGCGCGCACGCCCGGGTGCAGCCCCGCCGCCGCCAGGGAGATGCCGCCGCCCTGGCTGGCGCCGGTCACCGCGATCCGCCCGGAGTCCACGAAGGGGAAGCCCTGCACCGCGTCGATGAGCAGTGCGGCGTCGGTGAAGAGCCGGCGGTAGTAGTACTCCTCGCGGCTCGTGATGCCCCGGGTCATGTAGCCGGGGGTGGCGCTGTCGGAGCCGTGCGGATCCGGGGTGTCGCCGCCGGATCCCCAGGTCCCGCCCTGCCCGCGCGTGTCCATCAGGACGTGCACGTAGCCGGCGGCCGCCCAGCGCAGGTGCTCGCCGGGGATGCCGCGCCCGCCGCCGTAGCCGATGTACTCGACGACGGCGGGGAAGCGTCCTTCGCCGCGCGGTCGCGTCACCCAGCCGCGGATCCGCTCCCCGCCGAAACCGGAGAACGCGAGGTCCTCCACCACGATCTCGGTGATCGGCGTGACAGTCGGCGCACGCTCAGGTGCGACGGCGAGTTCCCTGGACTCGGCGAGCGTGCGGCTCCAGAAGTCATCGAAGTCGTCGGGCTCGGCGACGTGCGGGCGGAAGGTGCGGAGGTCGTCGAGGGGCAGGTCGGTGAGAGGCACGGGTGACATGCTAACGCGCTGAAGCACGCGCGGTCACCTCTGCGCGGAAGCGTTTCGACATCCACCTTGCATCCATCGCGACTTCGCGCCTATCCTAAGTCGAAGCGCTTCGATGGCCGGTTCCTGAGCCTGATTCCGGAGGCGCGCGACAGGACTTCGACCCAATGGCGAGTGGAGAACACCCGATGACGGATGCGGCGATCATGCTCACTGGAATGGACCGATCGCAGAGGGAGGGTGCAGAGGCGCCGTCGAGCGGAGCGAGGCGATGACGGTGACGACGGGGGCGCCGACCGGCGTCGCCGCCACGGTGGCGCTGGACGGGTCCCCGCTCAGGCAGAGCCGCAAGAACCGCAAGCGGGCCGGTGGCCGCACCTCGTTCACGATGTTCCTGTGCATCGTGCCGTTCCTGGTGCTGGTCTTCCTCTTCTCGTACTTCCCGCTCTGGGGCTGGATCTACTCGCTCTACGACTACCGGCCGGCGCTGGGCCTGGAGGGCAGCGAGTTCGTCGGCCTGCAGTGGTTCCAGCTGCTGGTGAGCTCGCCCACGCAGCTGCAGGAGATCGGCCAGGTGCTGATCAACACCCTTGCGATCAGCTTCCTGGGCATCGCGACCTCGATCCTCCCGCTCGCCTTCGCCGTATTCCTCAACGAGGTCCGCGTGCCGTGGTTCCGCAACGCCGTGCAGACGCTCACGACGCTGCCGAACTTCATCTCCTGGGTGCTCGTCTACATGATCGCCTTCTCGCTGTTCTCCAGCAGCGGCGTGGTCAACGGGGTGCTCAACGACGCCGGCCTGATCACCGCGCCGGTCAAGTTCCTCGACTCGGACCAGAACGTGTGGCTGACCATGACGCTCTGGTCGATCTGGAAGGGCCTGGGCTGGGGCGCGATCATCTACCTCGCCGCCATCGCCGGCATCGACCAGTCGCTCTACGAGTCGGCCCGCATCGACGGTGCGGGGCGCTTCCAGCTGATGTGGTACATCACCGTGCCGCAGCTCATGCCGACCTACCTGGTGCTGCTGCTGCTCTCGGTGGCGAACCTGCTCAACAACGGCATGGAGCAGTACTTCGTGTTCCAGAACGCCTTCAACAAGGACCACATCCAGGTGCTCGATCTGTACGTCTACAACATCGGCATCACCGGCAACAGCCTGTCCATGGCGACTGCGATCGGCATGCTCAAGAGCATCATCTCGGTCGCCCTCCTGCTCACCGTCAACGGCGTCGCGAAGCGCGTTCGCGGCCAGGCCATCGTCTGAGAAAGGGACTCCCATGACCACCATGTCCACGGGCATCCGCCGGCGCGGGGCCGGAGACCTGTTCTTCGCGATCGTCAACTACACGGTCTTCGTCCTGCTGGCGTTCCTCTGCGCCTACCCGTTCTACTTCCTGATCATCAACTCGATCAGCGCGAACGACGCCTCGGCCCTGGGGAACGTGCGCTGGATGCCGGAGGGGATCCATTTCTCCAACTACGCCGAGGTGTTCCAACTGAACGGCCTGCCGATGGCGGCCGTGGTCACCATCGGCCGCACGGTCATCGGCACCGTCGCGACGGTGCTCGCCTCCGCGTTCCTCGGCTTCATGTTCTCGCAGAACAAGATGTGGGGCCGGAAGTTCTGGTACCGCTTCGTCATCATCACTATGTACTTCAGTGCGGGCCTGATCCCGGTCTTCATCGTCATGAAGACCCTCGGGCTGACGAACAACTTCTGGGTGTACGTGCTGCCGTTCGTCGTGCAGCCGTTCTTCATCATCCTGGTCAAGACCTACGTCGAGGCGATGCCCGAGTCGCTGCAGGAGGCGGCCGAGATGGACGGCGCGAACATCGTGCAGATCTTCTTCCGGATCTACCTGCCGAACATGACCCCGATCCTCGCGACCGTCGCGATCTTCTCGGCGGTGGCGCAGTGGAACTCCTTCCAGGACACCCTGATCTACGTCACCGACCAGAGCCTGTACACGCTGCAGTACCTGCTCTACATGTTCATCAACCAGGCCAACAGCCTGGCCCAGGCCGCGCAGAACTCCGGCGGGAACCTCACGAGCATCATCTCGGCGGCGACCAGCCAGACGCCCACCTCGATCCGGATCACGGTCTCGGTGATCGTCGTGCTGCCCATCATCTTCATCTACCCCCTGTTCCAGCGCTTCTTCGTGAAGGGCATCATGCTGGGCGCCGTCAAGGGCTGAGGGCGCCGGGACTCCCGAATGCACCAAGAAAGGAAAGCAATGAAGCTGAAGAGGAAGATCGCGGCCGTCGCGGTCGCCGTGGTCGCCGCGGGGCTGCTGGCCTCGTGCACGGCCGGTGGCGGCGCGCAGAAGACCGCGGCCATCGACTCCTTCCCGAAGAAGTGGGACAAGGAGATCACCGTCGACGTGTTCGACGGTCTCGCGAACTACATGGGCGTGCAGGGCGGCTGGTTCGCCGACATGGTCAAGAAGAAGTTCAACATGAAGCTGAACATCATCGCGCCCAACGTCGCCGGCGGAGGCGACACGCTCTACAACACCCGCGTCTCGGCGGGCAACCTCGGCGACCTCATCATCACGGACAAGGGCCAGAAGCTCGACGAGCTCGTCAAGGGCGGGCTCGTCCTGGACAGCACTCCGTACTACGGCGCGATGACGAACGTGAAGAAGTTCGACACCGCCGTCAGCAAGCTCAACGAGGGCAAGAAGGGCGAGTACGCCTTCCCGACCTCGGTCTCCTCGCTCAAGCCCACCGAGCCCAGCGAGGGCATCGACCCGACGTTCGGCCCGTTCATCCGCTGGGACCTGTACGCCAAGCTCGGCTACCCGAAGCTCGACACGCTCGAGGACCTCCTGCCGATCCTGAAGAAGATGCAGGATCTGGAGCCGACCGCCCCGAACGGCGCGAAGACCTACGCGATCTCCCTGTTCAAGGACTGGGACGGGAACATGATGGTCACGGCCAAGCAGCCGGCCACCTTCTACGGCTACGACGAGATGGGCTTCACCCTCGCCAAGGCCGACGGCTCCGACTATCAGAGCCTGCTCGACGACAAGGGCCAGTACCTGCGCGCCGTGAAGTTCTATCAGGAGGCCAACGCGATGGGCCTGGTCGACCCCGAGTCGACCACGCAGAACTTCGACACCATGCAGGCGAAGGTGAAGAACGGCCAGGTGCTGTTCTCGTGGTGGCCGTGGCTCGGCCAGGCCGCGTACAACACCGACGCGAACACCCAGGCCGGCAAGGGCTTCGAGATCGCCCCGGTCAAGGACATGAAGGTGTTCTCCTACGGTGCCGCGGCCTACGGCGGCACCCAGGTGCTGGCCATCGGATCCAAGGCGAAGGATCCGGAACGGATCGCCGCGTTCATCGACTGGCTGTACTCCGCCGAGGGTGCGTACAGCAACAACAGCCAGACCATGGGGGCCGCGGGCCCGAAGGGGCTCACCTGGGACGTCGACCCGTCCGGCAAGCCCCAGCTGACCGACTTCGGCAAGAAGGCGTTCCTCACCGGTGACGCCGATGTTCCGGCGGAATGGGGCGGCGGCACCTACACGAAGGGCGCCTCGGCACTGAACGTCACCACGGTGCTCCCCGTCGACATCGACAAGAGCACCGGGTACTCGTACAGCTACAAGGGCTGGCCGTCGTACCTCGCGCTCACGAAGACCCCGCTGAGCGAGGACTGGTCCGCACACATGGGCGGCGCGGCGACGACCATGGACTACCTGAAGGACAACCATCAGCTCCTGGTCGCTCCGGGCGCGAGCTTCACGACGCCGACCGACTCCTCGGAGATCCAGACGCTGCGCAACCAGATCAAGGCCGTCATCATCCAGTACTCGTGGCAGATGGCGTTCGCGAAGGACGACGCGGAGTTCACCTCCCTGAAGAAGGAGCTGCAGGAGAAGGCCAAGGGCCTCGGGTACGACAAGGTGCTCAAGGTCGACATGGCCAACGCCAAGGAGCAGAACGACCAGCGCCTGAAGGTCGCCAAGGAACTGGGCTGACCGGATCCGCACTTCATCGGGAACGCCCCGGGGCTTCGGCCCCGGGGCGCTTCCGTGTCCGCTCGGACCGGGATCAGGCGGCGGGGGAGTGGCGGCGGTGCACGCTGCGGAAGAGGTAGGCCGAGACGAACGCCCCGACCGAGAAGCCGATCGTGCCGACGATCACGAGGAACATCGGGAACAGGATCGACAGGCACACGAGCGTGACGGGGATCAGCAGGATCCCGAGGGTGCGCACCGGCTCAGCGGCCGTGAGCAGCAGCGCGTTCTTCAGGGTGCGCCGCACGCCGTCCTGGAACACGGCCACCAGGGACTCCCCCTGCAGGAACGCCGCGAACAGGAAGGCGGCGGCCGCGATCGAGACCACGCCCGCGGCGCCGCCGGCGAGCGAGGGCGAGGCGAACCAGTACACCGAGCTGAACGCGAGCATCGCCGCAGGCAGCAGCAGGATCAGGGCGACCAGACTGCCCCGGCGGAAGTTGCGCAGGAACGCCGGCAGATAGTCCGCGACGGGGCGGCCGCTCTCGTCATCCGAGTAGCGGATGGTGACCTCGTACAGCGCGCTCGTGGCGGCGCCGATCGTGACGATCGGCAGGCACGTGACGAGGTACATCACGTTGAGCGCGACGAAGGCGAGGAACGTGGACAGGCCGTGGACGGTCCTGCTGCTCGGGTCGATCTGCATCAGGGCATCTCCGGCTCGGGATCCGCCTCCGCCGGGACCGCCGTGGCGGCGCGCGAGGAGAGGAACACCGGCGGCAGCAGCTGCACGCGGGGGACGGGGGCGCCGCTGAGGAGGGCGAAGACCGTCCGCGTCGCGGCCTCGCCGATCCCCTCGGCAGGGATCTCGATGCTGTCGACGAGTCCGGGGACTGTCCCGGCGAGGTCGGCGGGGCACAGCGCGAGCGCCTCGATCCCGCCGATGTCCGCCGCCCGGGCCGCGACGTGCGCGAGCGCGCCCTCGTTGTGGATCAGCAGCCCGGTGACGCCCGGGTCCGCGGCGAGCACCTCGTCCAGCGCTTCCGCGCCCTCGACGCTGCTCGGACAGGGGTGCACGCTGCCGACGATCCCCGCGTCGGCACACGCCGCGAGGAAGCCGCGGTTCAGCCGATCCGCATAGGACGTGTGCCGGTCCAGCACCTCGCGCGGCGCGCCGAGCAGGGCGATGCGGGTGTGCCCGAGCGCGGCGAGGCGTTCGGCGGCCAGCCGGCCGGCCGCCTCGAAGTCGAAGTCGACGCAGGTCAGCTGATCCGATCCGGCGGGCAGGCCGATGAGCACGCTCGGCGTGGAGAGCTCGTGCAGCGTGCCCAGACGCGGGTCGTCGGACTCGACGTCCATGACCAGCAGCGCATCGACCATCGAGGCGCCGGCCGTGCGGCTGAGGCCCTCGCCGTCCTCGCTGGTCAGCAGCAGGATGTCGTACTGGTGGGCGCGCGCCTCGCGGACCACGCCCGCGACGATCTCCATCACGACGTGCACGTCGACGCCGGAGCGCAGCGGAGCCTGCAGGCCGATCACATTCGCGGACCGGGAGGCGAGCGAGCGNCATGCGGCCGGTACTCGAGCGCGTCGATGGCGGCCTCGACGCGGTCCCGGGTGTCCTGCGAGATGGTGCGCTTGCCGCTCATCACGTACGACACGGTGGAGATCGAGACGCCGGCCTTCTGCGCCACGTCGGCGATGGTCACCATCCGGACTCCTCAGGTTCGATGACAGCGGATTCACCCGCGGCGAGGTCCACGGTGCGGGAGCCGAGGCCCGGCCCGCTGACCTCCATTGTGACGGCGCGAGGGGCGTGCAGGCGCAGGCGCGTGACCCGCCTCTGCGACCAGTCGATGTCGACGTGCGCGCCGCCGCGGGCACGCAGCCCCCGGACGCGACCCTGCGCCCAGTCCGGGGGCAGGGCGGGCAGGACCCGGATCCTCCCCGCGTGCGATTGCAGCAGCGCCTCGGCGATGCCGGCGGTCAGGCCGATGTTGCCGTCGATCTGGAACGGCGGGTGCGCGCTGAACCCGTTCGGATACAGGCCCCCGCGATGCTCAGCGGCAGCGCCCGGCGTCCCGGCGGCGGGTTCGGCGGGGCGCAGCGCGAGGCGCACCTGCGCCTGCACCTGGGCGCCGTCGCCGAGACGCGCCCAGAGGGCCGTGCGCCAGGCGAGGGCCCAGCCGGTGGACTCGCTCCCGCGGGAGCGGATCGATGCGGCCGCGGCGGCGGCGAGCTCCGGGGTGCGCTCGGGATCGATCTGGTCGAAGGGGAACAGCCCGACCAGGTGCGACAGATGGCGGTGGGCGGGCTCGGCGTCGGGGCGCGGGCGGTCCCATTCGCGCAGCGTCCCGTCCGCCGCGACCACGGGATCGGGCAGGGCGGCCACGGCGTCCTCGAGGGCGCCGATCCACGCGTCGGTGCGGCCGAGGGCGTCGGCGGCGCCGCGGCACGCCTCGGCCAGCGCGCGCAGCAGCGCGACGTCCGCCGTGCACGACTCGCCCACCCCGGACGCCGTGCCGTCGGGCAGCAGGTAGTGGTTCTCCGGCGAGGTCGACGGGCTGGTGCGGGCTCGGCCGTCCGGATCCCGGAGGATCCAGGACAGCGCGAACCGTGCCGCGGACGCCAGCACCGGCCAGGTGCGCGCGCGCAGTTCGCCGAGGTCGCCGCCGAACAGGTGGCGTTCCCAGAGGTGCGTGCTCAGCCACGCGCCGCCGAGCGGCCAGAACGCCCAGGCCGGGTCTCCGTGCCCGGCGCCGACCGGGGCGGCGTGCGCCCACGCGTCGGTGTTGTGGTGCACGGTCCAGCCGTCCGCGCCGTGCAGGTCGCGCGCGACGATCGCTCCGGGGCCCGCGGCGAGACGGGCGATGAAGCGCAGCAGCGGCTCATGGCACGGGCCGAGACCGGTCGTCTCGGCGGCCCAGTACGCCATCGGCAGGTTGATGTTGGTCGTGTACGCGCTCGACCACGGCCCCGGCAGCTCCGCGTTCCACAGGCCCTGCAGGGTGAGCGGCAGCCCGGTGTGGCGCGAGGAGGACAGCAGCAGGTAACGGCCGTAATGGAAGGCCAGGGCGGCGAGCGCCGGGTCGGGGGTGTGCGCGGCGGCCGCGATCCGCTCGGCGAGGTCGGGAAGCGGGGCGTCCGCGTCGCCGGCGTCGCCGAGCTCGAGCGTGCACGCCCCGTACAGGAGCTCGTGCGCGGCGCGGTGGCGGGCGTGCCGGAGCTCGGCCTCGGCGGCGGGATCGGCGTGGGCGACGACGCCGAGCACGTTCAGCGCCCGGGTGACCGCGTCGGCCGCCGGATCCGGATCCGCCTCCCCGGGCAGGGAGGGGGCCGAGGCCGTGCCGATGACGAAGGTGTGCGAGCGGGCCGGCGCGGTGCGCAGGGTGCCGCCCTCGATCGTGGCGGGTCCGACCGGCTGCACGGCGATCGCGGCCTCGCGTCCCTCGCCGTAGCGCACTGGTTCCTCCGGGCTCTCATGCCCCGGCGCGACGTCGATCGGGAGCGCCCAGTGCGCGACGAGGGCGCCGTCGACGGACAGGTCGGCGGCGGCGCGGCGGAGCAGTCCGTCGATGCGCACGACGACCGAGACGGGTTCGTCGGCGTCGATGCGGTGCACGATCGCGCCGCCGTCGGAGTCGGCCCAGGTGCGGTGCCGGACGGATCCGCCGCCCGCGGTGTACGTGAGCGTCTCGGTCGCGGTGCGCAGGTCCAGCTCCCGGGTGCACGAGGGATCGGACGGGCCGGCGTCGACCTCGACGTCGATCCAGCCCAGAGGCAGGAACGCCTGCACCCACGGCGTCTGCTGGCGTTGCAGCAGGCGCTCGGCCTCGGCCGGGTCGTCGCGGGCGATCGCGGCCCGGGCGCGGTCGAGCAGCTCCGGCCCCGGTTCCACGACCCCGGCGAGCGGGTCTGCGGGCCGCCCGGACCACACGGTGATGTCGTTCAGATGCAGTCGGATACCGCCGGCGCGGCCCTGGCAGGAGGCGCCGCGCACCCCGTTCCCGACCGGGAACGCGTCGATCCAGCGGGCGGCGGGGCGCGACGAACGGAGCAGGTGAAGCGCGTCGCGACGCATCGTGGACATCGGCACATGGCTAGTATATGGTCCAACTGTTGAAGCGCTTCGACAATCGTCCGGAAAGGACGATGGTCCGGAAAGGGCAATCGTCCGGAAAGGACGGGGGAGCGGCGAGAAGATCGAGAAGATCGAGAGAGACATGTCGACGAGGACCACCGCGCCGGGCTGGGCCGCGCTCACGGCGGAGCGCGGACTGTGCTTCGGCGGCGACTACAACCCCGAGCAGTGGGGGCCGGAGATCTGGCGCGAGGATGTCGCGCTGATGCGGCAGGCGGGCGTGAACCTCGTCAACGTCGGCGTGTTCAGCTGGGCGCGCATCGAGCCCGTCCCGGGCGCCCGCGACTTCGCCTGGCTGGACGAGGTGCTCGAGCTCCTGCACGCCGGCGGCATCGCCGTCGACCTCGCCACGCCGACCGCCTCACCGCCGCCATGGCTGGGGATCCGGCACCCGGAGACGCTGCCCGTCGACCGTGACGGCGTGCGCCTGATCCCCGGCTCGCGCAACCAGTTCTCCCCGGCCTCGACCGTCTACCGCGAGCACGCGCTCGCGATCACCCGCGACCTCGCCGCCCGGTACGCCGGGCACCCGGCCGTGCGGATGTGGCATGTGGGCAACGAATACGGCCAGGTCGACTTCGGTGACGAGGCCGCGCGGGAGTTCCGCCGGTGGCTGCAGGAGCGGTACGGATCCGTCGACGCGCTGAACACCGCCTGGGGCACGACCTTCTGGTCGCAGCACTACGCCTCGTTCGAGGAGATCCTGCCTCCACGCCGCGCGCCCTACCTGATCAACCCCACGCAGTCCCTCGACTTCCGCCGGTACACCTCCGACCAGCTGCGCGACTGCTACGTCGAACTGCGCGACGCGATCCGCGACGTGGGGGCGACACAGCCGATCACGACCAACTTCATGGGCTTCTTCGCGCTCGCCGACTACTTCTCCTGGGCGGACGAGGTCGATCTGATCGCCGACGACCAGTATCCGGATCCCGCCCGTCCCGAATCGGTCGTGGACATCGCTCTCACGCAGGACCTGATGCGCTCCCTCGGCGGCGGCGCCCCGTGGCTGCTCATGGAGCAGGCCACGAGCGCCATCTCCTGGCGGGCGCACAACGCGCCGAAGAGCCCGGAGAAGGCGCGACTGGACACCCTGCAGGCGGTCGCCCGCGGTGCCGACGGCATCGGCTACTTCCAGTGGCGGGCATCGCGCGCGGGCGCGGAGCGCTTCCACGCCGCGATGCTGCCGCACGCCGGCGCCGACACCGACCTGTTCCGCGGGATCTGCCGCCAGGGTCAGGACCTGAAGCGGCTGCGTCCGGTCGTCGGCGGTCGGATCCGGGCCGATGCGGCGATCGTGTTCGACTGGTCCGCCTGGTGGGCGGCCGAGGAGCCGGCCCGCCCGACCGAGCGGCTCGACACGATGGCGCAGCTGAACCGCTGGTATCTGCAGCTCTGGCGCCGCGGGATCGCGGTCGACGTCGTCCCGCCGGACGCGGATCTGTCCGGATACCGGCTCGTGCTCGTGCCGCAGCTGTACATCCTCGAGCCGGACGCCGCGGCCCGCCTCGAGGCCGCGGTGCAGCGCGGCGCGCATCTCGTCGTCGGGCCCTTCAGCGGCGTGGCCGACCGCAACGCGCACATCCTCACCGGCCGCTCACCCGTGCTCCTGCGCGACACCCTCGGCGTCAGCGGCGAGGAATGGTGCGCGATCGTCGAGGACGCGGTGGCCCTGCACGACGAGGCCGGCCGGGCCGTGGCGGGAGCGACCGCCGCGATCCTCGGCGAGCGGATCCGCTCCGACGGGGCGGAGGTGCTGCTGCGCCACGCCGCGGGCGACCTCGCCGGCGTCCCTGCGGCGACCCGTCACCCGCGCGGCTCCGGTGCCGCCTGGTACCTCGGCGCGGTCGTCTCCGACGAGGTGCTGTCGCGCGTGATCGGCGACGCGGCCGCGCAAGCGGGCGTCCGCCGCGCGGTCGAGGGGATGGACCTGCTGCCGGACCGGGTGGAGGCGGTGCGGCGCGGCGACGTGCTGTTCCTGCTGAACCACGGATCCGCAGCACAAGACGTCCCGGTGCCGGCGGGTCTGGAAGACCTGCTCACCGGGCAGACGACCGGCGACGTCGTGACGGTTGCGGCCGGCGACGCCCGAGCACTGATCGAGAGGCACTGATGAAGTTCACCGACGGATACTGGCTGTTCCGGCCCGGGCTGACGCCGCTGTTCGCCGTGGAGGTCGACGACATCCGCGTCGACGAGCAGGCCGGCACCATGACCGTGTACGCCGCGACCACGCAGATCCGCCACCGCGGCGACACCCTGAACCGGCCGATGCTGACGATCACGTACTCCGCTCCGGCGGAGGGAGTGATCGGCGTGCGCGTGCAGCACCACGCGGGCGGCCTCGAGCCGCGGCCGGCGTTCGCGATCGAGGCGGACGGCTCGTTCACCCCGACGATCACGGTCGACGAGGCCGAGGGCGTGCTCGATGCCGGGAGCCTGCGGGTGCGCGTCTCCCGCGGCGCCTGGCGGGTCGACGTCGAGCGCGACGGCGGCGCCCCGGTCACCCACGCGCTGCCGCGCTCGACCGGCTACATCCGTGCCGACGACGGCGCGACCTGGGTGCACCAGCAGCTCAGCCTCGAGCCCGGCGAGCGCATCTACGGCCTCGGCGAGCGCTTCGGCGCGCTGATCAAGAACGGCCAGAGCGTCGACACCTGGAACGCCGACGGCGGCACCTCCAGCGAGCAGTCCTACAAGTCGATCCCGTTCTACCTGTCCAGCCGCGGGTACGGCGTGCTCGTGGACAGCCCCGACAACGTCTCGTTCGAGGTCGGCAGCGAGGTGAACACCCGGGTGCAGTTCTCGGTGCCGGGGGAGACGCTCGAGTACTTCCTCATCGCGGGGCCCACGCCCAAGGACGTGCTGCGCCGCTACACGGCGCTCACCGGGCGGCCCGCGCGGGTGCCCGCCTGGTCGTTCGGCCTGTGGCTCACCACGTCGTTCACCGCGGAGTACGACGAGGCGAGCGTCAACGAGTTCATCGACGGGATGGCCGAGCGCGACCTGCCGCTCAGCGTCTTCCATTTCGACTGCTTCTGGATGCGCGAATACCAGTGGGCCGACTTCGAATGGGATCCGCGCACGTTCCCGGATCCCGAGGGCCAGCTCGCGCGCCTGCATGAGCGGGGCCTGAAGGTCTCCGCCTGGATCAACCCCTACATCGCCCAGCGCTCGCGCCTGTTCGACGAGGCGAAGGAGCGCGGCTTCCTGCTGCGCCGCACGGACGGCGGCGTGTGGCAGTGGGACCTGTGGCAGGCGGGCATGGGGATCGTCGACTTCACGAATCCCGAGGCGACCGAGTGGTACGTCGGGCATCTCGAGCGTCTCATGGCGCAGGGCGTCGACACGTTCAAGACCGACTTCGGCGAGCGGATCCCCGAGACCGGCGTGGTCTGGCATGACGGGTCGGACCCGGCGCGGATGCACAACTACTACCCGTTCCTCTACAACCAGGCCGTGTTCCGCGCCCTCGAGCGGCACCGCGGCGAGGGCGATGCGGTCGTGTTCGCCCGGTCGGCCACGGTCGGCTCGCAGCAGTTCCCGGTGCACTGGGGCGGCGACAACGACTCCACGTACCTCTCCATGGCGGAGTCGCTGCGCGGCGGGTTGTCGCTCGCGCTCAGCGGCTTCGGGTACTGGAGCCACGACATCGGCGGCTTCGAGGGCACGCCCGACGCCGGTCTGTTCAAGCGCTGGCTCGCGTTCGGACTGCTCTCCTCGCATTCCCGGCTGCACGGCTCGGGCTCGCTGCGGGTGCCGTGGGCCTTCGACGAGGAGGCGGTCGACGTCACCCGGACGTTCACGCACCTGAAGATGCGGCTCATGCCCTACCTCATGGCCGCGGCCGAGGAGGCGCACACCGACGGCGTCCCGATGATGCGCCCGATGGTGCTGGAGTTCCCCGGCGACCGCAGCGGCTTCGACGCCGACGCGCAGTACCTCCTGGGCCCGTCGCTGCTGGTCGCCCCCGTGTTCTCCGGCACCGGCGATGTGGAGTACTACCTGCCCGAGGGCGAGTGGACCTCGCTCCTGGACGGATCCGTGCAGGACGGCCGGCGCTGGGTCGCCGAGAACCACGGCTTCGACTCGATCCCGGTGCGCGTGCGCCCCGGCACGGTGCTGCCCTGGGGTGCGGTCGAGGACCGGCCGGAGTACGACTGGGCCGACGGCGTCACGCTGCGCTGCTTCGCGCTGCCGGACGGCTACGACCAGGTGACGACCGTGCCCGGCGCGGACGGCACCCCGACGACCTTCCGCGTGCGGCGCGAGGGCGCGAGGATCATCGCGACCTCGGACGACGCCCGCGCGGAATGGTCGCTGCAGGCCGGATCCGCCCTCTCCCGCGCCGCCGGCGCCGGGGAGCTGACCGTCACGATCGAGAAGGAATCCCGATGACCGCTCCCACGCCCGTCGCCGACCTGTCGGTGCTGCCCTTCCGCGACGTCACGCTGTCCGTCGTGGAACGCGCGCAGGACCTGCTCTCCCGGCTCACCGCGGACGAGCGGATCGCCATGCTGCATCAGGCGACCCCGGCCATCGATCGGCTCGGCATCGCCGAGTACCGCACCGGCGTGGAGGCGCTGCACGGCGCCGCCTGGATGGGGCGAGCCACGGTGTTCCCGCAGCCGGTGGGGCTCGCGGCGACCTGGGATCCGGACCTCGTCGAGCGGGTCGGGAACGTGGCCGGCGAGGAGGTGCGTGCCAAGCGCGCCGCCGACCCGCTCACCAGCCTGAACGTCTGGGCGCCCGTCGTGAACACGCTGCGCCACCCCGCCTGGGGGCGCAACGAGGAGGGGTACTCCGAGGATCCGCATCTGACCGGTCAGCTCGGCGCGGCCTACGCGCAGGGCCTGCGCGGCCGGGACGAGCGCGTCTGGCGCACGGTTCCCGCCCTCAAGCACTTCCTCGCGTACAGCAACGAGACCGACCGCTCGGCGACGTCGTCCGAGATGTCGCTGCGCACTCTGCACGAGGAGGAGCTGCCGGCCTTCCGCGCCGCGATCGAGCAGGGGGCGGCGGGCAGCATGATGCTCGCCTACAACCAGGTCAACGGCACCCCGGCGCATACGCAGCCGGAGCTCGTCGCGGAGGCCCGGTCCTGGGCGCCCGGCTCGCTCGCGGTCGTGTCCGACGCCGGGGCGCCGACGTTCGTCGTCACCGTGCAGCGCGCCCAGCCCGACCACGAGCATGCCGCCGCAGCACTGCTCCGCAGCGGGATGGACTCGTTCACCGACCACGACGCCGACGCCGCCCCGACGATCGCGCACGTGCGCGGCGCGCTGGAGCGGGGCCTGCTCACGCCGGAGGACGTCGACCGCGCCGTGCTGCGCCTGCTCGAGATGCGGATCCGCACGGGCGAGTTCGACGCGGGCGCCGACCCGTACCGCGCGATCACCGCGGACGACCTCGACGCCCCCGCCTCCCGCGCGCTCGCCCGCGAAGCCGTCGCGCGCAGCGTGGTCGTGCTGCGCGACGACGCTGACGTGCTGCCGCTCGCCGCGCCGGCCTCGATCGCCGTCGTCGGCCCCCTCGCCGACCTCGTGCTCACGGACTGGTACGCGGGCACTCCGCCCTATGCCGTCGGCATCGCGCGGGGCCTCGGCGAGCGATACCCCGACGCCGCCGTCCGGGTGGAGACGGGCGCCGACACGGTCGCGCTGCTGGACACCGCGAGCGGCCGCTACGTCGCCGCGAGCGCGGACGGCGCACACGTCGACGCGTCCGCCGGACTGCCCTCCGACGCGGCGCTGTGGGATGTCACGGACTGGGGTGACGGGATCCTCACCCTCCGCGCGCACGCGAGCGGACGGCTGCTCACCGGCGGCGCCTGGCCGATGCGCGCCGACGCCGACCGAGTGGGCGGCTGGGTGGTGCAGGAGACGTTCCGCCGCACCGTGCACACGGACGGATCCTGGTCGCTGCTGCACCTCGGATCCGGTCGCTGGGTGCGCGTCGTGCGCGAGGTCGGGCTGCTGGCCGCCGAGGGGGTCACGCTCGAGCAGGCCGCCCGCTTCCACCGGCGCATCGTGCGCTCGGGCGAGGGCGCCGTGGCGGAGGCTGCGGCGGCCGCGGACCTGGTCGTGGTCGCGGTCGGCAACGACCCGCATCTCGCGGGACGCGAGACCGAGGACCGTCCGCATCTGTTCCTGCCGGATTCGGCGGTGGCGGTGTGGCGCGCGGCCCGCGAGGCCAACGCGCGCGCGGTGCTGACGATCGTGTCGAGCTACCCGTACGTGCTGGGCGAGGGCGTCGCGGACGCCGAGACGGTGGTGTGGACCAGCCACGGCGGGCAGGAGCTCGGCCGCGGCCTGGCCGACGTGCTCAGCGGCGACGTCGCCCCCACCGGCCGGCTCGCGCAGTCGTGGCCGGCGGATCCCGCTCAGGCCGGCGACCTGTTCGACTACGACACCCTGCGTCAGCAGGCGACGTACCGGCACCAGCCCGCGCCCTACGCGTTCGCGTTCGGACACGGGCTCACCCTGAGCGAGGTGTCCTACGAGGCGATCGCGCTGTCGACCGCAGCGGTCTCCGCGCAGGAGCCGACCCACCGCCACCCCGCGCTGGGTGCGACGGAGGCGGCCGACACGGTCCGCGCGACCGTGACCGTCACCAACCGGGGCGAGCGGGTCGCCGAGGAGCTCGTGCAGTTGTACTCCCTCGCGCCCGAGCACCTGGCGATCCCGACGCCGCGGCGGCTGCTCGTCGCCTACGCGCGCGTGCGTCTGCAGCCCGGCGAGAGCCGCGACGTGGAGCTCGCGTTCGAGCCGGCCCGCCTCGCGGTCTGGGACGACGCGGTGCGCCTCGACGGGGCGCCGCGCGACTGGCTGCACGCCGGTGCGCTGCGCGTGCAGCCGGGCGCGTACCGCATCGCGGCCGGCGCCTCCGCCGACGCCCTCGCGGTGAGCGCGGAGCTCGTGGTGACGGACTGAGCACCGGATCCCGGGCCTCTCGCCCGGGATCCGGCACCTCTGTTGCGGCACAGGACGGTCGGAGGGCTCGGCCTTGTAGGCTGACTCCCGCGGGGATCCGACGCATCTGCAACGTTGTAGAATGGCCGCGAGCAAGGGGGTGCGCATGGCGGTGACGTTGCACGACGTGGCGCGGGTCGCCGGCGTCTCGATCAAGACGGTGTCGAACGTGATCAACGACTATCCGTACATCCGTCCCGCCACGAAGCAGCGCGTCGAGGACGCCATCGCCGAGCTCGGCTACACCCCCAATCTCACCGCGCGCAATCTGCGCTCCGGGCGCACGGGCGCGATCGCGCTCGCGCTGCCGGACCTGAGCCTCGCCTACTTCGCCGAGCTCGCCGCCGCCGTGATCGCCGCCGCCGAGGCCTCGGGGGTCTCGGTCATCGTCGAGCAGACGGGTGCGGATCCCGTGAGGGAGCGCGAGCTGCTGCGGAGCCCCCGCCTCAAGCTCACGGACGGGCTGATCTTCAGCCCGCTGGGGCTGGGCCAGGACGATGTCGACGCCCTGGACGTGCCCTACCCGCTGGTGCTGCTCGGCGAGCGGATCTTCGACGGGCCGACCGATCACGTCACGATGCGCAACGTCGAGGCCGCACGTGCTGCGACCGCATTCCTGCTGGCGTCGGGTCGCCGCAGGATCGCCGTGGTCGGCGCGCATGAGGGCGAGGTGATCGGATCCGCAGCGCTGCGTCTGCAGGGATACCGCGAGGCTCTGGAAGCGGCCGGGGTCGCCTACGACGAGGACCTGATCGGATACACGACCTTCTGGCACCGCGCGAACGGAGCGCTGTCGATGCGCGAGCTGCTCGCGCGCGGAGTGGAGTTCGACGCCGTCTTCGGGCTGAACGACACCCTGGCACTCGGTGCCATGCGCGCCCTGCAGGAGTCGGGTCGGCACGTGCCCGCGGACGTCGCCGTGGTCGGGTTCGACGGGCTGGACGAGGCCGAGTACTCGATCCCGTCGCTCACGACGATCGATCCGGGACGCGAATGGATCGCCAAGACGGCGGTGAAGACGCTGCTCGAGCGGATCGCCGGAGCAGCGGACGAGGCTCCGCGGACGCTGCTCGCCGACTTCCGCATCCTCGAGCGCGAGTCCGCCCCCGCCGGCTGACCGCGCCCGCTCAGCTCGGCGCTTGGTTGACGCCGCCGCTCGGTGGACGCCGCCGTTCAGCGCCCCGACTCCGGCGCGCTGGATCCCGAGCTGATCGGCCGCTCCCGGTGACCGGGATCGGGACCGCGATCAACGATGTCGATCGGCGCGGTTGACAGCGCGTGCGTCGTGCCGCAGAATGCTTCTACAACGTTTACCAACAACGTTGTAGAACTGCCCGGATCCCTTCAGGATCCGGAGCGCGACATCGCCGTCATGCGTCCCCGAGAGGAAATCAGCACAATGAAGTCACGGGTCCTGGCAGCAGCGGGCATCATCGCCATCGCCGCCGCCTCCATCACCGGCTGCTCGTCAGCCGCATCGTCGTCGGACAGTCACGCGCTGACCTTCATGTTCCGCGGCAACGATGCGGAGAAGGCGGCCTACACGGCGGCGATCAAGCAGTTCGAGAAGGACAACGGCGCCACCGTCAAGATCATCATGACCACGGCGGACGACTACAACACCAAGCTCAAGGCCGCGATCACGGGCAAGAAGGTCCCCGACGTGTTCTATGTCGACCCGGGCAGCGTCCAGTCGTATGTGAAGTCGGGCATCATCCGCGACATCACGAAGCAGGTCGAGGCCGCGCCGACCTACGACGACATCTGGAAGTACGGCATCGACAGCTACCGCTACGACGGCAAGCTCGTCGGCAAGGGCGCGATCTACGCCGTGCCCAAGGACGTGGGCCCGTTCTCCTTCGGCTACAACAAGACCATGTTCGAGAAGGCCGGCGTCCCGCTGCCCGACAAGGACAAGCCGTACACCTGGGCCGAGTTCCTCGACGTCGCGAAGAAGCTCACCCAGGACACCAACGGCGACGGCAAGCCCGACCAGTGGGGCACGGGCCTCAACGTCACCTGGAACCTGCAGTCGTTCGTGTGGTCGAACGGCGGCGACTGGGTGAACAAGGACCGCACCAAGGTCACGGTCGACACCCCGGAGTTCACCGAGGCGCTGCAGTACTTCGCCGACCTGAGCGCGAAGGACGGCGTCACCCCGTCCGCGACGGAGGCGGCGAGCCTCGACACCTACCAGCGCTGGATGAAGGGCCAGATCGGGTTCTTCCCGGTCGGCCCGTGGGACGTGCCCACCTACGAGAAGCTGCCGTTCCAGTGGGATCTGATCCCCTACCCGGTCGGCAAGACCGGCAAGCCCGCGACCTGGGTCGGCACGCTCGGCATCGCCGTCAGCGAGACGGCGAAGAACCCCGATCTGGCCACGAAGCTCGCGCTCTACCTCAGCACCGACAAGACCGCGCAGAAGTCGCTCGTCGACGCCGGCGTGCAGATCCCGAACCTGAAGAGCGCGGCCACGACCTGGGCCTCCTCGTCCACGCTGCCGCCGGCCAACAAGCAGGAGTTCCTGAAGATCGTCGAGGACTACGGCCGCCCGCTGCCCGCGAACTCGACCTACAGCGGCGAGTGGTACGACGAGTTCTGGAAGAACATCCAGCCGGTGCTGGACGGCAAGGTCACGGCCGCGGACTACGTGAAGAAGGAGCAGCCGGCGATGCAGAAGCTGCTCGACAAGGCCAACCAGGACGCCAAGCAGGGCTGATCCGGCCGCGGGGGCGCCGTGCCGGCACCCCCGCACCCACCATCCGGATCCGTCCGGGCACGCTTCGTCACACCTCGGAGGTGGACCATGGCGGCACTGCCGCACGCCGCGCGTCGTTCCACGCTGCACCGGAGGGAGCATCTGGCCGCCCTCGCCTTCATCGCCGTGCCGGTCCTCGGGTTCCTCGTCTTCGTCGCGTTCCCGATGGTCTACGCGGTGTACATCTCGTTCACGAAGTGGAACGGGCTCACCGATCCTCGTCCGATCGGGATCCAGAACTACCTCGACATCGTGGCCGATCCCTACTTCTGGCAGGCGATGGGAAACACGATCTTCATGATGATCGGCATCCCGATCGGCCTGGTGCTCTCGCTGCTGCTGGCGCTCGCGCTGAACCGCAGGATGCGCGGCACCACGTTCTTCCGCACGGTCTACTACGTGCCCGTGATCTCCTCGCTCGCCGCGGTCGCGATCCTCTGGCAGCTGGCGTACAACGGCGATGTCGGACTGGTCAACCACCTGCTCGCGCTGGTCGGCATCGACGGGCCGAACTGGCTGCAGGATCCGCTCTGGTCCAAGCCCGCGATCATCATCATGGCGGTCTGGAAGGGCCTCGGCTTCTCGATGCTGCTCTACCTGGCGGCGCTGCAGTCGGTGCCCCGACACCTCTACGAGGCGGCCGCGATCGACGGCGCCGGCGCGTTCCGCCAGTTCCGCTACATCACCGTCCCGATGCTGCGGCCGGTGACCTTCTTCCTGGTCATCACGAGCATCATCGGCGGATCCCAGATCTTCATCGAGATCAACATCATGACCCCGACCGGCGGGCCCGAGTTCTCCACCGCTTCCATCGTCTGGTACATCTGGCAGAAGGCGTTCAACTACTCGCAGATGGGCTATGCGACGGCGATGTCGGTCGTGCTGGGCCTGCTGGTCTTCGTCGTCACGGCGATCCAGTTCCAGATCAACCGTCGGTCCCAGTTCTCCATCGAGTGAGGCAGCCATGACTCTTGACGCCCTTGACACCGTGGCCACCGTCGTCCCATCCTCCGCGGGAGACCGTCGCCGTCGCCGGCTCCCCGGCGCCCCGGCCGAGCCCTCGCGGGCAGGCACGCGCACGCGTCGGCACCGCCTCACCAACGCGATCCTCACGATCGTGCTCGCGCTCGGCGGGATCGTCATGATCGCGCCGCTCGTGTGGACCCTCAGCACCTCGCTCAAGTCCAAGACGGCAGCGCTGACGGATCCGCTGCAGTGGATCCCGGATCCCCTCCAGTGGGACAACTACCTGCGCGTGTGGGACGCGGGCCCGCTCGCCGCAGGCATCATGAACAGCGTCATCGTGTCGGTGAGCGTGACCGTCGTCGGCACCGGGTTCTCGGCCCTCGCCGCCTTCGCCTTCGCGAAGATGCGGCTGCCGTTCAAGAACGGCATCTTCCTCACGCTGCTCGCCGCGATCATGATCCCGTTCCCGACGATCATGATCCCGCAGTTCATGATGTTCTCGAACCTCGGCCTCGTGGACACGTTGTGGCCGCTGATCCTGCCGGGACTGTTCGGGAACATCGTGATGATCTTCTTCCTGCGGCAGTTCCTGGACACCGTGCCGGACTCGATCATCGAGGCCGCCAAGCTCGACGGGGCCGGATACCTGCGGATCTTCACCACGCTGATCTTCCCCGCGATCCGTCCTGCGGTCGCCGCGCAGTTCATCCTCTGGTTCATGGCGGTGTGGAACGACTACCTCGCCCCGGTCATCTACCTGAACACGCCGGAGAAGCAGACCCTGCAGGTCGTGATCGCGACGTTCAACGCGACGTACGCGACGCAGCGCGACTACCCGCTCATCATGGCGGCCTCCTTCATCGCCCTGATCCCGGTGCTCATCGTGTTCGTGGTGTTCCAGCGCCAGATCATCGAGTCGGTCGCGCTGACCGGGGCGAAGGGCTGAGCATGTCCACCGCATCCCTGACCGCCGAGGCGGCCGCCGCCCTCGCCGGCACCCGCGGCGCGCACGACCCCACCGTCGTGCGCGGCGAGAACGGCCTCTGGTACATGTTCGGCACCGACGCCGCGCCCGGCGTCGCCGACATCCCCGCGGGCGCGCACGTGCGCACGTCGCCCGACCTGGTGCGGTGGAGCTTCGCCGGCACCGCGCTCGACGGCGTCCCGGCCGCGGCCGCGGAATGGTCCGGAGCCTCCGGGCTGTGGGCGCCCGAGGTGGTGCGCTGGCCCTCCGGAGGGTGGCACATGTACTACTCGGCGTCGACGTTCGGATCCCGGACGTCCGCGATCGGGCTCGCGAGCGCCGAGACGCCGGCCGGGCCGTGGACGGATCGCGGCATCGTGATCGCCACCCGGCACGACCGCGACGCGCACAACGCGATCGACGCGGCCGTGACGTTCGACCGGGAAGGGCGCCCGTGGCTCGCCTACGGATCCTTCTTCGACGGGATCCGGATCGTCGAGCTGGATCCGGTGACGGGCCTGCGGGCCGGCGAGGAGCAGGGCGCGCTCATCGCGCGGCGCCCCGCCTCGGTCGACGGCGCGATCGAGGGCGCGTACATCCTCTATCGTGCCGAGGAGGACCGCTACGTGCTGTTCTGCTCGTACGACTCCCTCGCCAGCACCTACAGCGTGCGCGTCGGCGCCTCCCGCGAGATCACCGGCCCGTACCTGGACGCGAACGACCGACCGCTCGTGGCGGCCGAGGGGCAGGATCCGCTCGAGACCGGCACCAAGGTGCTCGGCGGTCACCGGTTCCCCGGCGGCACCGGACTGATCGCCCCCGGTCACAACTCGATCCTGCGCGACGGCGACGCGACGTTCATGGTGCACCACGTGCGCCTCGCCGACGACCCTGCGCAGCACGAGGCGCAGATCCGCCGGCTGCACTTCACCTCGTCCGGCTGGCCGGTGGTGTCCCCGCACCCGTTCGCGGGCGCGGAGCGCGAACTGCTCGACGCGCCGGCCGCGGTCGCCGGGCGCTGGCAGGTGATCCGCTGGGATCCTCGCGACGCCGGTATGCTCGCGTCCACCCGCGCCGAGGTGGTGCGCACCGGGCTGCTCACCGACGGCGAGCCGGCGTCCGCGACCCTGCGCCTGCAGGTCGACGCGACGGACGAGGGCGAGGGACGGCGGGTGGATCTCGACGCGGTCGTGTTCGGCGCCTGGGATCCGGTGGCCGCGCGCACCGTGCTCGTCTTCGGCGGCATCGACGCGGACGGGATCGTCTGGTCGGGATCGCAGGAGGCGATCGCATGAGCCTGGGATGGACCGGCCGGGTCATGCGCATGCTGCAGGTCGTCGTCACGCTCGTCGCGGTCGACCTGCTGATCCTGGGCGGGACGATCCTCGGTCTCGTCGTGCTCGGGCTGTTCCCGGCCCTCGTCGCCGGGGGAGCGGTGCTGCTGCGCGACGCCGGGGAGGGCGGCACGGTCCGCGGCTTCGCGCGCACCTACCGGGCGGAGTTCCGCCGGGCCAACCTGGTCGGTGCTCCCTTCCTCGGCGCGGCGGCGCTGCTGGCCGCCGACGCCGCCGTGCTGCCCCGCGTGGCCGGACCTCTCGGCGCGGCGCTGCTCGTGCTCACGATCGCGCTGTCCGCCGGGGTGCTCGTGACGGCCGCGGTCGCCGTCGCCCTGCTGGTCCGCTACGACGGAGGGCCGGCGACCGTGCTGCGGCACGCGGTGCTGATCGCCGCGGGCAGCCCGGGCACAGCCCTGGCGGTGCTCGTCACCGCCGTGGCCCTCGGCGCGGTCTGGATCGCCCTCCCCGTCGCCCTCGCGCTCGTCGGGGCATCCCTGCCGCTGCTGCTGGCGCTGCGGCTGATCGACCGCCGGCTCCTCCGGATCGACCAGGACCACCCGCTGCGCCGGCCCGATCCGGCCCCGGTCCTCGACTCCTGATCCCGCCCTTCCCGACCCGATGTCCTTGCACACCGGCGGCGTCCGCCGCCCCCTGCCGCTGTCCCCAGCCGGCCCGTCCCAGAAGGAAAGACACCCGTGACCACCGCACGCATCACCATCGACCGGAACGAGGTCGTCGCCCCGATCGACCGGCGCATCTTCGGATCGTTCGTCGAGCACCTCGGCCGCTGCGTCTACGACGGCATCTACGAGCCGGGACACCCCACCGCGAACGAGGACGGCTTCCGCCTGGACGTCGTCGACCTCGTGCGCGAGCTCGGCGCGACCACCATCCGCTACCCCGGCGGAAACTTCGTCTCCGGCTTCCGCTGGGAGGACTCCGTCGGCCCGCGCGACCAGCGCCCCGTCCGCCGTGACCTCGCCTGGCACTCGATCGAGACGAACCAGGTCGGCGTCGACGAGTTCTCCCGGTGGCTGAAGCTCACCGGATCCGAGCTGATGATGGCCGTCAACCTCGGCACCAGAGGCATCGAGGCGGCCCTCGACCTGCTCGAGTACTGCAACCACCCGTCCGGCACCGCGCTCAGCGACCAGCGCATCGCGAACGGCACCGTCGAGCCGCACGACGTGCGCATGTGGTGCCTCGGCAACGAGATGGACGGCCCCTGGCAGACCGGCTACATGACCGCGGACGACTACGGCAAGATCGCCGCCCGCACGGCGCAGGCGATGAAGGCCGCCGACCGCACGCTCGAGCTCGTGGTGTGCGGGTCGTCCGGATCCTCGATGCCGACCTTCGGCGACTGGGAGCGCACGGTCCTCGAGCACGCCTACGAGCATGTCGACTACATCTCCTGCCACGCGTACTACCAGGAGCGCGGCGGCGACCTCGACTCCTACCTCGCCTCCTCGCTGGACATGCAGTACTTCATCGAGACCGTGGTCTCCACCGCCGATCACGTCGGCAACAAGCTGAAGTCCAAGAAGAAGATCAAGCTCTCCTTCGACGAGTGGAACATCTGGTACCTCGACGAGCACCGCGAGTCGGACGAGGTCAACGACGAGTGGCGGGTCGCCCCGCGACAGCTGGAGGACGTGTACTCGGTCGCCGATGCGGTCGTGCTGGGCAACCTCCTGATCACGCTGCTGAAGAACCACGACCGCGTCGCCTCGGCCTCGCTCGCGCAGCTCGTGAACGTGATCGCACCGATCATGACCGAGCCGGGCGGCGACGCGTGGCGGCAGACCACGTTCTTCCCGTTCTCGGTGACCTCGCGGCTCGCGCGCGGCGAGGTGCTGCGCCCGCGCATCGACGCCGGCACCTACTCGACGGCGGTCTACGGTGCCGCCCCGCTGGTCGACGCCGTCGCGACGACCGCCGAGGACGGATCCGCCGTGTTCCTGGTGAACCGCAGCCGCAGCGAGTCGATCCAGGTCTCGATCGACGTCGCCGGCCTCGGCGTCTCGACGATCGCCGAGGCGGTCACCCTGTGGGACGACGACGTGTACGCGAAGAACACGCTCGCCGATCAGGACCGCGTGGGCCTGAAGGCGCTCGAGGGCGCCGTGCTCGACGGCGGCGTGCTCACCGTGACGCTGCCCCCGGTGTCGTGGTCGGCACTGTCGCTGGCGTGACCTGAACGGCTTCGNGCGACGGCAGGCGCCCGCCTGCCGTGAGGACAGTGGAGAGGACAATGATGTTTCGCAGACGCTCGAAGGTCAGGAACGTACTGCTGGCGGCGGCCGCGGCGGTCGCCGTCGCCGGCGCGGCACTCGGGATGAGCGCCGCCCCCAGCTCGGCGCACGCGGTCGCCGCGCAGCGGGTGGCGGTGCAGGGCGATCTCGTCGTGCACGACCCCGCGCTCGTGGCCGGCCGCAACGGCGCGCCCTGGTACGTGTACTTCACCGGTGACGGCGCGATCGGTGACGGCAACATCCGCATCAAGCGATCGACCGACGACGGCCGCACCTGGCACGACATCGGAACGGTGTGGGACACGAAGCCTGCGTGGGTGAAGGCGGCCGTGCCGAACGTCGACAACCTCTGGGCGCCGGAGATCTACCGCCACGGCAACACCTACTACCTGTACTACGCCGCATCGAGCTTCGGCTCGAACAACTCCGTCATCGGGCTCGCCACGAACACGACGCTCGACCCCTCGAGCGCGGATTACAAGTGGGTCGACCGGGGGCCCGTCGAGACGTCCTCGACCTCCGACGACTTCAACGCGATCGATCCGGCGATCGTGCAGGACCACGACGGAACGCCCTATCTGGCGTTCGGGTCGTTCTGGAGCGGCATCCGCATGGTGAAGCTGTCCTGGCCGACGGGTACGCGGGCGGACCAGGCCGTTCCGCTGCGCATCGCGGATCGGCAGTCGCCGCCGAACGCCGTCGAGGGCGCCGCCATCGTCCCGCACGAGGGCAAGTTCTATCTCATCGTGTCTCGCGACTTCTGCTGCCGCGGTGTGAACAGCACCTACAACATGGTGGTCGGGAGGGCGGACTCCGCGGCCGGGCCGTACTACGACAAGAACGGGGTCTCCATGCTCGCGGATGGTGGTACTCCGCTGCTGGCATCGAAGGGATCCGAGATCGGTCCGGGCGGAGCCTCGTACTCGCACGGATATCTCGCGTGGCACTTCTACGACGCTGACCACAACGGCGTGCCGACCCTCGCGCTCGCGAAGCTGGGCTGGGGCGCCGACGGCTGGCACGACGATCGGCTGAGAAGCCGGCAGGGGCCCGGAAGCGCCCGCCGGCGTGCCCCGCGTGACGGCGGCCGTTCCTGCTCGCGGGAACGGCCGCTTCACGCGGCGCGGCTCCACGGCATCTCCTGCCGGACCAAGGTCGGGCGCTGCCTCAGAACGGCGGCGGGTCTGCGGTGCGGAATCCGGTCGGGCTGGTGACTTGGACCGACCGGTCGGGGCGGCTGTCGAAGCGGAACCGGGTGCGATGGTTGCGCACGTGGTCCGCCGGGCACAGGGGGCGCAGATTGCTCGCATTGGTCGGGCCGCCGTGGGCCCACATGCGCTCGTGGTCGAGGTCGGCGTCGAGGGCGAGTCGTGTGCAGCCATCCCGTGCGCAGGTGCCGTGCTGGAGCACGAGCCAGTCGCGCTGCGCCTTGGTGGGCCGGTAGCTGCGGCGGTCCATGTCAAGGACGACGCCGCGGACCGGATCCGTGATCACCCGGCGGAACGCGGACGCGTCGAGGAACGCCTGCCGTGCGGTGAGCGGATCGATCGGGCCGTGTCCGACGAGCTGCGCCTGGCTGAGGGACGTGATCGGGTTCAGCGCTTCGCCGGGGCTCGAGAACCCAGTTCCCGAACCGCCGCCCCGGCCCGTCAGCAGTCCGACCGGAACGGTGACGAACACGCGGGTCTTGACCGCCGTCGATGTTCCCACCCCGCACAGCCAGTCCGTGAACAGATCGGCGTGGATCTGGTCACGCGTGCGCTGTTCCCGCGTGTCCTTCTTCAGGTGCTTCGCTGTCGCCGTCAGGCGCCGCTTGATCGCGAGGGCCTTGACCGTCGGCACGAGTGCCATGATCCAGCTCATCCCGTCGTCGATCTCCTCCAGCACGACCCGCCGATCCACCATGGCTCGTGCGTGCCGCACCTCGGCCGGAGCCGGGTCCAGCCGCTCCGTCAGCGCCTTCAGCCGGCGCCGGAACGCGGCGAGGGGCAGGTGCAGCACCCATCGCGCGCACGCCTGGTCGATCAACGCGATCGCCTTATCCGCATGTGCACGCTGCTCCGCGGTCGCGCCGACAGGTGCACGCAGTCGTAGCGCCGCAGCGACGGCCGCGTCGACGAACCTCATCGCGGCGACGCCGTCCGCCGCCCGCTGCCACATCAGTGGAAGCGATTCCTGAGCGGTCTCCGCCGTGCACAGGACCCGGCGCACCTCATTCTCGGAGACCTGCAACCGCAGCGCCACCTCGAACACGATCGACCGGATCGCGTGGTCCAGATCGTCTACCCCGTCGCCGACCGTGTAGATCTCGGGATGACGGCGGACATGCGCCACCACCTCCGCGATCCCGGCCGCCTGTTGGAACGCGCGACGATTGATCGCGAACTCGTCCTCGATCAACCCGTCCAGCATGCGCGCCGCCAGGAACGTCTCATCGACCTGCTCACGGACCACCTCGACGTCGGGGATCCGCACCCTGTCGTCGCCTTCTTCCGTGATGAACTCCATACTCCAGAATAGCATAGATGTCCGATTTAAGCTTAAGAAAGAGGAAAAAATCATAGAAGAAAAGTCGCACACGAGAGAGGGGTCAAGGTACGCCGACCGCAGCAATCTCGCGGCGCGAACGCTCGACGCAGCGGAAGACACCGTCTCACGCATCGCCACCGACGGCCGCCCCGTTACTGAGATGGCCGATGAAGTCATAGCCAGGGCCGGATGGCTGCCAGCCCGTGACACTGCCGAGGGCGTTGTGCCCGGCGGGCGCTTCTGACGTCCGGGCGCCGGCACGACGGAGGAAGGGGATCCGGCATCACAAGAACGGCCGTCCCCTTCTCAGGAACGGCCGACCTTGTGGCAAGGGACCGCGAGCGCGGCCCGACTCGGGGAGATTCAGGACCGCGCGACTTCGAGCTCGACCGCCGACCACGACAGGGCCGGCAGCGTCAGCCGCACCACGCCGTCGTCCAGCGCGACGCCCTCCAGCGGGCGCAGGCCGACCGTGCGCTGCGCGTCGAGCGTGTTCGCACTGTGCCGGTCGCCGCCGTCGGGCACGGCCAGCACCTCGGCCGAGTGCACCGCGGTGGCGGACAGCCCGCGCAGGTCGAGGTCGACCGTGGCCTCGGAGTCGAGCGAGCGGTTCGCCAGGAACAGCGCGATCCGGCCGGACTCCTCGTCCCAGGTCGCCACCGCGTCGACCTCGTCCACATCGCCGAAGCGAGCGGTCGGGGTCTGCGTCGACGAGACCGCGAGCCGCAGGATCCGCCCCTTCGCCATGCGGGCCATCCGGGCGAACGGCCAGAAGATCGCCTGCCGCCAGGCGGGCCCGCCCTCCTCGGAGAGGATCGGCGCGATCACGTTCACGAGCTGCGCCTGGTTGGCGATCTTCACCCGGTCGCCGTGCCGCAGCAGGCTGTGCAGCAGCGTCCCGACGACGACGGCGTCCGTGACGGAGTAGACGTCCTCGATGAGGCGGGGGTGCTCGTGCCAGCCCAAGGCGGCGATCGCCGCAGCCTCCACGTCGTTGTACCGCGAGGCGTACCAGACGTTCCACTCGTCGAACGAGATGTTCACCTGCTTGCGGTGCTTGCCGGCCGCCTTGACCGCGTCGATCGTCGACACGACGCCGTCGATGAACGTGTCCATGTCGACGCCCTCGGCGAGGAACGAGGCGACGTCGCCGTCGTGCTCCTCGTAGTACGCGTGCATCGAGATGTAGTCCACCTCGTCGTACGCGTGCGTGAGCACCGTGTGCTCCCAGGTGCCGAACGTGGGCATGCCCCGGTTCGAGGATCCGACCGCGACGAGCTCGATCGAGTCGTCGACGAGCTTCATCGCCTTCGCGGTCTCCTGGGCGAGCCGGCCGTACTCGGCGGCCGTCTTGTGACCGATCTGCCACGGGCCGTCCAGCTCGTTGCCGAGGCACCACAGCGTGATGCCGAACGGATCCTCGGCGCCGTTGCGGCGGCGCAGATCCGACCAGTACGTGCCGCCGGGGTGGTTGGCGTACTCGACGAGCGCCCGCGCCTCCTCGACCCCGCGGGTGCCGAGGTTGATCGCCTCCATGACCTCGACCTCGGCCTCGCGCGACCAGTCCATGAACTCGTGCAGGCCGAACGCGTTCGTCTCGATCGTGTGCCAGGCGCCGTCCATCCGCACCGGGCGATCGGCGATCGGGCCGACGCCGTCCTCCCAGCGGTAGCCGGAGACGAAGTTGCCGCCGGGGTAGCGGATCACGGTCGGGCCGAGCTCGCGGACCAGCTCGAGCACGTCGGTGCGGAAGCCGCGGGCGTCGGCCGCGGGATGACCGGGCTCGAAGATCCCGGTGTACACGCAGCGGCCCATGTGCTCGACGAACGATCCGAACAGGCGGTGCGGCACGTCCGCGATCGTGAAATCGCGATCGATGGTGATGCGGGCGTGAGTCATGCGGAGGGATCCCTTCGGGTCATTGGCCGCCGAAGCCGCTGGTGGCGACTCCCTTGACGATCTGCTTCTGGAAGATGAGGAACACGATGATGAGCGGCAGAGCCGCGAGCACGGCCTGGGCCATGACCTGGGCGTACTGGACGCCGTAGGCGCTGATCACGGTCTGCAGGCCGACCGGCAGCGTCATCAGGTTCGTGTCGTTGATGACGAGGAACGGCCAGAGGAAGTTGTTCCACGCGCCGATGAACACGAAGATCGCGACGGAGGCGAGGATCGGTCGCGACAGCGGCAGCACGATCGACCAGAACACCCGCAGCCGGCTCGCGCCGTCCACGCGTGCCGCATCCTCGAGCTCGATCGGGATCGCGTCGAAGAAGCGCTTCAGGATGAACACCATCGCCGGGGCGACGACCTGCGGCAGGATCAGGCCCCAGTGCGTGTCGATCAGGTGGAACGCGAGCATCTCGTAGAACAGCGGGATGATCAGCACCTGCGGCGGCACCACGATCGAGGCGATGATGACGACGAACAGCCACTTGCGACCGCGGAAGTCCAGGCGGGAGAACGCGTAGGCGGCGAGGGCCGAGATCGCGACCGTGATCACGGTGATCGCCGTCGCGGTCCACAGGCTGTTCCACGCCCAGAGGTAGACGTTGCCCTGCGACAGGATCGCGGTGAACGCCTGCACGGTCGGGCCGCTCGCGCCGATCCAGCTCGGGTCTCCCGACGCGGCGTCGGTCTCGGTCTTGAACGCGGTCGCGACCGCCCAGAGGAACGGCAGCAGCCATCCGATCGCGAGGATCAGCAGCACCACGAAGGCGAGCACGGTCAGAACGGTGAACCGGCGGCCGATCGGCCGGCGGGTGCGGATCCGGGAAGCACCCGGGGCGACGAGGGTGCTGGTCGCAGTGGTCATCAGGCGTCCTTCCGCCGACGGGTGATCAGCGCCTGGGCGACGCCGAGGATGATGATGATCGCGAAGAACACGTACGAGATGGCGGCCGAGTACCCGAAGCGGTAGCCGACGAAGCCGCTCTCGTAGATGTACTGCACGATCGATCGGGTGGTGTCGCTGGAGAGGCCGCCGAGCATCTGGTACGCCTGGTCGAACAGCTTCAGCGACGCGAGGATCTGCAGCAGGCCGATGAGAGTCGTGGCGGGGCCCAGCTGGGGGAGTGTGATCGACCAGAACTGCCGCCAGCCCCCTGCGCCGTCCAGCGACGCCGCCTCGTACTGCTGCGCCGGGATGTTCTGCAGGGCCGCGAGGTAGAGCAGGAAGTTGAACCCGACGGTCCACCACACGGTCGCGATGACGATCGCGAGCATGTTGACCTTCGGATCCTGCAGCCAGGCGATCGGCTCCAGCCCGAACGCCTTCAGCACGTTGTTGGCCGCGCCGATCTGCGGGTTGAAGATCCAGATCCAGATCTGCGAGATGACCGTCGAGGCGAGCAGGTACGGCATGAAGAACGACAGCCGCCACAGCCACTGGCCGGGGAGCCCGCGGTCGACGAGCACCGCCATGATCAGCGCGATGAGGACGAGCGGGATCGTGGAGAGCAGGGTGAACCACACGGTGTTGCCGAACGCGCCCCACATCACCGGGTCGGTGAGGGCCTCGGCGTAGTTGGCGAAGCCGACGAAGCGCCCGCCCGTGCCGGTGAGGGACTGGTCGGTGAAGCTCAGGTACAGCCCGTGCAGGATCGGCCAGACCAGGAACAGCGCGAACGCGATCAGGAACGGCGTGAGGAACGCCCAGCCGATCAGCTGCTCGGTGCCGCGGGATCCGCCCGCGTGCTTGCGGATCGCGCGGCTGGCGGCGCGTCCCGAGACGATGGTCGTGGTGGTGGGGGCGGCCGCGGTCATCTCCGTGCTCCTTCCGGATCGGCGGGATTGGGTTGGGCGAGGAACTGCTTCACGGCCTGCTCGAAGCGGTCCACGGCGTCGGACGCGCTGCCCCCGCTGAGCAGGGCGGGCTGGGCGGCCGCACCGAACTGGCCCTGGAAGTTCGAGCCGGATCCGGTGAACCAGGCGGGCGGGTCGTAGCGCACGTGCTTGGCGGCCTCGGCGTAGTGCGCCTGCGGCAGCAGCTTCGCGTACTTCGGGGATTCGGTGACGGGCAGGTAGGCGGGGATGTGCCCGGCCTCGGCCCAGCCGTAGGAGCCCTTGAGCATGTCCGCGACGAAGCGGTAGACCAGGTCGCGCTGACCGGAATCCGGAGCGGTCTGGTGCGGCAGCACGAAGGAGTGCGAGTCGGCGTAGGCGGTCTGCGTGCCGAACAGCGGCGGGATCATCGTCACGTCGAACGGGATCTTCGCGGCCTGCATGGTGCGCAGCTCCCAGACGCCGCTGAGGAACATGCCGCTCTTGCCGCCCGCGAACTCCGCCACCGCCGTGCCGTAGTCGGCCTGCTTGGCCGCGCGCTTGCCGTTCAGCAGCTTCTGCATGAACTCGAGCGAGGCGACGGCGGCGTCCTTGTCGATCGTGGCCGTGCCGCCCTGGGGCATCTCCATCTCGATGCCGTGCTGGGTGTACAGCGTGTAGAACAGCCGCCACATCTGGGCGCCGTCGCCGAGGTAGCCGTAGGAGAGGCCGTGGCCCCCGGTGACGCCCGCGATCGCGTCGACCATCGCGAGGAACTCGTCCGGCGAAGTCGCGACCTTGAGCCGGCCGTGCTGGTCGAGCACGCCCGCCTTCTTGCAGACGTCGGTGTTGTACATCAGCACGAACGGGTGCGCGTCGAGGGCGACGCTGAAGCGCTTGCCCAGGGCCTCTCCCTTCTTCCAGATCGGATCGGGGAAGGTGCTCTTGTCGACGCCGAGGTCGGCGAGGCGGCCGGTGTCCCAGGCGTCCAGCAGGCCGCCGGGCGCCCAGCCGAGCACGCGGGTGGCGTGCATGATCGCGACGTCGGGGGCGCGGCCGCCTGCCGCGGCCATCGCGAGCTTCGTGTAGTACGGCGTGCCCCAGGCGAGCACGGTGGGGCGGATCCGGTAGGCGGACTGCTTCTTGTTCACGCCGTCGAGCAGGCCGGTCATGGTGACGCCGTCGCCGCCGGACAGCAGGTGCCAGAACTGCAGCGTGCGGGGGCCGGTCGCAGATGCCGCGGCGGGGGCGCAGCCGGCGAGCAGGGCGGCGCCGGCGGTCAGGCCCGCCGCGCCGAGGAACTGCCGCCGGGAGAGGTCGAGCGATGGGGTCATCGTCACTCCTTCGTGGACGATCAGGGGGATGCGGACATCATTACATCGATGAAATGGGAGTGCAAGAGGAAACCGAGACCGGTCACGAGGTCGATCGCCCAGAGGGGGCGCGGTGCTTTGGCGTGGGCTGCGGCGTGCGGATGGAAAACGTCGTTCAGAGGGCCCGGGGAGGAGCGTTCTCCATCTCGGGGGGCCGGCGCGCGCCGGGGTCAGGACGCAGGAGTCCAGCCGCGGGGGGCGGCGTCGGTGCTGTCGCGCAGGACGAGCCGGTGCGGAACCGTGATCGAGCGGGACGTCCCGCTCGGATCCGCGATCCGCTCCGCAAGCAGGTCGACGGCGGAGCCGGCGAAGACGGCGCGGTCGATCCGTACGGTGGACAGGGCCGGATCCGTGTAACGGGACAGCTCCACGTCGTCGAAGCCAGTGACGAGCACGTCGTCCGGAACGCGGATCCCGCGGGCGTGCAGCACGTGCAGGGCGCCCGTCGCGAGGGAGTCGGTGAACCCGATCACGGCGTCGAACGGCACGCCTCTCGAGAGCAGCTGAACCGTGGCCTCGGCGCCGCCTGCGATCGTCCAGTCGGCGTGGTTCGCCGTGAGCCGGGGATCCGCGGGGAGCCCTGCCTCGGCCAGCGCCAGCCGCACGCCCTGCAGACGGAGCCGGCTCGTGGCGGTCGCGATCGCATGCTGGTCGTCGCCTCCGACGACCGCGATGCGGCGGGCACCGCGTTCGATGACATGCCGGGTCATCTCCGCCGCCCCCGCCACGCTGTCGATCCCGACGTGGTCGGCGAGGTTCTGCTCGACCTCGCCGATCAGCACGACGGGCAGTTGCCGGTCATCGTCGGTGAGGGCGCTGTCCTCCAGGCGGATGGGGTTCAGGATCAGGCCGTCGACGAGGTGCGCGCGGGCGCGGGAGAGCAGCTCGCGTTCGCGTCGCGGCTCGGATCCGGTCTGCTCGATCTGCACGGCGAAGCCCTTGATCCGGGCGGCCTGCACGATGTGGTCGAGGAGCTCGGCGGAGAACGAGGTCGCCAGGAAGGGAAGAGCGACCGCGATGACCCCCGAGCGACCGTTGCGCAGGCTCCGCGCGCTGAGGTTCGGCACGAAGTCGAGTCGGCGCATCGCCGCCTCGACGCGCTCACGGGTGTCCTCGCGCACGAAGGCGGCGCCGGTGACGACGTTCGACACGGTCTTCGCCGAGACGCCGGCGAGCGTCGCGACATCGCGCATCGTCGCGCGGGTGCTCCCTCCCATGCGCTCAGCCTATGCCCGCGCGGCACCGAACCCGGTCGCACGATTCCATCGATGTAACCCTGCCGGACTCCGACCCGCGCGTCGCGCCACCTCCGGAATGCGGGGCGCGACGGCGCACAGCGGTCCGCGTCGGCTAGAGCGCCGTGAGCGGGACCGGGGCAGGCCGCTCGACGGTGGACGAGACCGGTACGCTGCGGCCCTCTCCGGCCGACTGCAGCAGCGAGAGCATGACCTCGAGGACGTGGAACCCGACGGCGCCGGACGCGCGCGCGTCGCCGGGGTCGCGGGCGATCGCGCGGTCGTGCACGCCGACGCCGCGGCCCGCGCCGACGTAGCCCGCGGCGGGCGGCAGCGCGATCCACTCGCTCGCGCCCAGCGCGTGCAGCCGCGTCTCGCCGTCGAAGTTGTTGGGATCCGGCACGGTGAGCGATCCCGTCTCGCCGTGCACCTCGATGTTCGCGGAGTGGGTGGCGACCGCGTCGAACGACATCACGAGCGTCGACAGGGCGCCGGACTCGTGCGTGAGCACCCCGCTGATGTGCGTGTCGGTCTCGACCGGCACGCGCTCGCCCTCCCGCGGCCCGGATCCGATGACCCGCTCCGTGCGGAGGCGGCTCGCGGCCCCCGACACCTCGACCACGGGACCGAGCAGCTGCACGAGGGCCGACACGTAGTACGGGCCCATGTCCAGGAGCGGCCCGCCACCGGGCAGGTAGTAGAAGTCGGGATTCGGGTGCCAGCGTTCGTGCCCCGGCGTCACCATGGTCGCGGTCGCCGCGATGGGCCGGCCGATCGCTCCGTCGTCGATCGCCTTGCGTGCGGTCTGCAGCCCGACGCCCAGCACCGTGTCGGGCGCGCACCCGACCCAGAGCCCGGCGCGGCTCGCGGCCTCCAGGACGTCCCTGGCCGCGGGAAGCTCGGCCGCCAGCGGCTTCTCGCTGTAGACCTCCTTGCCCGCGGCGAGGATCCGCAGCGACACCTCGGCATGCGCGGCCGGGATGGTCAGGTTGACGACGAGCCGGATGTCGGGATCCGCGAGCAGCTCGTCGATGCTCATCGGCCGCACGCCCGGAACACGGGCCGCCACCTCGGCCGCGCGCTCTGGGACCAGATCGGCGACCGCGACCAAGTGCACGGTGTCGATCCGGGCGAACGTCTCCAGATACTGGGCGACGATGTTCCCGCATCCGATGATCCCGACGCGCAGCGGCGTCAACGGCTGGCCCACAGCATTCCCCTCTCGATGATGGTCTTGACGTTCTCGTCCTGCAGCACGTCGACCGAGTGCCCCGGGGTGGCGACGAAGATGCGGCCCTTCCCCCACAGCCGCGTCCACACCGCGGGCGAGGTGATCGGCCGGTGCCACGGGTGGTACGGCTGCGTCGGATGCGTGGTCGTGGCCAGCACGTCGATGAGGTCGTCGTGCAGAACCCAGTACTGCTCCGTCGTCAGCGGGAAGTCCTCGATGCCCGCCATGATCTCGTGCGTGCGCCCCAGATCGGTCAGCTCGACCGTGTACGGCAGGTAGTTGTCGGCCTGCTCGCCGTGCCGCTCATCGGGGTGCTTTCCCGGGTGCGTGGCGAACTGCCCGCCGATCAGTTGCAGGTAGTCGGCGCTGTTGCGGTACGAATCGGCGATCCCGCCGTGCCAGCCCGCCATGCCGGTGCCCGCCTCGATCGCGGCGCGCAGACCCTGCACCTCCGCGTTCTCGATCGTGTTCATGGTGTTGCACTGCACGATCAGATCCACGTCCGCCATCGCCTGCGCGTCGGCGTACACGGCCGGGCTCTCCTCGATCCGCACCCCGAACCCGTTGCTCTCCAGGAAGGGCAGGAACAGCTCCGTGGCCTCCACCGGGGCGTGCCCGTCCCACCCGCCGCGCACGACGAGTGCCGAGCGCGACGTCCTCCGATCCGTCATCTGATCACCTTTCGTATGAGTTCCGGTCGTCACTTGCTGAATCCCGCGGTCAGTCCGCTCACCAGCTGGCGGCGGCCGAACACATAGACCACGACCAGCGGCAGCGTCGTCAGCACGACGCACGCGAGCACGGCGGGGATGTTCACGCTGAACTCGCCCTGGAACGTCCACAGCGCGAGCGGGAGCACCCGAAGGTCGGGGCTCTGCGTGAGCACGAGCGGCAGGAGGAAGCCGTTCCAGACACCGAGGGCGTTGTAGATCGCCACCGTGACGATCGCGGGCCTGGTCAGCGGCATCGCCAGCCGCCACATGGTCGCCCATTCGCTGCAGCCGTCCAGGCGCATCGACTCGAACAGCTCGTTGGGCACGTCGCGGATGAAGTTCGCGAGCAGCATCACGCTCAGCGGGATCGCGAACGCGATCGACGGCAGCACGATCGCCAGCAGGCTGTCGTACAGGCTGAGCCGGATGATGATGAGGTAGACGGGGATGATGGTCGCCTGCAGCGGGATCGCGAGCCCCATCAGGAACGTGGTGTTGACGAGCCGGAGGAACCGCCCGCGGCCGCGGACGATCGCGTACGCCGCCATGAACGACAGGATCAGGATCGGCACCACCGCGCCGACCGTCACCAGCACGCTGTTCAGGAAGTACTGCGCGAAGTCGGCCTGCAGCACGGCTGCGTAGTTGTCCAGAGTCGGGTTCGCCGGCAGCGCGAGGGGATTCCTGCCCACGTAGTCGGACTGCTTCTTCAGGCTCGTCACCACGATGTAGTAGACGGGGACGATGATGATCGCGAGCCAGATCCAGCCCGCGAGACCGCCGAGCACGTTGGGCCGGCCGTTCGCCGTTCGCCGGCGGGCGCGCCGCCGATCGGCTTCCTTCGGGAGGATGACGGTGGTCGTCGTGGTCATCTCATGCTCCTTCCAGCTGGCTCGCAGAGAGATCTTTGCCGCCGAGGCGCTGCAGGAACAGCGCCAGCGCGAGGCCGAGCAGCACCAGGATGACGGCGATGACGCTCGCCAGACCCATCTGGTTCGCCTTGAACCCCGTGAGGTACATGTCCAGCGGCAGGATCCTGGTGGCGTTGGCGGGACCGCCGGCGGTGAGCACGAAGATCAGGTCGAAATAGGTCAGCGACCCCACCGTCATCAGCGTCGACGACGTGATGATCGTGTACTTCAGCTGGGGCAGCGTGATGCGGAAGAACTGCGCGATGCGTCCGGCGCCGTCCAGTTGCGCCGCCTCGTACATGGACTGCGGGATCTGGCGCACGCCGCCCTGGTAGATGAGCGTGTGGAACGGGACGAACTGCCAGGCGATCACGAAGATCACCACGCCCATCGCGAGGGCGGGATCGCCCAGCCAGTCCTGGGCGAGGAACGGCAGGCCCAGCCCTGCGGCGAGGCCGAAGTTCGGGTCGAGCAGGGCCTTGTACGCCACCGCGATCGCCGCGGAGGACAGCAGCAGCGGAAGGAAGTACAGCACGGCGAGCACGGCCCGGTACCTCTGGGCGCCTGCGGTGAAGACCCCCAGCAGCAGGCTGAGCGGGGTCTGCACCACCCAGGAGAGCACCATCACGAGGATGGTCAGCCCGAATGCGTGCCACATCCCGGGATCGGTGAGGGCGGATGCCCAGTTCCCGAGGCCGGAGAACGAGATCGCCCCGATGCCGTCCCAGTCGGTGAAGCTCAGCGCGAGCACGCCGACGAGGGGGAGGACCGCGAGCGCGAGGAAGTAGACGAAGGCGGGAACTGCGAGCCAGCCCAGGCCTCCCGTCGCCGAGCGACGGGAGGCCGTGCGCGCAGACGTCGCCGGTGCGCTGACGGTCATTTGCCGATCGTCTTGTTCATATTGTCGGCGAACTGCTGCGGCGTGATGGCGCGCGAGAACAGCTGGTCGATGTTGTTCAGCAGTGTCTCCGAGGCGGCCGGGCTGAGCGCCTGATCCCAGGACTGCTGGAAGCTCTTCGCGTTGCTGGAGAGCTTGTACACGAACGTGAGGTAGTCGGCGTCGTCCGTCTTGGCCAGCTTGTCCTCGATGCCGTTGACGATCGGCACCGCGCCGTTCTTGATGTAGGCGTCGACCTCGGCGTCGGTGAAGAGCCCGTCCTTGACGTAGGAGAGAGCCGTCTTCTTCTGCGCCTCGGTCGCCGTCGCGGAGATCGAGAGATAGTTCGCGGGATTGCCGGCGACGTCGCTCGGGTCGCCCTTGCCGCCCTCGACCGTGGGGAATGGGACGAATCCCAGATCGCCCTTCTGCACGAAGTCGCCGCCGTCGGTCTTCATGGATCCGAACGTCCAGCCTCCCTGCAGCATCATGGCGGCCTTGCCCGTGTAGAGCAGTGCCTGATCCGCGTTGGAATCGGCGGTGATGGTGGCGAAGCCCTTGATGAAGCCGTCCGCTGCGGCGAGCTCCTGGATCTTGGTCAGCGCCTCGATCGCGGCGGGGTTCGACCAGGCGTTCGGCTTGCCGTCGAAGATGTCCTGGAACACCTCGGGGCCGCCGATCCGGTCGAACAGGTACTCCAGCCACATCATCGAGGTCCACCGCGACTGGCCGGCGAGCGAGATCGGGGCGATTCCCTTGTCGTTGAACACCTTGACGTCCGCCATCAGGTCGTCCCAGGTCTTCGGCGGCTGGAGCCCGGCGTCCTTGAAGACCTTCTTGTTGTAGAACAGCACGACGGGCTGGACGTCCTGGATCGGCATCGCGTAGATCTTGTCGTCGACGGTGGCGGCGCCGAAGGCGCCGGGGAAGAGCCGGTCCTTGACCGCCGGATTGTCGGCGAAGAAGCTCGTGAGGTCCTGCACCTGCTTCGCCTCGACGTAGGACTTCAGCGTCCCGCCGCCCCAGCCGTAGATGAGCGTCGGCGCCTGGCCGGCGCCGATGGCGGTGCGGATCTTGGTCTTGTAGGCGTCGTTCTGGAAGAACGTGACGCTGAGCTTCTCGTCGGGGTGCGCCTTCACGAAGGCGTCGACCGTGTCCTGGCGGATGCCCTCCTTCGGCTGCCCCGACAGCGCCCACATGGTCGCGGCGTCCTTGCCTCCGGAAGCCTGGGGGCCGGACGTGCCGCACGCAGCGAGGGACAGGACGAGGGCGGGGATCGTCACGGCGGCGGCGAGCCGACTGCGACGGAAGGGGCGGGGGCTGCGTGGTGCCATCTCAGTTCTCCATTGAATGTGTGACGGGAAAGTGCGAAAGTGCGAGTAATTTTCGTCGAGAACTTTCGCGAGGTTCACGGTAGGGCACTGTTTCGTCCGCTGTCAACCCTTCCCGGCGACGCGCCTGCTTGCTGCTCAGGCGGATCCCCCGCACAATGAGGTCACGAAACTTTTCTTTGGAGGATGATGAGCGACACGAAGCGCACGGTGAATCTGGCGAGCATCGCGAAGGTCGCCGGCGTGTCCGTTCCCACGGTGTCGAAGGTCATCAACGGCCGCGAGGGGGTCTCTGCGGAGACCCGCGCGCGTGTGCAGCAACTCATCGATGACGCCGGCTACCGCTCTCCGAAGGCGAGGCGCAATCGCGCTATGAGCCGCGCCATGGTGGACCTCGTGATCGGCGAGGTGCGAGACGCCTACTCGATGGGGGTCTTCAACGGGATCCTCGACGCCGCGCGCGAGATCGGGGTCGACGTGGTCGTCTCCAGCGTGGAGCCGGGCAGGTTCCATCTGGCCAACGCGGACGAGTGGGCGGAGCGGATGGTCGACTCCGGACGCCGGGGTCTGATCGCCGTGACCTCGCGGCTGACGCCGGAGCAGCATGCCGCGTTCACCCTTCGGGGGCTGCCGGTCGTGGTGGTCGATCCGCTGAACGCGGGGGAGCCGGATCTTCCGAGTGTCGGCGCCACCAACTGGGCCGGCGGAAGGGCGGCGACCGAGCATCTCATCGCGCTGGGGCACCGGCGCATCGCGTTCCTCGGCGGACCGCCCGAGGCGGAGTCGAACCAGGCCAGGATGCACGGCTACCTGGCCGCGCTGATGGCGGCCGGGATCACGATGCGCCCCGAGTACCTGCCCGCGGGATCCGCCTACAACCGCCGCACGGGCCTCGCCGGCGCGAAGGCCGTGCTGTCCCTCGCCGAACCGCCGACGGCGATCTTCGCCGCCAGCGACACCATCGCCCTGGGCGTGCTCGAGGAGGCCAGCCGACGCGGCCTGGACGTGCCCGGCGACCTCAGCCTGGTGGGGTTCGACAGCACTCCGCTTGCGGAGCACACCCTGCCTCCGCTCACCTCCGTCGCCCAGCCGCTGCACGACATCGGGCGCACCGCGCTGCGCATGCTGTTGCAGATCGTCGCGGGTGAGCGGTTGGAGGCGTCGCGGGTGGAGCTGGCCACGGAACTCGTCGTGCGCGGCTCGTCGGCGCCTCCGCGCGACGTCACGCTCTGAGCTTCGTCGAGCCGGCCGGAGCGGTCGTGCGTCGCTGGACAGGCGTCGTCTGCGGCTATATGTTGTTGTAATCAACAATTGCAGCAACGGGATTCAGAGAGGATTCTCATGGGTGATTCGCTGCGCGTGGCCATGATCGGCCACGGCTTCATGGGGGCGGCGCACTCGCAGGGATGGCGGGTCGCGCCGCGGTTCTTCGACCTGCCGGCGACGCCCGAGATGCACCTCATCGTGGGGCGCGACGCCGCCGCGACCGACGCCGCCGCGCGGAAGTGGGGATGGGCCGAGAGCGCGACCGACTGGCGCGAGGCCGTCGCCCGCGACGACGTCGATGTGGTCGACATCGTGACGCCCGGCGACACGCACGCCGAGATCGCGCTCGCGGCGTTGAACGCCGGCAAGCACGTGATCTGCGAGAAGCCCCTCGCGAACACCGTCGCCGAGGCGGAGCGGATGACGAGCGTCGCGGAGGAGGCGGCGGCACGGGGCATCCGCTCGATGGTCGGCTTCTCGTACCGGCGGGTGCCCGCCGCCACGTTCGCACGGCGGATGATCGCCGACGGGAGGCTCGGCGAGATCCGGCAGGTGCGCGCCGAGTACCTCCAGGACTGGCTGAGCGACCCGGAGGCTCCGCTCACCTGGCGGCTGCAGAAGGAGCGCGCGGGATCCGGATCCCTCGGGGACATCGGCGCGCACGCGATCGACATGGTCGAGTTCGTCACCGGCTCGCGCCTGGAGGGCGTCTCCGGGATCCTGGAGACGCTCGTCCCGGAACGCCCGCTCCTCGGCGAGAGCGTCGGCCTGTCCGGCACGGCGTCGAGCGAGCGCGGCGCGGTCACCGTCGACGACGTCGCGCTGTTCCACGGACGCTTCGAGAACGGCGCGCTGGGCTCGTTCGAGGCGACGCGGTTCCGCACCGGGCGCAAGAACGCGTTCCGCTTCGAGATCTCCGGATCCCGCGGCGCGATCGCCTTCGACATGGAGCGCATGAACGAGCTGGAGTTCTACGACGCGACCGCGCCCGAGCTGGAGCTCGGGTTCCGCCGGATCCTGGTCACGGAGCACGAGCACCCCTATCTCGCGCCGTGGTGGCCGACCGGGCATCTGCTCGGCTACGAGCACGCCTTCTCGCACCAGGTGGCGGACTTCGTCACTGCGATCGCCGAGGGGACGCAACCGCGCCCGTCCTTCGCCGACGGCCTGCACGTGCAGCGGGTGCTCGAGGCGGTCGAGCGCAGCTCCGCAGCGGGCAGCGCCTGGACCACGGCCGCCCCTAGGATGTCCCGGTGAGCATCGGGACGAACTGGGCAGGCAATCTCCGCTACGGCGCCGCGGACATCGTGCGTCCGCGGGACCGCGACGAGCTGCGCCGCGCGCTGGAGGCGCCCGGTCCGCTGCGGCCGCTCGGATCGCGGCACAGCTTCAACACCCTCGCCGACACCACGGGCACGCTCATCGACCTCTCGGCGATGCCCGCCGTCGTCGAGCAGACGGCTCCCGACGCCGTGCGCGTGGCAGCCGGCATGCGCTACGGCGAGCTCGGCGCCGAGCTGCACCGGCGCGGGCTGGCGCTGTCGAACCTCGCGTCCCTGCCGCACATCTCCGTCGCCGGGGCGATCTCCACCGGCACGCACGGATCGGGCGACGCCACCGGATCCCTCGCCACCGCCGTGCGGGCGATCACCCTGGCCGGTCCGGACGGCGAGCGGACGCTGCGCCGCGGCGACGCCGACTTCCACGGCGCCGTCGTCTCCCTCGGCGCGCTCGGCGTGATGGTCGAGCTCGAGCTCGACGTGGAGCCGACCTACGACGTCGCGCAGACGGTGCACGAGGGGCCGGCGTGGGACGCGATCCTCCCGGAGCTCGACCGGGTGACCAGCCTCGGCACGAGCGTCAGCATCTTCAGCCGCTGGACGGACCGCGATCGGGCCGACCAGCTCTGGGTGAAGAACCGCGTGGGCGGGGTCGCGCTCGACGAGGACCTGCTCGCCCGGCTCGGCACGGTTCCGGCGACCGTGCAGCGGCACCCGATCCTGGGCTCGCCGGCCGAGGCGTGCACTCCGCAGCTCGGCGAGGCCGGCCCGTGGCACGGGCGGCTGCCGCACTTCCGCCTCGAGTTCACGCCCTCGGCGGGGGAGGAGCTGCAGAGCGAGTACCTCGTGCCGCGCCGCGACGCCGTGGCGGCGATCGAGGCGATCCGCGGACTCGCCGACCGGATCGCACCGCTGCTGCTCGTGAACGAGATCCGCACGGTGGCCGCGGACGACCTGTGGCTGAGCTCGTCCTACGGCGAGGGCGCGGTCGGGATCCACTTCACCTGGCGCCGGGACCAGCCCGCGGTCGAGGCGCTGCTGCCGGTGATCGAGGAGGCCCTGCCCGGCACCGCCCGCCCGCACTGGGGCAAGCTGTCCACGCTGGACGCGGCCGAGATCCGCCGCCGCACCCCTCGCTGGGACGACTTCGCGGCCCTGGTGGCGCGGACGGATCCCGCCGGGCGGTTCCGCAACGCGCACCTGGAGCGACTCGGGCTCTGAGGGCCGAGCAGGACAGCGACGCGTCGGATCCTACTTCCGGATCCACACCTGGTTCGGCTGTCCGCTGCACAGCCACAGGTCGATCGCGGTGCCGTTGCCGGTTCCGGCGCCCGCCGCGTCGAGGCACAGATCCGGCGCCGCGACCGGGCTGATCGTGCCGTCCGCGTTCGCGTTCCAGTGCTGCACGTCGGCGCCCGTGCACGCGGCGATGGTCGCCGGTGCGCCCGCCGTCACGGTGCTGCCGTCGGTGCCGGCCTGCAGGCACCGGTCGCCGTAGACCGTGAGCTGCTTGTCGGCGGTCGCGTTCCAGGACTGATTGCCGCCTCCGTTGCAGTCCCAGAGGTCGAGCGCCGTCCCGGGCGTCGTGCTGAAGCCCGGCACATCGACGCAGCGGCCGGACGCCTGGCCGACGAGCGCCTGCCCGGGAGGTGAGGCGGGAAGGTCGTTCACGGGCTCCTGGTCGCCGTAGCCGTAGCCCCACTTCAGCTGTGCGACGCCGGTGGCGCTGTTGTCCCTCAGCGTGCCGTCGGGCTGGAGCGACTCGATCGAGTACGAATCGCCAGCGCGCAGGCCCGGCCAGTACACGATCCCCATCCGGTGCGCGCGGGCGAAGTCGGTCACCGCGGCGAGGTAGGACGTGTAGACGTTGCCGTCGTGCGCGCCGTAGTTGAGCCCGATGGTCATCGGAGAGCCGGCCTCGTCGATGATCGTGCGGCCCGCGTAGACGCCGATCCGTGCGCTGAGGTCGGCGGTCCAGTCGGCCTCGGTGGTGTGCGACGCCCAGAACCCGTAGAAGTGCAGCGACAGCAGCGTTCCCTTCAGCTGCGGCGCGTCGCCGACCCCGACGACATCGTCGTTGTAGCCGGATCCGCTGATGACGACGCGGTTGCGCGGGACCTGCGGGTGATCCGCCAGCCACCCCGAGGCCACGCTCACCCACTGGTCGAGGGAGTACCCGTGCGGCTCGTTCATCGGCTCGAAGTAGACGTTCGGGGTGTGCCGGAACTCGTCCACGACGGTGTCCCACATCCGCTTCCACGACGGGACGTCGTCGATCAGGCCGTCCTTGCTGTCATCCGCCTCCCAGTAGCTGAGGATGACCTTGTCGCCGCGCGCCGTCGCGGCGTCGATGGCCGCCCGGTACGAGCTCCACCAGCTCGTGCCCACGCTGACCGGGTTGATCGGCAGGCGGACCGTGTTCGCGCCGAGATTCTGAGCGAAGCCCTCCAGGATCCGCTGCGACACGGCGAGCACCTGGTCGTAGTCGTCGGCGGCGCCGAGGCCGGTGGGGACGACGGCGTCACTCGCATAGTTGTCGCGCGGATCCGCCCAGTTCACCCCTTTGAACTCGGACGTGCCGGGACCGTGAGACGGGCCCGGCTGCTCGGCCTGCGCGGGGGCCGCGGCGCCGAGGCCGGCGAGCACGAGGGCGCCGGCGATCGCGACCGCCAGCCGGCCTCCTCCTCGTCGGCCCTTCATGGGAGTTGACGTCAACATATCAGGTCGCATGCGGATCCTCGTCGATCTTCGGTGGGGGGAATCGTCCCGGGGCGGTCTGTCTCGCGCCGGTGGCCACCGATCGTGCCACCGCTGAACCGGATCCGTCAAGGGACCGGTCACAGAATCCGGACGGGGCGGCCTCGTCACTCATCGCGCTGGTCCGCCGTCCGGGATCGGAGAAGCTCTTGTATCGCTACAGAACTTTCTGCTACTGTCTCGCAGAGTTAGATCAGGGGTTAGTTTTATCCCTGATGTTGCTCGGGCGGCTCGGACGCCCCACCCCACGCAGAGAGGCGGAGGATGTCACTGACAAAGGTGCCGGCGCGGCGGAAGTCGCTGTGGCGGCAGGTCAAGACCAGCAGAGTGCTGCTGCTGATGTGCCTGCCGGCCGTCGCGTTCTTCCTCGTCTTCAACTACGCGCCGCTGCCGGGGATCTGGATCGCGTTCACCGACTTCAACTACCGGGACGGCATCTTCGGCAGCCCGTTCGTGGGCTTCCGGAACTTCGAGTTCCTGTTCAAGTCGGGCCAGCTCTGGATCCTGACGCGCAACACGGTCCTCTACAACGTCGCGTTCATCGTGCTGGGCAACGCGCTGCAGATCGCGATCGCCATCATGTTCAACGAGATCCGCCTGAAGTACTTCAAGAAGATCACGCAGGGGATCATGTTCCTGCCGTACTTCATCTCCGTCGTGCTGATCGGCGTCATCGCCTTCAACATCCTGAACTACGACAACGGAGCGCTGAACAGCCTCATCAAGCAGGCCGGCGGCGACCCGGTCAAGATCTACAGCATGGCCGGGCTCTGGCCGCTCATCATCATCCTCGTGCAGCTCTGGCAGAGCACCGGCTACGGCTCGATCGTGTACTTCGCCGCCATCATGGGCATCGACAAGGGGCTGTTCGAGGCCGCGGAGATCGACGGGGCCTCGGCCTGGCAGCGGATCCGGTACGTGATCCTGCCGAGTCTCAAGCCCACGTTCGTCATCCTGCTGCTGTTCTCCCTGGGCGGGATCATGCACGGCAACTTCGGCCTGTTCTGGAACCTGATCGGCAACAACGCCCAGCTTTTCCAGACCACCGACGTCATCGAGACCTCGGTCTACCGGATGGTGATGTCGCAGAACAACTTCACCACCTCCACCGCGGTGGGCCTCTACCAGTCGCTGTTCGGGTTCGCGATCGTGATGACCGCGAACTGGATCGTTCGAAGGATGAACAAGGACTATGCACTCTTCTGACACGGCCACCGGAGCGACCAGAGCGATCATCCTGCCCCATCGCCGGCGCACGCTGTTCGAGCGCACCTCCCGTCGCCCGATCCGCCTCGACGCCAGCGATCGCTGGGTGCGCGGCATCTCGTACGTGACGATCAGCCTGTTCACCCTGTTCTGCCTGCTGCCGTTCGTGCTGATCCTGTCGGCATCGCTGTCCAGCGAGTCGGAGATCCGCAAGGACGGGTTCGGCCTGCTGCCGAAGGGCTTCACCCTCACGGCGTACGAGTACATCTTCCAGTCGCCGCGGCAGATCATCGGGGCGTACGTGGTCACGGTCCTGATGACGACGTTCGGAACCGCGATCGGGCTGTTCATCATCTCGATGACCGGCTACGCGCTGTTCCGGCAGGACTTCCCGTTCCGCAACGCGATCTCGTTCTTCATCTACTTCACGACGCTCTTCTCCGCGGGCCTCGCCCCCACGTTCCTGTGGGTGGGCAAGACCCTCGGACTGCGCGGCAGCTATGCGGCGGTGTTCCTGCAGCTGCTGATCACTCCGTGGCTGATCATCCTGATGAAGAACTTCATGCGCATCGTGCCGTTCGAGATCGTCGAGTCGGGCAAGATCGACGGCGCCGGGGACTTCCGGATCTTCGTGCAGCTCACCCTGCCGATGATGAAGCCCGCGCTCGCGACGGTCGGCCTGTTCCTTGCGCTCGCGTACTGGAACGAGTGGTACCTCTCCTCGCTCTACCTGGGCAGCACCGTCGAGTTCAAACCGCTGCAGTACTACCTCTACAACGTGATCAACACGGCGAACGCGCTGCAGAACTCGGTCGCGGGCGCCAACGTGAGCATCGCCGAGCTGCCCAGCAACACCCTGAAGATGGCGAGCGCGGTCGTGGCCACCGGCCCGATCCTCCTGCTCTACCCGTTCATCCAGAAGTACTTCGTCAGCGGCATCACCGTCGGCGCGGTCAAGGGCTGACCCCGCCCGTCCACCGAGCACCACCCTCCTGCACCACCCTCCTGCACCACCCCTCACCGAGAGACGAGTCGAAGGAGACTCCTATGAAGAGAAGGATCGTCAAGATCGCCGCCGCGGCGGTCACGCTCGGCCTCGCGGCCGGCGCGCTCGCCGGCTGCACGGCCGGCGGCGCCGGCGACAGCGGCGCCCCCACCAAGATCACCATGCTGGTCCTGGGCGACAAGCCCACCAACGGCCACCTCGAGGCCATGCTCAAGAAGCTCAACCAGCGGTTGAAGAAGCAGGCCAACGCCACCCTCGACCTGTTCTACGTCGAGTGGGCCGACTGGCAGACGCAGTACAACGTGCAGCTGCTGAGCGGTGACAGCAAGGTCGATCTGATCACCACCGCCACCGACTGGCTGTTCGGATGGGAGAACGCGCAGAAGGGCGCCTTCCTGCCGCTCACCGAGGACATGCTGAAGCAGAACGCGCCGAAGACCTGGGCGCAGGTGAACAAGGACAAGCACTGGGATCTCACCAAGCTCGACGGCAAGATCCAGTTCATCCCCGAGGACAACTACACGCAATACACCAACCACGGCTTCTTCTACCGCGGCGACTGGGCCAAGGAGGCCGGGTTCCCGAACGGCGAGATCACGAAGTACGAGGACTTCACGAAGTACTTCCAGTGGATCAAGCAGAACAAGCCGGGCGTCGTGCCGTGGGACGTGGCGGGCGCGAGCAACGGCGAGGCGGCCCTCACCGGCTACCTGCAGTCGCACACGGACGCGCTCCCGCTGCAGGGCGTGAGCGCGGGGAACTACGCCCCGTTCGAGACCTCCGAGTCCGACCCCGGCAAGCTCACCTCCTGGTACATGGAGAGCGATCAGCTGGTGAAGGCCGCGCAGCTCGCGAAGCAGTGGAACGACCTGGGCGTCTGGCGCCAGGACGCGGTGAACTACACCGGGACGACCCGCGACGAGTTCTACGCGGGACAGACGGGCACCGACCAGCACCACACGCAGACGTTCGTCGGCCAGATCTACAACAACATGACGACCAAGCAGCCGGGGTCCGACCCGAAGATGTACTACTTCGGCGAGGAGAACAAGAACCTCTACAAGGACATCCTCACGCACGGCGCGATGGCGGTCAGCGCGAACTCGAAGAACCCGGAGAAGGCGCTGCAGGTGTACGACCTCATCCGCAACGACAAGCAGGACTACGATCTGCTGAACTTCGGCATCGAGGGCACCGACTACGTCATGAAGGACGGCAAGCTCGGCTATCCCGAGGGCTACGACCCGTCCAAGGACGCCCTGGGCTCGAACTTCTGGGCCGGCCGGATGGACCAGTACGAGCCGCCCAAGGTCACCGACGACCCGCAGACGAAGGAGATCTACGCGGGCCTCGACAAGGTCGCGCGCGACTACCCGTACTCCACGCTGATCGTGAACAAGAGCGCGATCGACCCGGAGCTCGCCGCGATGGGCAGCGTGCTCTCCGAGTACATCCCGCAGCTCGAGTACGGCAAGTTCGACGACCCGGCCGCGGCCATCAAGGAGATGCGCCAGAAGCTGAAGGACGCCGGCTACGACGACGTCAAGGCCTCGATCCAGAAAGACCTGAACGCCTGGGCGAAGACGCACAAGCTGAAGTGATCCGCTGACCACGGAGTCCGGCCGGTCCGCACCCGCGGCCGGCCGGGCTCCGTTCCAGACCAAGGAGGAGCCATGACGAGCATCTTCGCCGAGGATTCCGCTCTCATGCGCGTGCTCACGCGCATCGCCGACCTGATGATCCTGAACCTGCTGTTCCTGGTCGCGTCGATCCCGCTCGTGACGCTGGGCGCGTCGCTGACCGCCCTGAACTTCACCGCGCTGCGGATCGGGACGGGCGAGTGCGTGTCGGTCTCGAGGGACTTCTTCCGCTCGTTCCGGCGCAACCTCCGGCAGGCGACCGTGATCCTGGGGATCTTCGTCGCGCTCGGGATCGTCTTCGCCGCCTGGTTCCTCGTGGTCACCCGGCTCGTGCCGAACACGCTGCTGCAGATCCTGCTGCTGGCCGTCTGGTACGTGCTGGTGGCGGTCGCCGGGCTCACCGCGTTGTACGCGTTCCCGTACCTGGCGACCTTCGACGACCGCACCCGCGAGGTGCTGCGCAACGCCCGGCTGCTGTCGTGGCGGCATCCGCTCACCTCGATCGTGGCCGTCGCGGTGATCGGCCTGGCGACGATCGTCACGATCTTCTCCCCGCAGGCGACCGGCTACGGCCTGGCCTGGTTCCTGATCGGCTTCGCCGGGATCGCCCTCGTGAACGGGGTGCTGTTCCGGCGGGTGTTCGACCGGTACATCCCCGCGGTCGCGCCTGCGCCCGCCAGACCCTCGGCCTGGGAGCCGACCGACGCCGCGCAGCGCGCGGAGGAGGAGTGAGCGGAGTGCCCGCATTCCCGATCGAGCGGTGGGCGTTCCTGCTCGCCGACGAGCCAGGCGCCTGGACGAAGGGCTTCGACGACAGCGCCTGGCGACCGGTGCGGGTGCCGCACGACTGGAGCGTCGAGCTCGACTTCTCGCCGGAGTGCGCGAGCGGGACCGGCTATCTGCCGGGCGGCATCGGCTGGTACCGCGCGCACGTCCCGATGGCCGCGCTGGGGCTGCGCCCCGGCGCGGGCGGGGCTGAGGCGGCGTGGTCGGGCGACGGGCCGCACGTGCGGCTGGTCTTCGACGGCGTGTACAAGAACTCCGACGTGTGGGTGAACGGCTACCACCTCGGCGGAAGGCCGTCCGGGCACACCGGCTTCTCCTTCGACGTGAGCGAGATCGTCTCCTACGCGCCCGATGAGGATCTCGTCGTGAGCGTGCGGGTGGACCGCACCGAGATCGCCGACGCGCGCTGGTACAACGGCGCGGGGATCACCCGCGGTGTGCGGCTCGAGGTGCACGACGCGGTCCGCGTGGACGAGCACGGCACCACGTTCGCAACTCTCGCCCTCGACGACGCGGCGGCGACGATCCGGATCGACCAGGTCGTCGTGAGCGACCTCGCGGCCCCCGTCGCCGTGCAGGCGCGGCACGAGCTGCGCTCGCTGAGCTCGGATCGCGTGCACGTCTTCGAGACGGAGGTCCTCGTGCCCGCGGGCTGCCGTGCTGCCTCCGCGGTCGTCGCGACCGTGCCGGATCCCGAGCGCTGGTCCGACGACGCGCCGCACCTGCACCGGCTGACCTCGGTGCTGACCTGGACGGCCGACGGCGTCGCGCGCCGGGCCGAGCACGCCGAGATCGTCGGGATCCGCACGATCGCGTTCGACCCGGACCGCGGCCTCCTCGTGAACGGGCTGCCGCGGGTGCTCAAGGGGGTGTGCCTGCACGAGGACGCGGGTCCCTTCGGCACCGCCGTTCCGGCCGACGTGTGGCTGCGCCGGCTGCTGACGCTGCAGGACGCCGGATGCAACGCGATCCGGATGGCGCACAATCCGCACGCGCCCGAGCTGTACGCGCTGTGCGACGCGCTCGGGCTCTTCGTGATCGACGAGGCCTTCGACGAGTGGGAGAGCCCGAAGAACAAGTGGTGGCAGGGGCACAACGTGTACCCGCCCAAGCACGAGGGGTACGCGACGCACTTCCCGGACTGGCATGGGCGTGATCTGCGCGCGATGGTCGAGCAGAACCGCAACCGTCCCTCGATCGTCGCGTGGAGCATCGGGAACGAGGTCGACTACCCGAACGATCCGTACGCGAGCCCGTTGTTCGCCGAGATGACCGGCAACAACGACGCCGCGAAGCCGGCCGAGGAGCGCCGCTACGACCCGGGCCGCCCGGACGTGCGCCGCCTGACGACGATCGCACGGCGTCTCGGCGCGATCGTGCGCGCCGCGGATCCCACCCGGCCGGTGACGCTCGCGGCCGCGTTCCCCGAGCTCTCCAGCCGCACCGGGCTCCTCGACGACCTCGACCTGATCGGCTACAACTACAAGGAGCAGCTGTACGACGCCGACCACGAACGCTTCCCGCGCACCCCGCTCCTCGGCAGCGAGAACGGGCACGGCTACGCCGAGTGGCGGGTCGTCGCGGACAACGACTTCGTCGCGGGGCAGTTCCTGTGGACCGGGATCGACTACCTCGGAGAGGCGCACGGCTGGCCCGTGCACGGGTCGGGCGCGGGGCTGCTCACGCTCGCCGGCTTCCCGAAGCACGGCTGGCACCTGCGCCGGAGCTGGTGGTCGGATCGCCCGACGGCGTCGCTCGTCGCGCGGCCGCTGCCCGGGCCGGGAGAGCCGCGGGATCTCTGGTCGCACCCCGTGCATCACGTCGTACCGGCGTCAGGGGAGATCGAGGTGCTCGCGTTCACCGCCGGCGGCGAGCCGCGCCTGTCACGGGACGGGAGAGTGCTGCCGCTCGAGTTCGACGCGGACGGCGGGTACCTGCGCACGGTCGTCGCCGCGGACGGCGGGCCGTTCGTCCTGGAGGTGCGCGACGCGGCCGGCTCGGTCGTGGCGCGCGACGAGCTGCACCCGCCCGGCGAGCCGGTGCGCCTCGAAGCCGTCGCGTGGACCGCGCCCGCCGCGGCCGTCGACCGCTGCCGTGCGGCGGGCATCGACGTCGGACGCGTGCTGCAGGTGGAGTGCGTGCTGCGCGATGCGCAGAACGCGATCGCGGTCGGCGACGTCGAGGTGTCGGCGCGGGTCGATGGCGGCGTGCTGCTGGGGCTGGAGAACGGGGACCTCGCCGACGTCACGCCGTACCGCAGCGACACCCGGCGCACCCACGGCGGCCGCCTCGTCGTGTTCGCGCGGCCGGAGGACGCCTGCGCCGTCCGGCTGGCCGCGGGACTTCTCCCGGCTGTTACGGTTCAGGGATGAGCATGCCCGCGCAACGGCGGACGTCGCGTGACATCCGCAGCGATTCCCGTCTCGACGTGCTGCACGCGGTGCTGTCGGCGGGCGAGACCACGCGCAACGCGATCGCTCAGGACACCGGGCTCAGCGCGGCGACCGTGGTCACGATCGTCGGCGAGCTGATCGACGAGGGCATCGTCGTCGAGACGAAGGTCACCGCGGGACGGGTGGGCCGCCCGACCGCGACGCTGGGCATGAACCCGCAGCGCGGCCGCGTGGTCGGCATCGACGTCGCGGAGACCTACGTGCGCGCCGTCATGTTCGACACGGCGCTGAACCGCATCGGCGAGGCGGAAGGCGCGGGGGACGAGCACGTGCTCGAGCCCGACACGATCGTCGAGGGGATCGGATCCGTGCTGGATCTGCTCCTGGCACAGGAGGGCGTCGCGCGGGAGAGCGTGCTGGGCGTCGGGATCTCGCTTCCGGGTCTCGTGCAGGGGCCCGACGGCGTGGCCGTGGTGGTGCCGAACTGGGAGTGGCGCAGCGTCGAGCTGGATCACCTGCGCGAGCGGGTCGGCATGCCTCTCGTCATCGACAACCCGCTCAGGGCCATGGTCGCCGCCGAGCTCTGGCTCGGCCGCGGACGTTCGGCGTCGAGCATGGTCACCGTGAATCTCGGCACCGGCGTCGGCGCGGGCATCGTGCTGGAGGGGAAGGTGCTGCGCGGCGCCACCAACTCCGCGGGCGAGTGGGGGCACTCGCTGCTGATGCTCGACGGCCGGCTGTGCCGCTGCGGTCGCCGCGGCTGCGTCGAGGCGTACATCGGCGTCCCCGGCATCCACCAGACCCTCCGCGAGCTCGCGCCCGCGCACCCGCTCGCCGAGGTCGAGCTGCAGCACGACTTCATCGTCTCCCTCGCGGAGTCCGCGCGCGGAGCGGATCCGGACGCGGCGGCCAGGGAGACGGTCACGCGCACGGCCTCCTACCTCGGATCCGCCCTCGCCGATCTCGTCGCCGTGCTGAACCCCGAGGTCGTCACGCTGACCGGCTGGACGACGTGGGCGCTCGGGGACCTGCTGGTCCCGGTCGCGCGCGAGCGTCTGCGCTCGGAGGCGCCGGGGGAGGCGGGCGCGGCCGTGCAGCTGGAGGTGTCGACCGTGAGCGGGAACTCGGTGGCGACCGGGATGGCGATGATCGCGCTCGAGCGCACCCTCGTCGACGCCGGACTGCTCACCACCAGGATCCCGGTCGCGCTCTGAGGCGAGCCCGTTCAGCGCAGCAGTCGCACGGTTCCGATCGCCGGGCCGGCGACCGTGACCGAAGCCTCGCCGACGGCGGCGAAGGAGAGCAGGATCGTCCCCGGCTCGCCGGCGGCGGCCAGGAGCTCGCCGATCGGGTAGTCGACGTCGTACACCTCGTCGCCGGCGTCGAGGTGCTGGGTCGCCACGACGGCGTCCCCGATCCGGATCGTGATCGCGGCCGGGTCGGCGCCCGTGCGGTATCGCACGCGCAGGGTGCGCGCGCCTTCCGCGCGCATCCGCACGGCGAAGCTCTCCGCGGTGGTGCGCCAGCGATGCCCGCCGTCCGAGAACGCCTCGGTCGCGGTGCCGCGGAACGCGTGGTCGGATTCCGGCTGCTGCTCGCCCAGGGCGACGACGTCGACGGTCGCGCCGTCGACGGCGAGACCCGCATCGAGCTGCTCCAGCTCCGCGCGCCGGGCCGCCGCGTCGCCGTCCGCCACGGGCCAGTACACGGTGTACCGGGCGTCATGGAGGGCGGCGAACGGCTCCAGCTCGACCGGGTCGGCGCCTGCCGGGCGCAGCAGGATCCGCCCGTCATCGGTGCGCTCGAGCTCGGCGGCGCCGGGGCTCGTGATCGGAAGGTCGGTGAAGGGCAGCAGCGGGCCGTGCGCGATGTGGCCCATCCTGCTGTCGTCCGCGCGCAGGCCGTCCAGCTGAGCGGCGCCGGCGCGCGCGGCGAGCACGGACGGGCCGGCCAGGAACGCCTGCCAGCCGGAGCCGTCCGGCAGCCGCTCGGCGCGCAGCCGCACCGGCAGCCGGAAGGTCACCCGGTCCCCGTCCGTCCAGGTGCGTGCGATGCGGATCGCGCCGGGCTCGGTGCGCACGTCGACGGATGCGCCGTTCACGCGCAGCTCGTGGAGCCCGCCTGCCCAGGACGGCGCGCGTACCCGCAGGGGGAAGGCGCGCGGACGGTCCAGCGCGATCGAGATCGCCACCTGGTCCGACTGCGGGAGATCCGCGTCGACGCGCACGCGCGCCCCGAACTCGGGCAGCTCCGCTTCCGCGGGCAGGAACAGGTTGACCGCGAGGGCCGAATCCTCCACGCCGAACGTCCACTCCGCGGCCGCGCGCGCCTGCGTCTCCAGGCCGGTGCCGACGCAGCACCAGAACGCGTGCTGCGGCTGCGAGTAGACCCGGTAGTGCCGCGGGCGCATCGGGGTGAAGTACACGAAGCCGCCGTGCTCGGGGTGCTGCGAGGCGAGCACGTGGTTGAACAGCGCGCGCTCGGCGTAGTCGAGGTGCTCAGGCCGCAGCTCGCGCTCGGCGAGGGCTCGGGTGAGCTTGAGCATGTTGGCGGTGTTGCAGAACTCCGGACCCTCGCGGTCATCGATCATCGGGGTGAAGTCGCGGGCGTCGTGGAAGTGCTCGCGCACGCTGTTGCCGCCGATCGCCACCGTGCGGCGCTCCACCACCGTGCGCCAGAACGTGTCGGCGGCCGCCAGGAACGAGTCGTCGCCGGTCGCAGCGGCCGTGCTCGCGTAGCCCACCGCCTTGGGGATCTGCGTGTTCGCATGCAGGCCGGTCAGGGCGTCCTCGCCGCGCAGCAGCGGATCCAGGATCGCGCGGTGCGAGAACCGGCGCGCGGCGGCGGCGTAGTCGTCGCGGCCGGTGAGCAGGGCGAGCTGCGCGTAGGCGTCGTTCATGCCGCCGTATTCGGTGTCGAGCATGCGCTCGAACGTCGCGTCGTCCAGCCGCGAGGCGATCGGAAGCCACCAGTCGGCGAGGTTCTCGACGACGGCGAGAGCCTGCGCGGATCCGGCCACGACATGGGCGTCGATGAGTCCCTGGAACGTCTTGTGCAGGTTGTACCAGGGCACCCAGTGCGCGCTGGACGCGAGCTCGGCCACGGCCGTCGGGCCGCCGGATCCCAGAGCCTCGAACAGCGCCTGACCGCCGGGCACGCCTCCGACGTAGCCGCCGCCGTTCGCGGCCTGGATCTCGGCGAGCTCGGTCACCATGCGCTCCAGTCGTCGCGGCGCCTCCTCGCCGACGCCGGCGGCGGTCAGGAACGCCAGCGCCGACAGGACGTGCCCGGCGGTGTGGCCGTCCAGGCCGGAGTCCTCCCAGTTGCCGTAGCTCGCAGCCCGGGCGGGCAGCCCCGCCTCGCGGCGGAAGGGCGCCAGGAGGCGATCCGGCTCCAGGGACATCACATAGCGGAGATCGAGGTCGCGGGCGTGCGCGAAGGGTCCTCCGGTGAGGCGGACACGGTGCAAAGGGAGGAATCTCATGACAGGTTGTAACGCTACACAGAACGTGGTTTTATCGCTACAAAGAGTCGTCGTCCTCCGAGGGAACCCATGATCCGCATCGCCCGCGCCGCCGGCGCCCCCACCATCGACCGCCGCATCTACGGCCAGTTCGCCGAGCATCTCGGCCGGTGCGTCTACGAGGGCCTGTGGGTCGGCGAGAACTCCGCCATCCCGCACCGCAACGGCATCCGCAAGGATGTGGTCACGGCGCTGCGGCACATCAAGGTGCCGGTCGTGCGCTGGCCGGGCGGGTGCTTCGCCGACGAGTACCACTGGCTCAAGGGCGTCGGATCCGATCGGCAGCCGATGGTGAACACGCACTGGGGCGGCGTCGTCGAGTCGAACGAGTTCGGCACGCACGAGTACTTCGAGCTGCTGCACCAGCTCGACGCCGAGGCCTACATCAACGGCAACGTCGGCAGCGGCACGGTGGCCGAGATGCAGGACTGGATCGAGTACATGACCCTCGACGCCACGGCTCCCATGGCCGAGCTGCGCAAGCGGCACGGGCGCGAGCAGCCCTGGCGCGTCGAGTTCTTCGGCGTCGGAAACGAGAGCTGGGGCTGCGGCGGGAACATGCTGCCGCTGCACTACGCCAACCAGTACCGGCAGTTCCAGACCTACGTGCGCCAGTACGGCCAGCACCCGATCTCGAAGATCGCGTGCGGCGCCAACGCCGACGACTACGAATGGACCGAGGTGCTCATGGCGCGCGCCGCGGGGCACATGGACGGGCTGAGCCTGCACTACTACACGCTGCCCACCGGCGAGTGGGACGTGAAGGGCGCCGCACTCGAGTTCACCGACCACGAGTGGCACGAGACGATCCGCCAGGCGCGGCGGATGGACGACCTCGTCGCCCGGCACGCCCAGATCATGGACAGGCACGACCCCGCCAAGCGGGTCGGCCTGATCGTCGACGAATGGGGCACCTGGTACGACGTGGAGACGGGCACCAACCCCGGCTTCCTGTACCAGCAGAGCACCCTGCGCGACGCAGCGGTGGCGGCCGTCACCCTGAACATCTTCCACCGGCACGCCGATCGGGTGCGGATGGCGAACATCGCGCAGCTGGTGAACGTGCTGCAGGCGATGATCCTCACCGACGGCGCGCGCATGCTCACCACGCCGACCTACCACGTGTTCGACCTCTACACCGACCACCAGGACGCGGAGTACGTCGACATCGCGCGCGGATCCCTCGGCGCCGAGATCGACGCGACCGCGTCGTACAAGGACGGCGCCTACGCGATCAGCCTCACCAACACCGCCCTCGACCGCGAGATCTCCATCGAGTTCGAGCTGCCCGGCCGGATCGAGGACGTGCTGCGCGCGCAGGTGCTCGGGGGTGCTGCTGCGACGGCGCACAACACCTTCGACGATCCCGAGACGGTCGGGCTCGTCGAACTGCCGGTGTCGGTCGACGGCGCGACCGTGCGGGTGGTGCTGCCGCCGCACGCCGTCGCCACCGTCCGGCTCGCCGTCGCGGAGTAGGATCCTCGCGATGACGACGATGCAGGACGTGGCCAGGCATGCGGGCGTGTCGGCGATGACCGTGTCGAACGTCATCAACGACCACCCGCACGTGCGCGCCGCGACCAGGGCGAAGGTGCTCGCCTCGATCGCCGAGCTCGGCTACCACGTCAACACCGCGGCCAGGACGCTGCGCCAGGGGCGCACCGGCGTGGTCTGCCTGGCCGTGCCGGAGATCGACCGGCCGTACTTCGGGCACCTCGCGAGCCTGCTGATCGATCGCGCGGCCGCACGCGGCTTCGAGCTCGTCGTCGAGCAGACCGCGGCGAGCCGCGACCGGGAGCTCGACGCGATCTCCCGGTCGCGCCTGCGCAACTACGACGGCCTGATCCTCAGCGCCGTGCAGCTGCACGACGACGACGCGGTGCTGCTGCGCGGGGACTTCCCGACGGTCCTCCTCGGGGAGCGCGGGTTCACCGGCCCGCTGGACCACGTGGTCATGGCGAACGAGGAGGGCGCGGCGCTCGCCGCGACCCATCTGATCGATCAGGGCTGCACGCGGGTCGCCATGCTCGGCGGCTACCACAGCGCGGTCGGCGCGGTCGACGTGTCCACGCTGCGCACGGGCGGGTTCGAGGGGGCGCTGCGCGCGCGCGGCATCGACGAGGCCGAGGCGCCGATCCGCTCCAGCCCGTTCTCCTTCGAGGGTGCCTACTCGGCCACCGCCGCGCTGCTCGCGGACGTGCCAGACGTGGACGGGCTGTTCTGCGCGACCGACGTCGTCGCGATCGGCGCGATCCGGGCCCTCGCCGATGCAGGGCGGCGGGTGCCGCAGGACGTCAAGGTCGTGGGCTTCGACGACGTGCCGCTCGCGAGCTACGTCACACCCTCGCTGACCACGATCGCCCCGGACCACGCAGCGATGGCGGACGCGGCGATCTCGATGCTCATCGACCGCATCGAGGGATCCAGGGCTCCGGACGATTTCCGCACGGTGACCGGGCCCGTGCGACTGATCGCGCGCGAGTCCAGCGCGCGCTGACCGCTCTCGGATCCGGCGAACGGGAATCCGATCCCTTCCGATGCTGAAAGGTGCATCCCATGCGCACGTCCTTCTCTCCGCGTCCCCCGATGGGCTGGAACAGCTGGGACTGTTTCGGCACCACGGTCACCGAGGAGGAGGTGCTCGCCAACGCCCGCTTCCTGGCCGAGCATCTGCTTCCGTTCGGCTGGGACACGATCGTGATCGACATCGACTGGTCGGATCCGACGGCCCGCAGCCACGGCTACAACGATGCGGCGCCGCTGTGCATGGACGACCACGGCCGGCTCGTGCCCGACCCGGGGCGGTTCCCGAGCGCGGCGGGCGGCCGCGGATTCGCCCCGCTCGCCGAGCGGATCCACGCGCTCGGCCTGCGCTTCGGCATTCACACCATGCGGGGGATTCCGCGCCGCGCCCTCACCGCCGACGCGCTGATCCTGGGCACGGACGCACGGGCCTCCGACGTGGCGGATCCGCACAACGTCTGCGAGTGGAACCCCGACATGGTGGGGCTCGACCATTCGCACCCCGCCGCGCAGGCCTACTACGACAGCACGCTCGCGCTGTACGCGGGGTGGGGCGTCGACTTCATCAAGGCCGACGACATGCTCTGGCCGTACCAGGCGGCCGACATCGAGGCGTACGCGCGAGCGATCGAGCGCACCGGCCGGCCGATCGAGTTGAGTCTCTCGCCGGGCCGCGACCTCTCGCTCGCGCAGCTGGAGCATCTGCGCGAGCACGCCACGATGTGGCGCATCTGCGACGACCTCTGGGACCGCTGGGAGGACATCGAGGCGAACTTCGCCCGCTTCGCGCGGTGGGCGCCGCATGCCTCGCCGCGCGGCTGGCCCGACGGCGACATGCTGCCGCTGGGCAGGATCGGGATCAGGGCAGAGCGGGGCGAGGCACGGCAGGACCGGCTCACCCCTGCCGAGCGGGTCTCGCTGCTCACGCTCTGGTACATCGGCCGCTCTCCGCTCATGCTCGGCGGCGACCTGCCCACGAGCGATCCTGCGACGATCGCGCTGCTGCAGAACGCCGAAGCGCTCGCGGTGCACCGCGACTCGATCGGCAACCGCGAGCTGTTCCGTGAGGGCGATACCGTCCTCTGGGGCGCCGAGCACGCCGACGGCACCCGGTTCGCCGCCGTGTTCAACCTCGCCGACGCGCCGCGGGAGCTCGTGCTGGATGTGCGCGCGCTCGCCTTCGAGGGTGGCGGCGCGATCACTGAGCTGTGGACGAGTGAACCGCTGCGCGCCGAGGCGGTGACCGAGCAGTCCGACGCGGCGCGCGGCGTCGCCCCGGGCAGCCGAGCCGTGCGCCTCGCCCTTCCCGCGCACGGGGCCGCGCTGCTCCGCTGCGACCCCGCGGATGGCGCCGCCCTGATCCGACGTCGGGTCCACGGCGCAGGCCGCAGGGCCGTACACTCACAGGCGTGAGTGACCGCAAGCCGCAGCGTGCCGTCGGGGTGCGGGACGTCGCCGCGCTCGCCGGCGTCTCCCGGCAGACCGTGTCGCGCGTGCTCAACGACCATCCCGACGTCGCGCCCGAGACCCGCGCCCGCGTGGTGGCCGCGATGGAGGAGCTCGGCTACCGCATGAACAACGCGGCACGCGCTCTCGGCACTCAGCGCACGCGCACGATCGGCGTGCTCGCCTCCGACGCGCTGCAGTACGGCCCCTCCCGCAGCATGGCGGCCGTCGAGGCCGCGGCGCGGGCGGCCGGCTACTGGCTCACCGCCGCTTTCGCCGACTCCGGCGATGCGGCGTCGGTGATGGCCGCGATCGAGCACCTGCAGGCGCAGTCGGTGGACGGCCTGGTGGTGTTCGCCCCGCACGCGCGCACCCTCGACGTGCTCGACGAACTGCGGATCGGCATCCCCACGGTGATCCTGCACGCGGCGGAGCGATCCGTGTTCTCGCTGGATCAGCGCGCGGGGGCGCGGATGGCGGTCGCGGCGCTGGCCGACGCGGGGCACACCCGCATCGCGCACCTCGCCGGGCCCGTGGACTGGCTCGAGGCGGAGGCGCGCGCGGCCGGCTTCGCCGAAGAGGTCTCCGCTCGCGAACTGCCCCCCGGTCTGGTCTTCGCGGGGGATTGGAGCCCGCGCTCGGGCCATGCCGCGGCGTCGGCCGTGATCGCCTCGGGCGCGACGGCGGTGTTCGCCGCGAACGACCAGATGGCGCTCGGGCTGATCGGCGGACTGCGCGCGGCCGGCGTCGCGGTGCCGGAGCGGATCAGCATCGTCGGCTTCGACGACATCCCGGAGGCGGCCTACGGCTGGCCGCCGCTGACGACGATCCGCCAGGACTTCGAGGAGGTCGCGCACCGGGCGGTCGCGCAGCTGATCGCGACTCCGGGATCCGCCGCCGCCGGCCCGGGGGCGTCGGATCCGATCGCCCCGGTCCTGGTCGTCCGCGACTCGGTGGTGCCTCCGACGGTGTGACCGGCGGCGCGCGACCGGCGGTGCGTGACCGGCCGCGCGTGACGGGGCAGTGCGCCCCGTGCCGTGACCGTCGCGAACGACCAGATGTCGATCGGGCTGCTGGCGCTCGGACAGCTGATGATGCAGAAGGTGCTGCTCGCCCTGGAGGAGCCGGACACGCTCACCGAGGACACGCCCATCCCGACCCAGCTCATCGTGCGCCAGTCGACGCGCGCGGCGCAGTGACGGCAGGGGCCCGCCCCTCTTCTTGACGCCGGCGCCGTCGGATGGCACAATTGCCGTGACCGGTCACAGTCGCCCAGGAGGATCCTCGGGCGGAACCCGAGAGGATCCGAATGACGACTTTCGCCCCCGAGGTGGAGCAGGCGATCGCCGCCGTCCGCGCGGACGTCGCGCGGCTGCACGCCGAGCTCGTGCGCTACGGCCTGGTCGTGTGGACCGGCGGGAACGTGTCCGGCCGCGTGCGCGTCTCCGAGGACGGCAGCGCCGACCTCTTCGTGATCAAGCCGTCCGGCGTGAGCTACGACGATCTCGCCCCCGAGAACATGATCCTCTGCGACCTCGACGGGAACGCGATCCCCGGCGCCGCCGGCTCCGAGCGGTCGCCGTCCAGCGACACCGCCGCGCACGCCTACGTCTACCGGAACATGCCCGAGGTGGGCGGGGTCGTGCACACGCACTCGACCTACGCGGTCGCCTGGGCCGCCCGCGGCGAGGAGATCCCGTGCGTGATCACCGCCATGGCGGACGAGTTCGGCGGCCCGATCCCGGTCGGCCCGTTCGCGATCATCGGCGACGACTCGATCGGCCGGGGGATCGTACAGACCCTGCATGGGCACCGCAGTCGTGCGGTGCTCATGCAGAACCACGGACCGTTCACGATCGGCGTGAATGCTGCGGACGCGGTCAAGGCCGCGGTCATGGTCGAGGACGTGGCCCGCACCGTGCACCTCGCGCGCGAGGCGGGACCCCTCGTCCCGATCCCGCAAGAGGCGATCGACAGCCTCTACAACCGCTACCAGAACGTGTACGGCCAGAACTCGGACGCCCGCCGATGAGCGCCCGCGACGACATCCTCGACGCCCGCACGAGCCTCGGCATCGAGCTCGGCTCCACGCGGATCAAGGCCTGCCTGATCGGATCCGATCCCGCAGACGTGCTCGCGACCGGATCCTTCGCGTGGGAGAACCGGCTCTCGGACGGCCTGTGGACCTACGGCCTGGACGAGGTCTGGGCGGGGCTGCAGGCGGCGTTGGCCGGCCTCGTCGCCGACGCGCACGACCGCTACGGCGTGCGCCCGGAGCGCTTCGGCGCGATCGGCGTCTCGGCGATGATGCACGGCTACCTCGCGTTCGACGCGGCGGGCGAGTTGCTCGTCCCGTTCCGCACCTGGCGCAACACGAACACCGGGGTCGCTGCGGCCGAGCTCACCGAGCTGCTCGGCCTGAACATCCCGCTGCGCTGGTCGATCGCGCACCTGCACCAGGCGGTCGTGGACGGCGAGGAGCACGTGCCGCGGCTGCACTCGGTGAACACGCTCGCCGGCCATGTGCACGAGCGCCTCACGGGTCGTCGCGTGCTCGGCGTCGGCGACGCCTCCGGCATGTTCCCGATCGACTCCGCGACCGGCGGCTACGACGCACGCATGGTCGCGGCCTACGACGCGCTCGCCGCGGGCCGGCTGCCGGCGCCGCTCACCGCGCTGCTGCCCGAGGTGCTGCCCGCGGGCGCCGCCGCCGGCGAGCTCACGGACGAGGGCGCGCGCTTGCTGGATCCGACCGGATCGCTCGCCGCCGGGATCCCGTTCTGCCCGCCCGAGGGCGATGCGGGCACCGGCATGGTCGCGACGAACTCGGTCGCACCGCGCACCGGGAACGTGAGCGCCGGCACGAGCATCTTCGCGATGGTCGTGCTCGAGCGTCCGCTCGCCGGGACGCACCACGAGCTCGACCTGGTCACCACGCCCGCGGGTGACGCGGTCGCGATGGTGCACTGCAACAACGGCGCCAGCGAGCTCGCCGCGTGGGCCGGTCTGTTCTCGCGCTTCTCCGCGGCGGCTGGGCGGCCGCTCGACGACGACACGGTCTTCGACGTGCTGTTCCGCGAGGCGCTCGCGGGAGAGGCAGACGCGGGCGGCCTGCTCGCCTACAACCACCTCGCCGGAGAGCCGATCGCCGGCCTCACCGAGGGAAGGCCGCTGCTCGTGCGCACGCCGGACAGCGCGTTCACGCTCGCGAACGTGCTGCGCGCGCAGCTCTACGGCGTGTTCGGCACGCTCGCGCTGGGCATGAAGGTGCTCGCCGCCGAGGGCGTGCAGCTGGATCGCATGTTCGCGCACGGCGGCATGTTCCGCACCGCCGGCGTCGCGCAGCGCTTCCTCGCCGCGGCGCTGGACGCGCCCGTCGCCGTGGGCGAGCTCGCCTCCGAGGGGGGAGCGTGGGGGATCGCGGTCCTCGCGTCCTACCTCGCGCACTCCGGCGACCTCTCCCTCAGCGACTACCTCGACCAGCGGGTGTTCGCCTCCGCGGCCCTCGCCGTCGCGGATCCGGATCCCGCCGACGTCGCCGGGTTCTCCGCCTACCTCGACCGCTACCGGGCGGGCCTGGCCATCGAGGCCGCCGCCGTCGACTCCCTGTAAGGACACGAACATGCCCACGCTCACCACCTCCCTCGACGGCTACGAGGTCTGGTTCCTCACCGGAAGCCAGCACCTCTACGGGCCGGAGACGCTCGCGCAGGTCGCCGAGCAGTCGCAGCAGATCGCGCGGATCCTGGACGAGGCCGCAGACGTGCCGGTGCGGATCGTCTGGAAGCCGGTGCTCACCGACGCGGCCTCCATCAAGCGCACCGCGCTCGAGGCCAACGCCGCCGACAACGTGATCGGGCTGGTCGCCTGGATGCACACGTTCAGCCCCGCGAAGATGTGGATCGCGGGCCTCGACGCGCTGCAGAAGCCGCTCGCGCACCTGCACACGCAGGCCAACGTCGAGCTGCCCTGGGCCGACATCGACTTCGACTTCATGAACCTGAACCAGGCGGCGCACGGCGACCGCGAGTTCGGCTACATCCAGACCCGCCTCGGCGTGCCCCGCAAGACCATCGTCGGCCACGCCTCCGACCCGCGCGTGCAGCGCGAGCTCGGCATCTGGCAGCGCGCCGCCGCCGGCCTCGCCGCGAGCTGCGACCTCAAGCTCGCCCGCTTCGGCGACAACATGCGCTTCGTCGCCGTCACCGAGGGCGACAAGACCGAGGCCGAGCTGCGCTTCGGCGTGCAGGTGAACACCTGGGGCGTGAACGAGCTGGCGGACGCCGTCGCCGCGGCGAGCGAGACCGACATCGACGCGCTCGTCGCCGAGTACGAGGAGCTGTACGAGGTCGCGCCAGAGCTGCGCAGGGGCGGAGAGCGGCACCAGTCCCTCCGCGACGGCGCGGCGATCGAGCTGGGTCTGCGCTCGTTCCTGGAGAAGGGCGGGTTCGGCGCCTTCACCACCTCGTTCGAGGATCTGGGCGCACTGAAGCAGCTGCCCGGCCTCGCCGTGCAGCGGCTCATGGCCGAGGGCTACGGCTTCGGCGCCGAGGGCGACTGGAAGACGGCCGTGCTCGTGCGCATCGCGAACGTCATGGGCGCGGGACTGCCCGGCGGCGCCAGCCTCATGGAGGACTACACCTACGACATGACCCCGGGCGACGAGCTGATCCTCGGTGCGCACATGCTCGAGGTCTCGCCGACGCTCACCACGCAGAAGCCGACCCTCGAGATCCACCCGCTCGGCATCGGCGGCAAGGACGACCCGGTGCGCCTGGTCTTCACGGCGGATCCCGGACCGGCCGTGGTCGTCGCGCTGAGCGACATGCGCGACCGGTTCCGTCTCACCGCGAACGTGGTCGAGAACGTGGAGCCGCGCGCCGCGCTGCCCAAGCTCCCCGTCGGCCGCGCGGTGTGGAAGCCGCAGCCCGACTTCACCACCTCGGCCGCCGCGTGGCTCACTGCAGGTGCGGCGCACCACACCGTGATGTCGACGGCCGTCGGGATCGACGCGTTCCGCGACTTCGCCGAGATGGCCGAGGTCGAGCTGCTCGTGATCGACGAGAACACGACGCTGCCCGAGTTCCAGAAGAACGTGCGCTGGAACCAGGCGTACTACCGCCTCGCGCAGGGCCTGTGAGGTCGGCCTCCGTGGTCTCTCCTGCTTCTGAGCCCGGGGGCGCGCGGCCGCGCTCCGGCCGTCAGCTCCGGATCGCGGCGCACGGCTACGAGGCGGACATCGCCTCGGTCGGCGCGACCCTGCGCGCGCTGCGATTCCACGGACGCGACCTGGTCGTGCCGTTCGACGCGGACGAGGTGCGGCCGGGGTACCGCGGGGTCACGCTCGCGCCCTGGCCGAACCGTATCGTCGACGGCCGCTACACGTTCGCCGGCGTCGAGCATCGGCTGCCGCTCACCGAGCCGGATCGCGGCCAGGCGCTGCACGGCCTGGTCGCGTGGAGCGAGTTCGCCGACCGGATCGTCGAGCCGGACCGCGTCGTGCTCGCGGCGACGATCGAGCCGCAGACGGGCTACCCGTTCCGCGTCGAGGTCGAGGTGGAGTACCGGCTCGGCGCCGACGGGCTCACGCAGACGGTGACCGGCAGCAACCGAGGTGCGGATCCCGCCCCCTGGGGCACCGGTCCGCACCCGTATCTGGTCGCGGGGGAGGGGCGCGTCGACGAGTGGACGTTCACCCTGCCGGCCTCGGCCGTGCTCACCGTGACCGAGGACCGGCTGAGCCCGATCGCCGTGGAACCCGTCGACGCGCACCCGGAGTGGGACTTCCACGTGCCGCGGCCGATCGGTCCGACCTTCATCGACCATGCGTTCACTGCGCTGTCGCGCACGGACGGATCCACCTCCGTCGAGCTGCGCACGGACGGCGGAGCGGGCGTCGCGATCACGTGGGGAGAGGACTGCGCCTGGGTGCAGATCCACACGGCGGACACCCCGTCCGCGCCGGGCACGCACCGGATCGGCCTCGCGGTCGAGCCGATGACCTGCGCACCCGACGCCTTCAACTCCGGCGCGGGGCTGATCGCCCTGGATCCGGGTGCCGCTCACGCCGCGTCCTGGCGGATCAGCGCCCTGGATTGACCGCTCCGCGGCGCCGCTCCGATCGCTAGAGTATGTGCCATGGTGAATGAGGGGGAGCCGCCGCAGGGCGGTCATCAGATCGATTTCGGATCCGGACCGCAGGATCCGCCTCCGCCACCGCCTGCGGCGCCCGCGCCGCCGACGGCGCCCCCGCAGCCCGAGCCCGAGCCGGACGGGGCGCAGCCCACCGAGGCCTATCCCGCCCAGCCGTTCCCGGCTCCGGCGGCGCCCGCCTACCCCGAGGCGCCGCTGGGGTTCCCCGGAGCCTCCGCTCCGCAGAGCCCCGCGCCGCCCGAGGCGTTCGGGTACGGCCAGCCGGAGCAGTACGGCCAGCCCGGCCCGCAGTACGGTCAGCCGGGCCCGCAGTACGGCGCGCCTCAGCCCGGTCCGTACGGCGCTCAGCCGGGTCCGGCGTATCCCGGTCAGCCGTACGGCGGCCAGCCCGGCCAGCCGGGCCAGCCCGGCCAGCCGGGTCAGGCTTACGGCGGCCAGCCCGGCGGCCCGAAGAAGTCGTCCAAGGGGCTGCTCTGGGGCCTGATCGGCGGCGGCGCGGTGGTGCTGATCGCGATCGTGCTGGTCGTGGCGCTGCTGGTGGTCCCGGCGATCACCCGCTCCTCGGTGACCGCGGCGGACGCCGTCAAGGGATATCTGACGGCCGTGTCGAAGAGCGACGCCAAGACCGCGCTCGGCTACCTCGAGGGCTCGTTCGACAAGGACCTCCTCACCGACGCGGTGCTGAAGGAGTCGAACAAGCTCGCGCCGATCAGCCACATCGCGGTGAAGCAGCGCACATCGGGCTCCACCATCGGCGACGTCGCGGCGACCTTCTCGGTGGGCGGAAAGACCGTCACGACCACGTACCAGGCGTACAAGATCAAGGACGACTGGAAGATCACCAACGGCGTCCAGATGGTCTCGTTCGACTCCCTGAAGGGGCTCGACGCGTCGGTCAACGGGGTGCCCACGGCCAAGCTCACCGAACCGTACGTCTTCCCCGGCACCTACAAGCTCACGCTCCCCTCGAAGTACTTCTCGTTCAAGGGCGACTCCACCTTCACGATCGTCGACGAGAACGACGCGTCCGGGCTCTACGACGTGCAGGTCGAGCTGAACGACACCGGCGTGAAGGAATACCGTTCCCTGGTGCGCACCGCCGTGGAGGTCTGCGTGGCGATGAAGACGCTCTCCACGCCGTGCGGCATGGACATCACGGCGATCGACCTGTCCGGCGCCACGCCCGTGGAGGGAACCGTCACCCGCACCCTCACGGCCGAGGGCAGCGCGGCACTCGACGCACTGCAGCCCGAGGTCTCAGGGGCCACGCCGACGGTGGTGTCCAGCTACGACTCGGTCAGCGTCGACATGACCCTGCAGGGCAACGACGGACAGACCTACTCGGTGACGTACGGCGGCTACCTCGACACGCCGACGGTGGACTTCGGCGCCGCGGATCCCAAGGTCGTCTGGGAGCAGTGACCCGCTGATCTCAGGATCGCGAGGGCCGGGTTCCGCGTCGGAGCCCGGCCCTCGTCGTTCAGGCCGCGCGCTGTCGCACACGAGAGGACCCCCGCCGACCCGATTCGGCGGGGGTCCTGCGGTTCGTGACCGCCTGGGCGCCCGAGCAGGAAAAGCCGGGCGCATCCCGTGGCGCGGGGCGACGAGCACCCGATCCGGTCAGCGTCTGCGTCCCGCGCACGATCGTTTGTACGTGCCGAAGGTGACCGGCAGGTGAACGCGCTGGCAGGTGTCGATGAATTACGTGGAACCCCTCCTAACTAGATGGACGGCCATGTAATCTGGATCCTGCGTCGACGACGACGCAGAAACAGGAGCACATGATGGTCCGCGACATCACCCACTTCATCGGAGGAACCGGAGTCCCCGGCAGCTCGGGACGCTGGGGGGAGGTGTTCGACCCCTCGACGGGCGCCGTGCAGGCGCGGGTGCCGCTCGCGAGCGCGGACGAGGTGCGCGCTGCGATCGCGAACGCCGAGGCCGCGCAGCCGGAGTGGGCCGCGACCAACCCGCAGAAGCGTGCGCGGGTGCTCATGCGCTTCCTCGAGCTGGTCCGCGACGACCTGGACGACCTCGCCGCGCTGCTCTCCAGCGAGCACGGCAAGACCCTGGACGACGCGCGCGGCGACATCCAGCGCGGCGTCGAGGTGATCGAGTTCTGCGTCGGCGCCCCGCACCTGCTCAAGGGCGAGTACTCGACCGCGGTCGGCACGGGCATCGACGTGTACTCGCTGCGCCAGCCGCTGGGCGTGGTCGCCGGCATCACCCCGTTCAACTTCCCCGCGATGATCCCGCTGTGGCAGATGGGCCCCGCGATCGCCGCCGGCAACGCCTTCATCCTCAAGCCCAGCGAGCGCGACCCCTCCGTGCCGGTGCGGATCGCCGAGCTGTTCCTGGAGGCGGGCCTGCCCGCGGGGATCCTCAACGTCGTGCACGGCGACAAGGAGGCGGTCGACGTGCTGCTCACCGACGAGCGGGTGCGCGCGATCGGCTTCGTCGGATCCACCCCGATCGCCGAGTACATCTACACGACCGCGAACGCGCACGGCAAGCGCGCGCAGTGCTTCGGCGGTGCGAAGAACCACCTCGTGGTGATGCCCGACGCGGATCTGGATCAGGCCGCGGACGCGCTGATCGGCGCCGGCTACGGCTCGGCGGGCGAGCGCTGCATGGCGATCTCGGTCGCGGTCCCCGTCGGTGCGGAGACGGCGGACGCACTCGCCGCGAAGCTCGTCGAACGGGTTAAGGCGCTCAAGGTCGGCCCCTCGGGCGAGCCCGGCATGGACTACGGCCCGCTCGTGAACCGCGCCGCCGTCGACCGGGTCACCGGCTACATCCAGCAGGGCATCGACGCCGGTGCGGAGCTGCTCGCCGACGGTCGCGGCTTCTCCGTCCCCGGCCACGAGGACGGCTTCTACCTCGGCCCCACCCTGTTCGACCGGGTCACCACCGACATGTCGATCTACTGCGAGGAGATCTTCGGTCCCGTGCTGGTGATCGCGCGGGCCGCCGACTACGAGGAGGCGCTGCGGATGGCGTCCGAGCACGAGTTCGGCAACGGCGTGGGCATCTTCACCCGCGACGGCGACGCGGCGCGGGACTTCGTGGCTCGGGTGAACGTCGGCATGGTCGGCGTCAACGTGCCGATCCCCGTGCCGATCGCCTACTTCACGTTCGGCGGCTGGAAGCGGTCGGGCTTCGGCGACCTGAACCAGCACGGCGCCGACGCCTTCCGCTTCTACACGAAGACCAAGACCGTGACCTCGCGCTGGCCGGCTGCCGGCGTGCGCGAGGGCGCGAGCTTCGTCATCCCGACAATGCACTGAGGGGGCCGCACATGACCATCGTCACCACCACCGCCGAAGAGCGCGCCGCCATCCTCGGCGCCGTCCGCGAGTTCGCCGAGACCGAGCTCGCCCCGTTCGCCGCCGAGCGCGACGAGAAGCACCTGTTCCCCCGGGACGCCCTGCGCAAGGCCGGCGAACTCGGTCTCGGCGGCATCTACGCCCGCGAGGAGTACGGCGGCTCCGGGCTGCCGCGCGTGGACACCGTCGCGATCTTCGAGGAGCTCGCGAAGGGCGATCCCACGATCGCCGCCTACATCTCGATCCACAACATGGTCGTCTGGATGATCGACACGTACGGCGCCGATGCGCAGCGCGCGCGGTGGCTCCCCGAGCTCACCGCGATGGACGGCGTCGGCAGTTACTGCCTCACCGAGCCCGGGGTCGGATCCGACGCCGCGGCGCTCGTCACGAGCGCGACCCGCGACGGCGACGACTACGTGCTGACCGGGGTGAAGCAGTTCATCTCCGGAGCCGGTGAGGCCGCCGTCTACATCGTGATGGCGCGGACCGGCGACCCTTCCGGTTCGGGGCAGGGCGGCGGCGCCCGCGGCATCTCCGCGTTCCTCGTGCCGGGGGACGCGGCGGGGCTGAGCTTCGGCGCGCTCGAGAAGAAGATGGGCTGGCACGCCCAGCCCACCCGCCAGGTCATCCTGGACGGCGTGCGCGTGCCGGCGAGCAGCATGCTGGGATCCGAGGGTCAGGGCTTCGCGATCGCGATGAGCGCGCTGAACGGCGGGCGGCTCAACATCGGCGCGTGCTCCATCGGCGGTGCGCAGTGGGCGCTGGACCGGGCGGTGCAGTACGTGCACGAGCGCGAGGCGTTCGGCGAGCCCCTCGCCGAGAAGCAGTCGATCCTGTTCGCGATCGCCGACATGCGCACGGACCTGCAGGCGGCGCGGCTCATGGTGCGCGACGGCGCGGAGGCCGTCGACGAGAAGGCGCCGGACGCCGCGATGCGCTGCGCGATGGCCAAGCGCTTCGCGACCGACGCCGGATTCGACGTCGCGAACAGGGCCCTTCAGCTGCACGGCGGCTACGGGTACCTTCAGGACTACGGGATCGAGAGAGTCGTCCGTGATCTGCGGGTGCATCAGATCCTGGAAGGGACGAACGAGATCATGAGACTCATCGTCGGGCGCGAGATGCTGCGCCCCGCCGGATCCGCCAGCCTCCAGCGAAGCGGCGGAGACCAGCACCAGCGAAGCGGCGGAGACCAGCACCAGCGAAGCGGCGGAGCCGCGGACGTGCGGAGCGCATCATGACCCGCATCGCGTTCCTCGGGCTGGGGCACATGGGACTGCCGATGGCGAAGAACCTCCTCGCCGCCGGGCACGACGTGGTCGGCTTCGACGTGGTGCCCGCCGCGGTCGACGCCGCCTCGGCGGCAGGCCTGCCCGTGGCGCAGTTCGGGGTCGACGCCGTGTCCGGCGCGGAGGTCGTCATCACGATGTTCCCTGCCGGCAGGCACGTGATCTCGGCCTATCAGGACGGGCTGCTGGCCGCGGCCGAACCCGGCACGCTGTTCATCGAGTCCTCGACGATCGCCGTCGACGAGGCCCGCACGGCGCATGCGCTGGCGATCGAGGCGGGGCACCGCAACATCGACGCGCCGGTCTCGGGGGGCGTCGTCGGGGCCGAGAACGGCACGCTCGCGTTCATGGTGGGCGGATCCGACGACGACTTCGAGGCCGCGCGACCGTTGCTCGAGGTCATGGGCAAGAGGATCGTGCACTGCGGCGGTCCGGGACTCGGCCAGGCGGCGAAGATCTGCAACAACATGATCCTCGGCGTCTCGCAGATCGTGGTCGCCGAGGCGTTCGTGCTGGCAGAGCGGCTCGGGCTCGAGCATCAGGCGATGTACGACGTGGTGTCGCAGGCGTCGGGGCAGTGCTGGGCGCTCACGACGAACTGCCCGGTGCCCGGTCCGGTGCCGACGAGTCCCGCCAACCGCGACTATCAGCCCGGATTCGCCGGCGCACTGATGGCCAAGGACCTCGGGCTCGCCCTGCAGGCGATCGAGGGCACCGGCACGGACGCGCGCATGGGCCGGCTCGCCCAGCAGATCTACGCCGCCTTCGCCGACGGCCCAGGGGCGGCCCGAGACTTCTCCGGGATCATCACCGACATCCGCGACGCGTCCTGACCGGAGCACGGCCCCGCCTCGGCGCGGACACCGTCCGTTCACGGGGATCGGGGATACTGGGAGGGCCGTGCCCTTCGACGGGCTGCTGAGCAAGTCGAAGCACAGGGACCGGCGGCGAAAGGAAGATCATGGCCACGAGCGAATACGAGACGATCCTCACGGAGCAGCGCGGACGCGTCGGCTGGATCACCCTGAACCGCCCGCAGGCCCTGAACGCCCTGAATTCTCAGGTCGCTGCCGAGGTCACCGCCGCCGCGGTCGCGTTCGACGCCGACGACAGCATCGGCGCGATCGTGGTCACCGGATCCGAGAAGGCGTTCGCCGCCGGCGCCGACATCAAGGAGATGGAGTCGATGTCGGCCGCGGAGATGGTCGAGACGGACCACTTCGGGGTGTGGCGCGACTTCGCCGCGGTCCGCAAGCCGGTCATCGCGGCGGTCTCCGGCTTCGCTCTGGGCGGCGGTTGCGAGCTCGCGATGATGTGCGACATCATCCTCGCCGCCGACACGGCGAAGTTCGGCCAGCCGGAGGTCAACCTCGGCGTCATCCCCGGCATGGGTGGCACGCAGCGGCTGATCCGCGCGGTCGGCTACTACAAGGCCGCCGAACTCGTCCTCTCCGGGCGGATCATGGGCGCTGAGGAGGCGGAGCGGGCGGGACTGGTCTCCCGCGTCGTGCCCGCGACCGAGCTGCTCGCCGAGGCCTCGGTGCTGGCAGAGGGTATCGCCGCGAAGTCGCTGCCCTCGATCGTCGCCGCGAAGGCCGCGCTCGACACCGCGATGGAGACCACGCTCGCGCAGGGGCTCGAGGCGGAGCGCGGGGCCTTCGCCGCCCTGTTCGACACGGCGGACCAGAAGGAGGGCATGGCCGCCTTCCGCGAGAAGCGCCCGCCGCAGTTCGTGAACCGGTGACGACCGTGGCGGATACACATTCCCGCGGATCCTTCGCGGATCCGCATCGCGCGACCGGCTCGCCGGCCGAGCAGGCGTCCAACATCGTGCCGCTCTTCGCCGACGGCGCCCTGCCCGACGTGACCGACCTGCGTCTCTCCGAGGACGACCGCCGCGAGCTGGTCGGCTGGACGATCGCGTGCGCCGAGCGGCTGCTGCCGCTGTTCCAGAGCGAGCGGCCGGACGACGACCGGCCCCGGCAGGCGCTCGCCGCTGCCGAAGCGTTCCTGCGCGGAGAGCTCGACATCGACGCGGTGCGCGAGAAGGCGTTCGCCTGCCACGAGGCGGCGCGGGCGGCGCAGGATCCGAGCGCGGTCGCCGCCGCCCGCGTGTGCGGTCAGGCCGTCGCGGTCGCGCATCTCGCCGGGCACAGCAGGCAGGTGCCGCGGCACACTGCGCGCGCCTTCCCCGGCGACCGCTCCCGCCGCGACGAGGAGCTGGCCTGGCAGCGCATGAACATCCCCGCCCGCTTCGACGCCTACGTCTACGACGGCGACTGATCCGCCGTCCGTTGAGACGAACGGCGCCGGGTCAGCCGCGCAGCTCGTCCACGGCCTTCGCGATGCGCCGCTGGCGGGTGGCGTCCTGCTTGGCGCCCGCCACCGAGACCGCGAGTTCCTTGCGGCGGGTGAAGCTGAGCGCGTCGAAGGCGGCGGTCAGCCCGGCCTCCTCGAGAGCCGCGGCGAGCTCGGCGGGCACCTCGACCGTGCGCTCCGCCGTGTCGGGGACGATCACCGCATCGAACTCGTCGCCGAGCTCCAGGCCGCACGCCTGCCGGTTGGCCTTGCTGAAGCCCACGAGGTTCTTGCCGCCCATGCGCGCGAGCCGCAGCCGCACCGTGTGCGCGCCGACGGTCACCGCCACGGGGAACGCCTTCGCCGTGCTGAGCTCGGCGACCTGCTCGTCGCTGAGCACGATGGCGCCGGCCGGGCCCATGGGCTCGAGGACGGTGCGGATCCGCAGTTCGGTCATGCGGGAAGCCTACGACGCGACGGCCCGAGCGGCGACGGTGCGCTCCAGGACGAAAGCGACCATCAGAGCGGATCCGGCTGCGGGCGCGGATCGGCGAAGTCTCCGGCCGCCTTGCGCATGCGCGCGACGATCGCGACCAGGTCGGCCGCGTCCTCCGCGGAGATCCCGGGATCGGCGAAGACCTCGTCGTTCAGGGCGGTCGTGGCGCGCTCGACCAGCGCACGGCCCTCCTCGGTGAGCTCGAGCAGGGCGGCTCTGCCGTCGTGCGGGTCGCGGTGGCGCAGGATCAGGCCGTCGCGCACGAGCCGGTCGGCGGTGCTGGAGACGCTGGTCGCGTGCACCTGCAGCCGCGCGACGACGCTGGACAGCGGCAGCACGCCGGTGCGGCTGAACGCCAGCAGCCGCAGCACCTCGAAGCGCGCGAACGACAGCGCGAACGGGCGCAGTGCCGCGTCCACCCGCGCGAGCAGCAGCTGCTGCGCCCGCATCACGGACGTGACCAGAGACATCCCGTCGGCCGCCTCGGTCCAGCCGTGCGCGAGCCATTGCCGCTTCGCCTCGGCCAGAGGATCGATGGGCAGCGGGTGCTGTCTTGCCATGCCCCTACGTTACCGATCAGGCCGGCTCCGCCCCGCGCCATCCGGGCCGTTCCGGTCGCGTTCGTGCCGCTCCGCCAAAGGCCCGGCGGGGATCGGGGCCGTCCTTGGAGGGTTGCGCCAGCGGGCCGCGAAGGTGGTGCGGCACGGGTCGGATGGCGTGCCCGCACTGGGGTACGCTGGCACCACGTTATCGCCCGGTAACCGGGCGACGCCTGTGCGACCGAGTGGTCGATGGACCTCGTGTGAGGAGGCTCGATGAAGATCTTCGTCCTGGTGAAAGAGGTGCCCGACACGTACGGGGACCGCCGGCTCGACCTGGAGACCGGGCTCGCCGATCGTGCGGCGGGCGACGTCGTGCTCGACGAGATCACCGAGCGTGCGCTCGAGGTCGCGCTGACCCACGCCGACGCGAACCCTGGCACCGAGGTCGTCGCCCTGTCGATGGCGCCGGAGTCGGCGACCGCGTCGATCCGCCGGGCGCTCGCGATCGGAGCGGGATCCGCGGTGCACGTCGCCGACGAGGCGCTGCGCGGCGCCGATCTGGGGCTCACCGCGACGGTGCTCGCCGCCGCTCTGAGGCGAGGCGAGCCGGATCTGGTGATCACGGGCAACCTGTCCACGGACGGATCGGGCGGGGTCATCCCCGCGATGCTCGCCGAGCACCTCGGGTTCGCGCAGGCCACCGCGATGAGCGCGGTGCAGATCGGCGCCGACGCGGTGACCGGCACCCGTGCGACGGACTTCGGATCCCAGCAGGTCACGGTGCCGCTGCCGGCCGTGATCTCGATCACCGAGGCGCTCCCGGATGCGCGCTTCCCCAACTTCAAGGGCATCATGGCGGCCAAGAAGAAGCCGCTCGAGGTGCTGTCGCTCGCCGATCTCGGCGTGAGCGCGGATCCTGCCGAGGCGCCGCAGACGATCCTCACCTCGGTCGCCGAGAAGCCGCCGCGCGCGGCGGGCGTGAAGATCACGGACGAGGGCGACGCCGCCGCGCAGCTCGTCGACTTCCTCGTGCAGAACAGGCTGGTGTGACATGGCATACCCCGACAACGCGATCCTCGTCCTCGTCGACGTGACGCCCGCCGGCGACGCCGCCCCGTCGACCGCGGGCCTGCTCGGAGCCGCGGCCCAGCTGGGCGCGCCCGTCGCACTCGTCGCCGCGCCCGCCGGCAGCGCGCAGGCCGCGGTGGATGCGGCAGCCGCCGCCGGCGCGCAGGTCGTGCTCACCGCCGACATCGATCCCGCCGTCGTCACCGTCCCCGTCGCGGACGCGCTGCAGGCGGCCTATCAGGCGGTGCGGCCGGACGCGGTGCTGGCGTCGAACTCGATAGCCGGGCGCGACGCCGCCGGCCGGCTCGCGGTGCGCGAGCGCCTCGCGCTCTCGGTCGACGCGATCGGCCTCTCCCGCGACGACGAGGGCGTCGTGGCGCGGCACTCGGTCTACGGCGGAGCGTTCCTCACCGACTCGGCGCCCACCTTCGGCGTCCCCGTGATCACCGTCCGCCAGGGCGCGATCGACGCGCGTGCGGAGGCGGTGGCCGACGCCCGCATCGAGGCGCTCGAGGTCCAGGCGTCCGGTGCGCCTGCCGCGACGGGGGACGCGATCGAGGCCGTCGAGGCCGCGTCGTCGCGTCCCGAGCTGCGGGGCGCCAAGGTCGTCGTGTCGGGCGGGCGCGGGCTGGGATCCAAGGAGAACTTCGCCCTCGTCGAGGAGCTCGCCGACGAGCTCGGCGGAGCGGTCGGCGCGTCCCGCGCCGCGGTCGACGCCGGCTACATCCCCTACGCGCACCAGGTGGGCCAGACCGGCGTCTCGGTGTCGCCGCAGCTGTACATCGCGCTCGGCATCTCGGGCGCGATCCAGCACCGTGCCGGCATGCAGACGGCGAAGACGATCGTCGCGATCAACAAGGATCCCGAGTCGCCCATCTTCGACGTGGCGGACTTCGGCATCGTCGGCGACCTGTTCACGATCGTGCCGCAGGTGGTCGAGGCGCTGCGCGCACGGAAGAAGTAGCCATGACCACGTTGCGCAGGGGACTGCCTCGCACTCCCGGCGGCGAGGCCTGGCCGCCCGCCGGCGTCGTGGCGGGCGTGTTCGGCGATGTCGCTCCCGGCGAGGACCGCGCCGTCGAGATGGAAGACGCCGCTCCGGGCGTTCCCGCGGCAGCGGAATCCATCTCCTCGTCGCCCGGTGCGGCGCCGGGGATGGAAGGTGCGGCGCCGGGGATGGAAAACGCCGCTCAGAATCTCGACGAAGAAGCGAAAACCATCTCGGCATCGGCGGATCCGGGTCATGGCACCGCCGCCGAGGTGGCGGCCGGATCCGCGCTGCGCCGCGGCCTCCCGCGGGTCGCGGGCGGCGAGCCGTGGCCTCCGGCGGCTGCCGCGCCTGTTGTCGCGACGAGTCCGGCCGCCCAGGCCGTCGAAGGATCCGCAGCCGGGGGGCCGCGCACCGCGAGTGCCTCGGCTGCCGAGGCCTCGCCGGCCGCTGCGGCACGTCCCGCGACGCCGGCCGGTGCGGCCGTTCCCGCGACGACGGCCGCGTCGAGTGCCGCCGCGTCCGCGGACGCTCCGGGCGCGACCGGATCCGCCCTGCGCCGCGGTCTGCCGCGCGTCGGCGGGGGAGAGCCCTGGCCTCCGGCCGGGACGGCCGCCATGGTCGCGGAGCGCGTGGTCGCGCCCGCCACGACCGAGCCGGCCGCCGTGGGATCCGCTGTCGCGACTGCCACGGCCCCGGCAGCGCCGTCGACCGCCTCGGTGCCGGCAGCTCCCACGACCGTCCTCGCCGCAGGCCCGGACGTGTCGGTGCCGCTGCCGTTCACGCGGACCGTGTGGGACGGATCCGCCCCTCGGCATGTCGCCGAGCCGGCGCCGTCGAGGCTCCGGCCGACCTGGCCGCAGGCGCTGGGCGGGCTCTTCGCCGCGGCCGGGCTCGCAGCCCTGGCCGGTGCGGCGGTCATGCTGGTGCGGGCCTTCCTCAGCCTGCCGTTCATGCAGGACTTCCTCACGACCTATCCGGGGGAGTACCGCCTGCCCGCGGGCGCGCCGGTCGGCATCCCCGGCTGGATCGGCTGGCAGCACTTCTTCAACGTGTTCCTGATGACGCTGATCATCCGCTCCGGGCTGCGGGTGCGCACGGAGAAGCGCCCGACCGCATTCTGGACCCCGCGCGGCAGGCCGAAGGGCAAGATCAGCCTCACGCTGTGGTTCCACCAGGCGCTCGACCTGCTCTGGATCGTGAACGGGGTGATCTTCGCGGTGCTGCTGTTCGTCACCGGTCAGTGGATGCGGATCGTGCCGACGAGCTGGGACGTGTTCCCGAACGCGCTCTCGGCGGCGCTGCAGTACGTCTCGTTCGACTGGCCGACCGAGAACGGCTGGGTGAACTACAACAGCCTCCAGCAGCTCGCCTACTTCACCATCGTGTTCCTGGCCGCGCCGGTCGCCATCGCGACCGGCTTCCGCATGTCCGGACTGTGGCCGAAGAAGGCGGAGGGGTTGTCGAAGGCGTATCCGATCGAGATCGCCCGTGCCGTGCACTTCCCGACGATGCTGTTCTTCACGGCGTTCATCGTGGTGCACGTGGCGCTCGTGCTGCTGACCGGCATGCTGCGCAACCTGAACCACATGTTCGCCGCGCAGGACGCCGTCACCTGGACCGGGTTCTGGGTGTTCGTGCTCTCGCTCGCCGTGATCGCGGTCGGGTGGATCGCCGCGCGCCCACTGGTCCTGGCACCGATCGCGAAGCTGTTCGGGCAGGTCTCGGCCCGGTAACTCCGCGCCCGGTGCCGCCCCGGATCCGGATCCGTCGTCCTCGCCCCCTCGCAGCGTCGACGCCCCCTTCCAGGGCCGCACGCCGGAGGGGGCGTGGATACTCAGAGGGGGCGTCGACGCCGAAGACCCGAGAGGTCAGAGGTCAGACGGCGGAGAGGTCAGCGCACGAAGCGGACCTCTTCGATGGTCTCGCCCAGAAACGGCTCCTGCTGCAGGGCGCCGTCGAGGGCGAACCCGTTGCGGACGTAGAAGCGGTGCGCGCGGGGGTTGTCCTCGGCGACCCAGAGGTAGCAGGACTCGTCCTTGGCGACCGCCGCGTCGAACAGGCGCTGGCCGATGCCCGTGCCGTGCCACGCGTCGAGGAGGTAGATGAAGTACAGCTCGCGCTCGGCGGGCGGATTCTCGTCGCGGGCGGGGCCCGATCCGACGAAGCCGACGATCTCGCCGTCGACGAGCGCCGCGCTCATGCGGTACTCCTCGCCCTGCGCCGCCCAGTGCGTCCACAGCTCCGCGAGCCGCTTGGGCGACACGGCCTCGAGCGCCGCCTTGCTGATCAGGTGGTCGTAGGTCTCGTGCCAGCACTGCGCGTGCACGCGGCCGAGCGCTTCGGCATCGACATCGCGAACAGGTCGGACGGTGACGGCGGGAAGGGCTTCGGCGCTCATGTTCGCGACTCTACGCGCGCCCCCGCGCTGACGCGAAATCGAGCGTTGCGGTGTTCCGAACGCGCCTGCAGACGACCAGAGGGACCTGTGCGGTTCCGACAAACGATCCGGGGGTTCCGTGCCGGATTCACTACGCTCCGTCGTGTGAATGTGATCTGGCGCACCCTCCTCGTGATCCTCTCCGCCCGCTTCCGCGTCCGGCGCAGCGGCCTGCTCGCGCCGACCGCGGTGGGGCGGATCCGGCTCACCACGCTGCCGACGGACATCGACATCCTGAAGCACATGAACAACGGGCGGTACCTGTCGCTGTTCGATCTGGGCCGCTGGGACCTGCTCATCCGCACCGGCCTGTTCGACGCGATGAAGGAGCGCGGCTGGTACGCCGTGGTCTCCAGTGAGACGGTGACGTTCCGCAAGTCGCTCGAGCTGTGGCAGCGCTTCGACGTCGAGTCGCGCTTCATCGGCCACGACGACAGGGCGATGTTCATGGAGCACCGCGCGGTCGTGGACGGGGAGGTCTACGCCAGGGTGATCGTGCGGGCGCGCATGCTGCGCCGCACCGGCGGCACGGTCTCGCACGAGGAGTTCTTCGGTGCGCTGGGCCGCCCGGAGGACGTGCCGGGGGTCGAGGACTGGATCCACGACTGGGCGTCCGCCTCGGCGCTGCCGCCCACCAAGGCGCCCGCGCCGAGCGTCTGGGCGGACTGAGGCCGCAGCGACGACGATCCCGCACCCCCGCGCGATCCTGGCCGCCGGCGCGAGGACCGCCGGCGCGAGGACCGCCGGGGCGTGGCATGGAGCCGGAGACCGCAGACCGCGGCATGCTGGAGGCAGGTGATTTCGCGCGCCCCGGCCAGGGGCGGAGAAGAGAGGCGATGCCGATGCCGCAGTGGCTGAACGACGAGGAGACAGAGCGCGCCCGCAGGGCCGTCGACCTCGCCCAGCGCTGGATCTCCGAGGCCGCGGAGGCGCACCCGGATCCTGCGGCCGCGCGGCTCGCGGGGGTGCTGCAGGATCCGAACGGGCTGCCGTTCACCCTCGGCTTCGTGGACGGGGTGATGCGCCCGGAGAGCCTCGGCGCGGCCGCCGCGAACCTGAACCGGGTGGCGCCGCTCGTGCCCGGCTTCCTGCCCTGGTATCTGCGCGCCGCCGTCCGTGCGGGAGGCCTGGTCGCGCCCGGCCTGCCGGCGCCGACCGTGCCGATCGCGCGCACCCTGCTGCGCGAGATGGTCGGCCACCTGGTCGCGGACGCGCGCCCGGCCAAGCTGGGCCCGGCGCTGGAGAAGCTCCGGCAGAGCGGGGCACGACTGAACCTGAACCTGCTCGGCGAGGCGGTGCTCGGCGAGGACGAGGCCCATCGCCGGCTCGACGGCATCCACGACCTGATCCGCCGCGAGGACGTCGACTACGTCTCGGTCAAGGTGTCCGCCGTGGTGAGCCGCATCTCGATGTGGGCGTTCGACGAGGTCGTGGAGCAGGTCGCGGCCCGCCTGCTGCCGCTCTACCTGACCGCGGCGACGGACGGCACGTTCATCAACCTCGACATGGAGGAGTACCGCGACCTCGACCTCACGATCGCCGTGTTCACCAGGATCCTGGAGGATCCGCGGCTCGCGCAGCTCGAGGCGGGCATCGTGCTGCAGGCCTATCTGCCCGACGCGCTGCCGGCGCTGCGCGAGCTCACGGCCTGGGCGCGCGACCGCGTCGACCACGGCGGAGCGCCGATCAAGGTGCGGCTGGTGAAGGGCGCGAATCTGGCGATGGAGCGCGTCGAGGCGGCCATGCACGGCTGGACGCCCGCGCCCTACGACACGAAGGTCGACACCGACGCGAACTACCTGCGCTGCCTGAGCGCGGCGTTGACACCCGAGTCGCTGCGGGCGGTGCGGATCGGCATCGCCGGCCACAACCTGTTCGACATCGCCTACGCCTGGCTGCTCGCGGGGGATCGCGGGGTGCGCCCCGCGCCCTCGATGAACCCCGATCCCTCGATGAATCCCGATCCTTCGGCCGCCGACGGGACCGCCGCGGGGGCCGGGGCGGCAGGATCCCCGCCGATCGAGTTCGAGATGCTCCTGGGCATGGCGCAGGGGCAGGTCGAGGCGGTGAGCCGCGAGGTCGGGCACGTGCTGCTCTACGTCCCCGTGGTCAAGCCGCAGGAGTTCGACGTCGCGATCAGCTACCTCGTGCGCCGGCTCGAGGAGAACGCCTCCAGCGAGAACTTCCTGTCCGCCGCGTTCCAGCTGCACGACGACCCCGACCTCCTGGACCGTGAGGTCGGCCGGTTCGCCCACTCGCTCGAGCGCTCCGCCGATCCCGCACTGCCCACCGGCCCGCGCCGGCGGCAGAACCGCCTCGCCCCGGTGCACGAGTCGATCGCGCGATCCGCCGACGTGGGCGCCGCGGACAGCGCGCTGACCCAGGCGGTGCTCGGCATCGCTGGCTCCGTCGACCGCAACGACACGTACGTGGAGACGGCGGTGTTCGCGAGCCGCGAGGACGACTCCGCCGTCGCCATCGGCGCCCCCGGCTTCAGCAACACCCCGGACAGCGACCCCGCCCTGCCCGCGAACCGGGAGTGGGCGGGGGAGATCCTGGCCCGGATCCCCGGATCCACGGCCGGGGAGGGGATCCTGCGCGGCGCCCGCATCGAGGACGCCGCGGTGCTCGACGAGACCGTGGCGCGCGTCCGCCGCGCGGCCGGCCGCTGGGGCACCAGGCCTGCCGCCGAGCGCGCCGAGGTGCTGCTGCGCGTCGCCGCGGTGCTCGACTCCCGCCGTGCCGAGCTGATCGAGGTGGCCGCGGCGGAGTGCGGGAAGGTGCTCTCCGAGGGCGACATCGAGGTGAGCGAGGCGGTCGACTTCGCGCGGTACTACGCGGCCAAGGCGCGCGAGCTCGACGCCGTGCCGGGTGCCGCGTTCACGCCGTCCCGCGTCACGGCCGTCGTGCCGCCGTGGAACTTCCCGCTCGCGATCCCCTCCGGCGGAGTGCTGGCCGCCCTCGCGGCCGGTTCCGGCGTCGTGTTCAAGCCGGCCCCCCAGGCCCGGCGCTGCGCGGCCGTGATCGCCGCCGCGCTCTGGGACGCCGGGATCCCGCGCGACCTGCTCGCGCTCGTCGACATCGAGGAGGGCGAGCTCGGCCGGCAGCTGATCGCCCACCCGGACGTGGACCGGGTGATCCTCACCGGCTCCTGGGACACCGCGGCGCTGTTCCGCAGCTGGCGGCACGATCTGCCGCTGCAGGCGGAGACGAGCGGCAAGAACGCGATCGTGATCACCCCGTCCGCCGACCTCGACCTCGCGGTCGCCGACCTCGTGAAGAGCGCGTTCGGCCACGCCGGGCAGAAGTGCTCGGCGGCGTCGCTCGCGATCCTCGTCGGTCCGATGGGACGCTCGCGCCGGTTCGCCCGCCAGCTCGTGGACGCCACCCGGTCGATGCGGGTCGGCTGGCCGGAGGATCCGCTCGCCGAGGTCGGACCGGTCATCGAGCGGCCGCAGGGCAAGCTCCTCTGGGCGCTCACCGAGCTCGAGGGCGACGAGAAGTGGCTGCTGAAGCCGCGGATGATCGAGCAGTCGGACGGCCGGCTGTGGACCCCGGGGATCCGCGTCGGCGTGCAGCCCGGTTCGCGCACGCACCGCGAGGAGTTCTTCGGCCCGATGCTCGGGATCATGCACGCGCCCACGCTGCCGCGCGCGATCGAGCTGCAGAACGCCGTCGACTATGGCCTCACCGCCGGGCTGCACACTCAGGATCCCGACGACCTGGCGCTGTGGCTGGACCGGGTGCAGGCGGGCAACCTCTATGTGAACCGCGGCATCACCGGTGCGATCGTGCAGCGTCAGCCGTTCGGCGGCTGGAAGCGCTCCTCCGTCGGCACCGGGACCAAGGCGGGCGGCCCGAACCACCTGATCGGCCTCGGATCCTGGCGGGACACCGGCGGCGGCGGGTCGACCACCCTGCACCTGCGCGGTCTGGACACCCGCATCACCTCGCTGATCGAGGCGGCGCAGCCGTCGCTCGACTACACCGCCTTCGAGTGGCTGCGCCGGGCGGCGCTCTCGGACGCGCTCGCCTGGGATCGCGAGTTCGGGCGGGTGCGCGACGTCTCCCACCTCGGCGTGGAGCGCAACCTGTTCCGGTACCGCCCGGTGCCCGTCGGCCTGCGCGCGACCGGTGAGGCGCCGCTGCGGGAGCTGCTGCGCGTCACGATCGCGGCCATCCGCAGCGGAGGCGACTTCACCGTGTCCGTGCCGGCCGGGCTGCCGGCGGCCGTGCGCCGGGTGCTCGGCGAGGCGGAGATCCCCGTGTTCGTCGAGAGCGACGCGGAGTGGATCCAGCGGTTCGCACCCCCGGCGGCCACCGACTCGGTCGAGGGCGCAGCCGAGGAACGGCAGCCCCGTCCCTCCCGCGTGCGCATCGTCGGGAAGCCCGGCGATGTCGCCGCCCTGCACTCCGCGCTCGCCGAGGCCGTGCAGGGGGATCCCGACCTCGCGATCCACGCCGGCGGGGTGACGACCGCGGGCCGGATCGAACTGCTCCCGTTCCTGCACGAGCAGGCGATCGCGATCACCGCGCACCGCTACGGCAACCCGGACGACTGGAGCGCCGAGGTCATCTGAGCAGGCGGGATCCGCAGGCGTGGCACGGTGGATCGCGTCGATCTGGCGGCGTTCAGGCTCGGGTGAGAGGATGGATCTCGGCGTGCCCGTGTCGCATCTTCTCCCCGCATCCGCCGATGCGCCGGATCGAAGGACCGCCGGGCCTGAGGACAGCGTCCGCCGAGACCGAAGATTCCCGAGGAGCCTCATGTCGACGCCCGAGACCGCCATCGCGACCGTCCCCGCCCGCACCGCCCACCACCGCCGCTACCTGATGTGCAAGCCGGAGCACTTCACGGTGAACTACAGCATCAACCCGTGGATGGAGCCGGCGAAGCCGACCGACACCGCGAAGGCCGTCGCGCAGTGGCAGAAGCTGTACGACCTGTACGTCGAGCTGGGCCACGAGGTCGAGCTGATCGAGCCGCTGGAGGGCTACCCGGACATGGTCTACACGGCCAACGGCGGCTTCGTGATCGACGGCCGCGCGTACGTGCCGTCCTTCCGCTTCGTGGAGCGTCAGGGGGAGGCGCCCGCGTTCGCCGAATGGTTCCGGGCGAACGGCTTCGACACCGTGCTGCCGGAGGAGGTCAACGAGGGCGAGGGCGACTTCCTGCTCGCGGGCGACATCATCCTGGCTGGCACCGGCTTCCGCTCCACCGGCGACAGCCACCGCGAGGTGGGCGAGGTGTTCGGCCGCGAGGTCGTCTCGCTGAACCTCGTCGACCCGCGCTTCTACCACCTGGACACCGCGCTCGCCGTGCTCGACCCCGTGGTCGGTGCGGAGAACGGCGGGCCGGAGGCGGCGAACATCGCCTACCTGCCGCAGGCCTTCGACGACGCCAGCCGCGCGATCCTCGAGGAGCGCTTCCCCGACGCGATCCTGGTCTCGGACGAGGACGGTGCCGTGTTCGGCCTGAACTCGGCGAGCGACGGCTACAACGTCGTCATCTCGCCGCGCGCGAAGGGCTTCGAGAAGCAGCTGCGCGAGCGCGGCTACAACCCGATCACCGTCGACCTCAGCGAGCTGCTGCTCGGCGGGGGCGGCATCAAGTGCTGCACCCTCGAGCTCAGGGCCGCACGATGAGCACGCCGGGGACGGTCGCCGGGCCGCCCGCCGCGCAGGATCCCGGCGCAGCGGCCGTGGAGACTTCGGAGCCGCAGTCGGTCGCGGAGCCGCACGTGGCGCGCAACTACGCACCCCTCGATGTGACGATCGCGCGGGCCGACGGCGCCTGGGTGACCGACGTCGAGGGCAAGCGCTACCTCGACCTGCTCGCGGCGTACTCCGCCGTGAACTTCGGCCACCGCCACCCCGCGCTGGTCGCCGCCCTCGAGGAGCAGCTCGGCCGGGTCGCGCTCACCAGCCGCGCGTTCCGCAACGACCGCCTCGAGCCGTTCGCCGCCGCCCTCGCGCGGCTGTGCGGCAAGGACCTGGTGCTGCCGATGAACACCGGCGCCGAGGCCGTCGAGACCGGGATCAAGGTCGCCCGCGCGTGGGGCTACCGGGTCAAGGGGGTCCGTGCGGACGCCGCGCGCATCATCGTCGCGGGCGGCAACTTCCACGGCCGCACCACCACGATCGTCGGCTTCAGCGACGACGAGTCGGCCCGCGACGGGTTCGGCCCGTTCACGCCCGGCTTCGACCTCGTGCCGTACGGCGACGCCGAGGCGATCGCGAGCGCGATCACCGAGGACACCGTCGCGGTGCTCGTCGAGCCGATCCAGGGCGAGGGCGGCGTGATCATCCCGCCGGACGGCTACCTGCGCCGGATCCGGGAACTCTGCACCGAGCGGAACGTGCTCTTCATCGCCGACGAGATCCAGTCGGGCCTCGGCCGGGTAGGGGAGACCTTCGCGTGCGACCGCGAGGGCGTCGTGCCCGACCTGTACCTGCTCGGCAAGGCGCTCGGCGGCGGTCTGCTGCCGGTGTCGGCCGTCGTCGGGGACGAGGACGTGCTGGGCGTCATCCGTCCGGGCGAGCACGGATCCACCTTCGGCGGCAACCCGCTCGCGGCGGCGGTCGGGCTGCGCGCGGTCGAGATGCTCGAGTCGGGCGAGTTCCAGGAGCGCGCCAGGGCCCTCGGCGAGCACCTGCGCGAGGGCCTCGAAGGGCTCCTCGGCCACGGCGTGACCGCGGTGCGCGTGGCCGGTCTCTGGGCGGGTGCGGACATCGATCCGGCGCGCGGCACCGGCCGTGAGATCGCGGAGAAGCTGCTCGACCGCGGCGTGCTCGTGAAGGACACGCACGGCCAGACCATCCGGATCGCCCCGCCGATCGTGGTGCGCGCGACCGAGCTGGACTGGGCGCTGGAGCAGCTGCGGCACGTGCTGGCGCACTGACGTCCGCGGCTGTCCGGATCCGCGAGAAACCAGATCCGGCATGAGACGCACCCCCAGCGGGCAGGTCTCATGCCGGATCTGGTTTCTCACATGAGCGGCGGCGCCGTCACGGCGGGCGGGCGCCGTCGTGCCGCCGCTGGGAGGCGCGGTGTCACTGCGCCAGGCGGTGCTCCGCGCGGTAGGTCTCCCATTCGTCGACGAGCTCGGGCATGCGCCGTGCCATGAAGCGGAAGAACTCCGCCATCTCGGTGGCCCGCGTGCGCGCGATCGGATCGTCGGTGTGCTCGGCGCCGATCGCGTCGATGTGCGTCGCCATCCGGTCGTAGATGGGGCTGTTGTTCGTCATCATCGCGTACCAGGTGTCCTCGACGATGATGTAGCGGTCGCGGCGCTGATCGGCCCGGGAGACGCGGTGCACCACGTGCAGGGTCTGCAGGTAGCGCACCGCCCCGGAGACGGCGGCGGCACTCACGCCGAGCCGGTCCGCGAGCTCCGCGGCGGTGTACCCCTCGGCGGGCGCCGCGATCAGCGCCATCATCACCCGCCCCGGCATCCGCGGGAAGCCGACGGCGGTGATCATGGCGGCGGCGGACTCCGCGGCATCGACCCCGCGGTGCGCCGACGGGGCCGCGTCGTTCTGCTCGGTCATCGCTCTCCCTCCCTCTCCATCATGGCCTTCCCCGGCGCGGACACCGCCGCGAGACGGATCCGGCCCCGTCCGGCACGCCCGTCACGCGGCGGTCCCTTCGTCCGGCATCCCTGTCACCCCGCGGTCTGCAGCTCGCGTCGGCGCATCAGGCTGAGGGCCGCCGCGGCGCCCAGAGCGACCACCAGCACCAGCCACCACGTGCCGCGCAGGTCCGCACCGCCGTTCGTCACGATCGGGGTGACCGCGAACGGCGAGAACCGCGTGGTCCACTCCGGCAGCCCGAACAGCGGTCCGAAGAGCCCGAACACCGTGGCGAGGAGCACGAGCGCCCAGGCGACGCCGATCGTGCCACGGGGGAGCAGCACGAAGACGAGCGCGGTGAGCGCGGTGAACACGCAGGCCGCGAGCCCCTGTCCGAGCCCGACCACGGTGACGACGTGCGCCAGCGACGACGCGTGCGCGTTGCCGGCCAGCCCGGCGTAGGCCGCCAGCATCGCCGCCACCACGATGATCGCGATCGCGAAGGTCGCCACGAGCAGGTAGTCCAGCAGCCACCGCACCCGCCCGACGGGCCGGGACAGCACGCTCTCGGCGGTGCCGTGCGCCTCCTCCTGCCGGGCACGGACGACGATCTGCACCGCCGCGCACGCCGCGAGAATCCCCATCATCGTGAAGAACACCGTCACGACCGTCTCCTCGAGGTTGCCGGCCCTGCCGATCTTGTCGAGGATCTGCTGCACCGCCGGGTTCTGCCCGGAGATCTGCCCCGCGAGCCCGGACAGCCTGGTCGCCAGCACGCCCGTGAGCGCGCCGCCCACGGCCCAGCCGATGATCGCGCCGCCCGTGAGCCGCCAGACGAGGGCGTGCGGGGTCGACAGGGCGGGGCCTGCATGCACCCGGCCAGGCCGCGCGGGGATGAAGCCCTCGCCGAGGTCGCGTGCGGACTGCAGCAGCGCGGCGAGGAGCGCGAGGACGAGACCGGCGGCGAGTCCGAGCAGTGCCGGTGCCCAGGCGTCCGCGTCATAGGGGCGGGCCTGCTCCGCCCAGCCGAACGGAGACGCCCACACCAGCCCTGAGCTTGTGATGCGGGTGAGGTCGTCGCTCGGGGTGCCCGCCACGTTGCCGATCCCGTTGATCAGGAACGTGCCGACCAGGATCCACACCGTCAATGCGTTCGCCCCGCGCGAGGTGCGCATCAGCTGGGCGGCGATGAGGCCGATGCCGAGGAACACGATCCCGGTCGTCGCGGAGGTCGCCCCCATGAGCCAGGATCCGCTCGCGTCGAGCTTCGATCCGAGCAGGGCGAGCGCCACCAGCACGCCCAGGACGACGTTCGCCGCGATGCCGTGGATGATGGTGGCGACCGTCGGCAGGGCGCGGCCCGCCGGCGTCGCCGCGACGAGCTCGGCGCGGCCGGCCTCCTCGTCGCCTCGGGTGTGCCGGACCGCGAGGAACGTGCTCATCAGCGCGGCCAGCATCGTCAGCCATGGCAGGATCTCGAACGACAGGAACTGCCCCTGCGAGGCGCCGGACGGGAGCCCGCGGAACATCATGATGACGGGGTTGGCCATGACGGCGGCGAGGACGTCGACGCGGTCCTTGAGCGTGGCATAGGACTGTGTGACGCCCGCGAAGCCCGCGTAGGCCATGAGGACCGTCGCGAGGATCCACAGCAGCAGCTGCAGCCAGTCCCGGCGCAGGCGCTGGCGCAGCAGCGCGCTCACCGGGACTCCTTCACGACCGCGCGGCGCGAGGCGCGGGTGCCGGTCGGCGAGCCGGGCGAAGAGCCCTCTTCCGCGTCGCGCAGCGAGGCGAGGTCGTCGCCGTAGTGGCGGAGGAACAGCTCCTCGAGGGAAGGCGGCTCGATCCGCAGGCCGGTGACCCCGCGCTCGGCGAGGACCGGGAGCACCGCCGCCATCGCATCGCTGTCGACGGTGAAACGCGCCCGGCCCGCATCGAACGCCTCGTCGTGCGTCTGCGGGATGCCGCTGAGCGCGGAGGAGTCCGCGGCCTCGAAGGACACCTCGGTGCGGGTGAGGTGGCGCAGCTCGGCGAGGGTGCCGGACTCGACGATCCTGCCGGCGCGGATGATGCTGACCCGGTCGCAGAGCAGCTCGACCTCGGAGAGGATATGGCTGGAGAGCAGGACGGTCGCCCCGGTGCGGCGGATCCGCTGCACCTCGTCGCGGAAGACGACCTCCATGAGCGGATCCAGCCCGCTGGTCGGCTCGTCGAGGATGTACAGGTCGGCGGGGACGGCGAAGGCCGCGATGAGCGCGACCTTCTGCCGGTTGCCCTTCGAGTAGGCGCGGCCCTTCTTGCGCGGGTCGAACTGGAACGCCGCCATCAGCCGTTCCCGCTCGGCGCGGTAGGCGGCGTCCTTCGTCCTGGCGCCGCGCAGGCGCGCGAGGAAGTCGATCGCCTCGCCTCCGGAGAGGTTCGGCCAGACGCTCACGTCACCGGGCACGTACGCGACGCGGCGGTGGATCGAGACCGCGGAGGTCCACGGATCCTGCCCGAAGACGGTGGCCGCGCCGCTCGTCTTGCGGGCGAGGCCCAGCAGGATCCTGATCGTGGTGGACTTGCCGGCGCCGTTCGGGCCGAGGAAGCCGTGCACCTGGCCCTCGTCGACGCGGAGATCCAGCCCGTCGAGCGCACGCACGGAACCTTTTCCGAGCGGGCCGTAGTGCTTCGTGAGGCCGTCGGTGCGGATGATCGTGGTCATGCCGGTGATGCTACGCCGATTTCACAAATTCGTGAAGCAAATGAAGAAAGTTGCTCACGAGGGTCCGGATCAGCCGTTCACGGTCACGCTCACGGTGTGCCAGCCGGTCGCGCCGTCGGGTGCCGGGGGCGCCATCTGCGGCGTCTGCACCGTGCCGTCGGCGCCGGTCGCACGGCATCGGATCACGCGCTGTCCGGCGGACGCCTGCCACGGCAGCCGCCACTGCACCCAGGTGTCGGCCGAGATCGCCGAGGCCAGCTCGGCCCGCTGCCACGGTCCGTCGTCGACCTGCACCTCCACCGCGGAGACCCCCGCGTGCGGCTGCCAGGCCACGCCCGCGATCACGGTCCTGCCCGCGGCGATCGCGCTGCCCTCCCGCGGCACGTCGATGCGCGATTCGAGCTTGATCGGGCCGCGGGCGGACCAGCCGCGGTCCGTCCAGTATGCGGTCGCGCGATCGAACCGGGTGACCTCGAGGTCGGTGACCCACTTTGTCGCGGAGACGTAGCCGTACAGCCCCGGCACGACCATCCGCACCGGGAAGCCGTGCTCGAACGGCAGCGGCTCCCCGTTCATGCCGATCGCGAGCAGGGCGTTGCGGTCGTCGGTGAGCGCCTCGAGCGGCGTCCCCGCGGTGAAGCCGTCGACCGAGGTGGACAGCACCATGTCGGCGCCCGCAGCGGGCTGCGCCTTCGCCAGGAGCTCGCGGATCGGGTACCCCAGCCAGACGGCATTGCCGATGAGGTCGCCGCCGACCTCGTTCGACACGCAGGACAGCGTCGCCGCCGCCTCGACGAGAGGCAGCGCGAGCAGCTGATCCCAGGTCAGGGTCACCTCGTGCGCGACCATCCCGTGGATCCGCAGCCGCCAGTGCGCCGGATCCAGCTGCGGCACGACGAGCGCCGTGTCGATGCGGTAGAAGTCGGGGTTGGGGGTGATCAGCGGACTGATCCCGGGAACGTCGAGGGAGGCGCCGGCGGGGATCGCCGGTGCCGGGGTGACCGGCTTCGGCAGGCGCAGGGCGGTGCGCACGGTGGTCGCGACGGCGGTCCCGGCGCGCCCGGCCGAGGCGACCACCGCGGCCAGGACGCCGGCCGCGGCGCTCGCGGCGGCCCATGCCAGGAACCGGCGGCGGGACGGTTCGGCGCGCCCCGGAATCGCGGCCGGATGAGCGGCCGGGGGATCGTTCTCCGGGCGCAGCATCCGCACCAGGAGATGCAGAGCGGTGCCCGAGATCAGCCCGGACAGCAGCGAGGGCAGCCAGGACAGCGTCCCCGCATCCGCCCTGGTCGGCGCGAGGAGCGCCACCGCCAGTCCGATCACGATGAGGCCGGTCACGCCCGAGCGGCGCCAGCGCAGCTCGCACATGCCGAGCGCGGCCGCCAGCACGAGCAGCACGAGCGCGATCCCGGTGAGCAGCGCGGCCTTGTCTCCGGTGCCGAACCACGCGATCGCCGTGTTCTTCGCCCAGGCGGGCGCCGCGTCGATCAGCGCGCCGCCGACGACCGCGAACGGGCTGGACGAGGGCGCGATCATCGTCGCGGCGAGCTCTCCCGCGCCGGCGCCGAGCAGGGTGGCGGCGACGCCTGCTGCGGCGGCCATCGCGCGGCGGCGCGGCGGGGATCCGGTCATGCTCTCAGCGTAGGAAGCAGGCGGATCCGCCGGCGCGCAGATCACGAACTCGTAAGAACTTCGCGGTTTCGCGGTCTCGTGCGTCCCAGCGGCGAACCGGGTCAGGTCTGCGAGCGCGCACGGCGCCCGGCGACGGCGAGGACCAGGAGCGCCAGGGTGAAGGCCGCGAGCATCGTCGCACCCATGAGCACGGCCGAGACCCCGGCACGGGACAGCAGCGGCGGCACGAGCGCGCCGAGCAGCGCGGCGAGGGTGCCGAGCACCGCGGACGCGGATCCGGCGCCGTGGCGGATCCGGCCGAGCGCGAGCGCCGTGAGCGTCGGGTTGTTCACGCCGTGCAGGGCGACGAGCAGGAAGAGCGGGGCGAGCAGCCACGGCAGCGCGCTGTGCAGGAGACCGGTGGCCAGCACGGCGGCGGCCGCCGTCGTGCCGAGACCGAGCGAGCAGAGCACGAGGCGCCGGCCGTCGGTGCGCCCAGCCAGGCGGCGGCTGAGCCGGGCGCCGAGCACGATGCCGGCCGAATTCAGCGCGAAGATGAGCGCGAAGCCCTACGCACCCACGCCGTACTCGTTCTGCAGCACGAACGACGACATCTGCAGGTAGGTGAAGAACCCGGCGGTGGCGAGCCCGAGAGTGACTGCGAACACCAGGAACGGGCCGTTGCGCAGGGCGGCGCCGATGCCGCGCAGATCGTTGCCGACCCCGCCGGTCGTGCGCTCCACGGGCGGCAGGGACTCGGGGACGAACAGCGCCGCGACCAGCAGCAGCGCCGCCCCGATCACGGCGAGCGCGACGAACAGCCCGCGCCAGTCCGTGACGGAGAGCAGCACGCCGCCGAGCAGCGGGGCCAGCACCGGCGCCGCCCCGGCGATCGCGGTGAGCGTCGCGAATCCGGCCGTGGCCTCCGGGCCGTCGAACAGATCGTGGACGACGGCGCGGCCGATCGCCATTCCGGCCGCTCCGCAGATGCCCTGCACGAGGCGGATCCCGATCAGGATCCCGATCGACGGGGCGAAGGAGCATGCGATCGACGCGACCGCGAAGCCGGCGACGGCCCACAGCATCGGCCGGCGCCGGGCGTACCGGTCGCTGACCGGCCCCCACAGCAGCTGTCCCAGCGCCAGGCCGATCAGGCACGCGCTCATGGTCAGCTGCGCGAGCGCGTCGGTGGTCGCCAGGTCGCGACCCAGCTGCGGGAGCGCGGGGATGTACAGGTCCATCGAGATCGGCCCGAACGCCGAGAGCGCGCCGAGCGCAGGCAGCAGTGCGCGACGGGATCCGGCGTCGCCAGGGCCCGCCGCCAGACGGCCGGCGTGGATCACTCGCGGTCGTCCTTCGGGTCGCCGTGGTCGCCGGCGCCCCTGTCGGCGCCGCTCTCGGGGCGGCCCTTCTCGGCGTCGCCCATCTCGGCGTCGCCCTTCTCGGCGGTCGCCAGCTCGGTGCGGATCGGCGTGGTCGCGCTCGTGATCGGCGTCGTGGGGGAGACCGCCGGCGGCGTCACGGCGCGATCCATCGCCTCGACCACGGTGACCGGCCGCGTCTCGTCCAGGGTGAGCAGGAACCGGGCGTCCTCGCGGCGGTGCAGCCGGCCCGAGTACAGCATCCACCCCGCGCCGATCGCGAACGAGAGCAGCCCGGCGACGCCGCCCACCGAGATCGCGGCGCGGGGCCCGAACGTGTCGGCGACCCAGCCGGCGATCGGCGCCCCGATCGGCGTCGCCCCCATCACGACCGCCATGTACAGTGCCAGCACCCGCCCGCGCAGCGCCGGATCCGTCGTGGTCTGCACATAGCCGTTCGCCGTGGTCAGCATGGTCACCGTCGAGAAGCCGACGAACACGAGCGTGATCGCGTACCAGAGGTAGCTCGGCATCTGCGCCGACACCAGCGATGCGGCGCCGAACCCTCCTGCGGCCAGCATCAGCACGCGCACCCTGGCGCGGTCGCGGCGGGCGGCGAGCAGCGCGCCGGTGAGGGACCCGATCGCGAGCACCGAGCTGAGCACGCCGTAGCCGTCGGCCTGGCGGTGGAACTCGAGCGCCATGGTCGAGGCGAAGATCGGGAAGTTCATGCCGAACGCGCCGATCAGGAACACCATCACGAACACGACCGTGAGATCCGGACGGCTGCGCACGTAGCGCAGGCCCACCATCAGCCCTCCGGCGCGGTGGTGTCGTGGGCGCGGCACCAGCTCGCGGGTGCGGATCAGCAGCAGGGCCACGATCATCGCGAGGAACGTCGCCGCGTTCGCCACGAACACCCAGCCGGATCCGAGTCCGACGATCGCGAGCCCGCCGACGGCGGGGCCGATCAGGCGCGCCATGTTGAACGAGGCGGAGTTCAGGGCGACCGCGTTCGAGGCGTTCTCCATCGACACCATGTCGGACACGAACGTCTGCCGGGCCGGCGCGTCGAACGCGTTCGCGATCCCGAAGCACGCCGCGAACACGAGCATGAGCGGCAGCGTCATGACGTTCGTGAGCAGCAGCGTCGCGACGCACAGCGCGAGCAGCATCAGCGTCGACTGCGTGACGAACAGGATCCGGCGCCGGTCGAAGCGGTCGGCGACCCGGCCGGTGAGCCCGACCAGCACGAGGGGAGGGCCGAACTGCAGCGCCATGGTCGCGCCCATCGCGGTGGCGTCGTGGCGGGTGAGCTCGGTGAGCACGACCCAGTCCTGCGCGGTGGACTGCATCCAGCCGCCGACGTTCGAGATCATCGCGCCGAAGAACCAGACGCGGTAGTTGAACACCCCGAACGATCGGAACATCTGGCTCACTGCTCGGCCAGCTTCCGCATCAGCATGCTCGCCTCGTGCAGGGTCCGCAGCTCGTCGTCGCTGAGGCCGAGCTCGACGATCTCGGCCTCGAGCAGCTCGGTGCGGCGCTCGAAGGTCGCCACCACGAGGCCGACTCCGTCGGGGGTGATCTCGACGTGCACGCGGCGGCGATCCTGCTCGTCGGGGATCCGCGTCACGTAGCCCTGCTCCTCGAGGCTCGAGACGAGCGCGCTCATGGTCGGGGCGGTGACGCGCTCCCGGTCGGCGAGGGCGGTGAGGGAGTGCCGGCCGTGCGTGCGCAGCGCGGCGAGCACGGCGAGCTGAGCGTCGCTCATCGCCGAGTTGCGGCTGTCCAGCGGACGGACGGAACGGAGCCTGCGGGCGAGGCGGAAGGTGGCGAGACGCAGTTCGGTCGCGGTCTCGTGCAGGGTGTCGCGGTCCATATACTTAGTTAGCCTACCTAAGCATCTGCGCGAAGGAAAGCGCATAGCACGCGTGCGTGACGGGATCCCGGCGCGGATCCGTAGACTCGGGACATGGCTGAGCCCCGCACCGCCGAGTTCACCGACGCGCACGGCATCGCGATCGTCTACGACGTCCATCCGGCGACCGCGCCGGCGAGGGGAGTCGTGCAGCTCCTGCACGGCGTCGGCGAGCACGCCGGGCGCTACGCGAAGACGATCGCGGCCCTGACCGGCGCCGGGTTCACGGTATACGCCGACGACCACCGCGGGCACGGGCGCACCGGCATGAAGCAGCACGGCGACGCCGCGCGGCTGGGGCGCCTCGGCCCCGGCGGCATCCGCGCCGTGGTCGCCGACGAGTGGCAGCTCACCGAGCTCATCCGCGCCGAGAACCCCGGCCTCCCGCTCGTGCTGCTCGGGCACTCCTGGGGATCCTTCCTCGCGCAGATGGTGCTGGATGCGCACCCCGACGCGTACGACGCGGTGATCCTCACCGGCTCGGCGCATCGCACCGTGCGAGACCTGAACTCGATGCCGCTGAACGCGCGCTGGAAGGGGCCGGACGCCACCGGCCTGGAGTGGCTGTCGCGGGATCCGGCGGTGTGGAAGGAGTTCTCCGAGGATCCGCTCACGACCGAGGAGCCGCTGCTCAAGCTGTTCGGCGTGGTCGAGTCGCTGCGGCTCTACGGCCGCCCGGGCAAGGCGTATCCGCACGACGTGCCGGTGCTGCTCATGGTCGGGCGGGACGATCCTGTCGGCGGCCCGCGCAGCGTGCACCGCCTGGCCGACGACTACCGCTCGCGCTCCGGGCTGACCGACGTCACGACCCTCGTCTATCCCGAGGCGCGGCACGAGATCTTCAACGAGCTGCAGCAGGACGAGGTGCGCTCCGACCTGCTCGCCTGGCTCGACAAGCACATCCCCTCGCGCGGCTGACCGCCGCGGACGGTCCCGGTCGCTGAGCCGAGCCGGACCGCGCGGAGCGGGCGCCCGCGTAGGCTGGAGCGGTGCACGGTGAGTACAAGGTTCCTGGCGGCAAGCTCGTCGTCGTCGACTTCGAGGTGACGGACGGCGCGATCGCCGACTTCCGGCTCGCCGGCGACTTCTTCCTCGAGCCCGACGACGCGCTCGACAGCATCAACGGCGCGGTCACCGGGCTGCCGGCCGAGACCGATGCGAGCGCGATCGCGTCGGCCGTCCGCGCCGCGCTCCCCGAAGGCGCCCAGCTGCTCGGGCTCACCCCCGACGCGGTCGGGGTCGCGGTCCGCCGCGCGCTCGTCACCGCCCCCGGCTGGCGCGACTTCGACTGGGAGATCCTGCACGAGAAGGCCGTCTCGCCGCGCATGAACCTCGCCCTCGACGAGGTGCTCACGACGCGCGTCGGCGCCGGGCTGCGCCGCCCGACCCTGCGGATCTGGGAGTGGGACGAGTCCGCGGTGGTGATCGGATCCTTCCAGTCGTACCGCAACGAGGTCGACCCGCAGGGCGCCCTGCGGCACGGCTTCGACGTGGTGCGTCGGATCTCAGGCGGCGGGGCGATGATGATGGCCGCAGGGCAGATCATCACCTACTCGCTGTACGTGCCGGCGTCGCTCGTGCAGGGGATGACCTTCGCGGACTCGTACGCGTTCCTCGACGACTGGGTGCTGCAGGCGCTGCGCTCGCTCGGCATCGACGCCACCTACCAGCCCCTCAACGACATCACCGGCCCGAGCGGCAAGATCGGCGGGGCCGCGCAGAAGCGTCTCGCCAACGGCGGCGTCCTGCACCACGCCACGCTGTCGTACGACATCGACGGGCAGACGATGACCGAGGTGCTGCGGATCGGCCGCGAGAAGCTCAGCGACAAGGGCACCGCCTCGGCAGCGAAGCGGGTGGACCCGCTGCGCAGCCAGACCGGTCTCAGCCGCGCCGAGATCATCGAGCGGTTCAAGGACACCTTCCGCGGGATCACCGGTGCCGAGGACGGCTCGATCTCCGCCGACGAATACGAGGCCGCGGAGGAGCTGGTGCGCACGAAGTTCTCCACCGAGGCCTGGCTGCACCGCGTCCCGTGAACGACTCATCGGAGCCGGTCGTCGAGGCGGACGCGGCGCCCGCGGGGATCGGTGCCGTCGAGATCGTGCACGGCGAGGCGCTCGACGTCGCCCGGACCCTTCCCGGCGGGTCCTTCACGCTGGTGTACCTGGATCCGCCGTTCAACACCGGGCGCACGCAGGAGCGGCACGCGGTCTCGACCCGCCGTGCCGACCGTGCGGCCGACGCAATTCAGGATGGATCGGTCGAGGTCAACCACGGCTTCCACGGGCACCGCTACGAGCGGGTGCGCGAGCTGCTGCACGCCTACGACGATCGCTTCGACGACTACGGCGACTTCCTGATGCCGCGGCTGGAGGAGGCCTGGCGGCTGCTCGCCGACGATGGCACGCTCTACCTGCACCTCGACTACCGCGAGGCGCACTACGCCAAGGTTATGCTCGACGCGGTGTTCGGCCGGGACTGCTTCCTGAACGAGCTGATCTGGGCGTACGACTACGGGGCGAAACCGCGCACGCGCTGGCCCACCAAGCACGACACGATCCTGGTCTACGTGAAGACGCCGGGCGGGCACGTGTTCAACGTCGACGACGTCGAGCGCGAGCCGTACATGGCGCCGAGCCTGGTCAGCGCCGAGAAGCGCGAGCGCGGCAAGCTCCCCACCGACGTGTGGTGGCACACGATCGTGCCGACCTCGGGCCGTGAGAAGACGGGATATCCGACGCAGAAGCCGGAGGGGATCCTGCGTCGCATGATCCAGGCGTCCAGCCGGCCGGGGGACCGGGTGCTCGACCTGTTCGCCGGATCCGGCACGACCGGCGCCGTCGCCGCCGCCCTCGGACGCGACGCCCTGCTCGTGGACGTGAACCCGGAGGCGATCCGGATCATGCGACAGCGGATCCCGCACGCCACGGTGCACGAGGCCTGAGCGGTCGCGGTCGCGGGCGAACGCCGCCGGGCCGAGCGGAAGCGCGTCCCGGATCCGCGCGGCGTTCCGAGTCCGGTCGCGGTCGGTGCGGGCTCAGAAGTACGCGGCGAGCATGAGCAGACCGCCGATCCCGCCCAGCACCATGCCGGCGATCGCGAGGCCGCGCACCGCGCCCGCACGGGGGCCGGCGAAGCGGCTCTGCCGCAGCGCGCCCGAGCCCAGAGCGATCGGCAGGATCACGATCCACACCCAGATGAACCGGTAGTTGAAGGCGCCGAGCAGCTCTGCGAGCGAGAACAGCGTCAGCAGTGCGCCGATCACGACGCTCGCGACCGCGCTGCCGAAGCCGGTCTTCGCGCCCGCCGAGGGGACGCCGTAGGGCGCACCGCCGTAGGGCGCACCGCCGTACGGCGCCTGCGGGGACTGCGGCGGGACGTACTGCCCGTACTGCGGCGGCACGGATTGCGCGTACTGCGGCGGGGCGGGGTGCGCGTACTGCGGCGGAGCCGGCTGGCCGGGATGACCCGGCTGCGGCGGGGCGTAGGGGGAGGCGCCGCCCGCGGGCGGGGCGCCGAAGATCGGCGCCTGCGGCAGGGGCGCAGCGAGCTGCGGACCGGCGGCCGGCTGTCCGTAGGCGGGCGGGGGCGGAGGGGGCGCGTAGCCCGGCGTGACAGGGTCACTCGTCGGAGCCGCCGCGCCCTGTGGCTCCGGGACGGGCGGAAAGGAGTTCGGCTGCGACATGTGTCCCCCTGCTGTTCGTGCCGAGCATAGCGGCTTCCCCGGCTCCGGGCGCAGGGTCCGCGGGTCGCTGGATGCGGGGCCGCGCTCCCGTCAGCGCGGGCGACGGCTCGGCGCGAACGCCTCGACCAGAGCCGCGCGGACCGCGGCGACGCCCTCGGACGCGCGGGTGCCGGCTCGCACCGCGGTGAAGACCTGTCGCACCGGGGATCCGGGAAGCTCGGCGAGCACCACCGGCGCCGGCGTGTCCCCCCAGATCAGATCGGGCAGCATGCCGACCGCGTGCCCGGCCTCGATCAGCCGCACGTGGGCGGTGAGGTCGGCCGCCTCGAAGCGCACGTCGGGCTCGAATCCCGCGGCGCGGCACTGCTGCACCGCCCACTGCCGCGCCGCGGATCCGACGGGTTCGAGGACCCACGCGCGGTCCTGGAGCGCGCCGAGAGGCACGGGGGACCGCCCCGGGGGCAGCGCCAGGCGGATCGGATCCTCGCCGACCAGCTCGTGCTCGGTCCCCTCCCGGCGCTCCCTGGTGTGTCCCGGATACTGCTCGGCGATCACGAGGTCGAAGCGGCGGGCGGTCAGCTCGAACAGCCCCTCCTCGGGCGGCGACTCGGTCATCTCGACCCGCAGCTGCGGATGCGTCGTCGCGAGGGCGGTGAGCGCGGCCGGCACGATCGTCTCGGCGGCGGTCGGCATCGCGCTGATCCGGATGGTCTCGGCGGGGGCCTGCGCGAGCGACTGCCTGGCCTGTTCGTCGAGCTCGAGAGCGCGGGCGGCGTGCTCCGCGAGCAGCCGGCCCTCGGCGGTCAGCCGGATCCGCCGGCCGTCCGGCTCGAGCAGCGGGACGCCCGCTTCGCGCTCGAGCAGGGCGAGCTGCTGCGACACCGTGGACGGGCTGTACGACAGCGATCGCGCGACCTCGGCGACCGTGCCGCGCAGGGCGAACTCGTGCAGCAGGCGGAGTCGGCGGAGCTCGAACACGGCCTCTCCTATCGTTCGGTTCCTACGAATGATATCTGTCGCGAACGATCGCTTTTCCTGCAGGGAATTCGGATCCATGCTGAGAACATCCCCCGCGCGTGCGCGAAGAACTCCCGAAACCCGAGGAACCATGACCGCCACCGAATCCGCGAGCACCGCTGCCCGCGACTCCGCCGCCCCCGCCACCGCCCTCTCCGCTCTCGCCGAGGACGCCGTCGCCCTCGTCCAGAAGTGGCTCGCGGAGAGCCGCGAGGTCCCTGTCGACGCCGCGGGTCAGCGCCTCGCCGGCGTGCTGCGCGACCCCCACGGCCTCGACTTCACCGTCGGCTTCGTCGACGGCGTGGTGCGCCCGGAGGACCTCGACGTGGCGGCGGCCAAGCTCAAGGACCTCGTCCCGCTCACGCCCGGGTTCCTGCCCGCGCCCATGCGGGCCGCGATCGGCCTCGGCGGCGCGACGGCGAAGATCGCGCCCCGCCTGGTCGTCCCGGCAGCGCGTGCGGTGCTGCGGCAGATGGTGCGGCACCTGATCGTCGACGCCCGTGACGAGAAGCTCGGCAAGGCCATCGCGCACATCCGCGAGACGCAGGACGTCAAGCTCAACATCAACCTGCTCGGCGAGGCGATCCTCGGCCGCGAGGAGGCCGCCCGCCGCCTCGAGGGCACTCGCCGCCTGCTCGAGCGCGACGACGTCGACTACGTCTCGATCAAGGTGTCGTCCACGGTCGCCCCGCACAGCCCGTGGGCGTTCGACGCGGCCGTCGCCGACGCCGCCGAGGCCCTGCTGCCGCTGTACCGGATCGCGCTGAAGGGCCCTTCGACAGGCTCAGGGACCGGTGCCTCGACAGGCTCAGCGACCACGAAGTTCATCAACCTCGACATGGAGGAGTACAAGGACCTCGACCTCACGATCGCCGTCTTCACCTCGATCCTGGACCGTCCCGAGTTCCACAGCCTCGAGGCAGGCATCGTGCTGCAGGCCTACCTGCCCGACGCGCTCGGCGCCATGATCCGGCTGCAGGAGTGGGCCGCGGCACGCGTCGCGAACGGCGGGGCCCCGATCAAGGTGCGTGTCGTCAAGGGCGCGAACCTGCCCATGGAGACCGTCGACGCCGAGTCGCACGGCTGGCCGCTCGCGACCTGGTCGACGAAGCAGGAGTCGGACGCCTCGTACAAGGCCGTGCTCGAGTACGCCCTGCGCCCCGAGCACATCGGCAACGTCAGGATCGGCGTCGCCGGCCACAACCTCTTCGACATCGCGCTGGCCTGGCTGCTCGCCTCCGACCGGCAGGTCACCGAGGGCGTCGAGTTCGAGATGCTGCTGGGCATGGCCGCGGCACAGGCGCAGGTCGTCAAGCGCACGGTCGGCTCGCTGCTGCTCTACACGCCGGTCGTGCACCCCGACGAATTCGACGTCGCGATCGCCTATCTGATCCGCCGCCTCGAGGAGGGCGCGTCGCAGGAGAACTTCATGTCGGCGGTCTTCGACCTCGACGCGGATCCGAAGCTCTTCGAGCGCGAGAAGGAGCGCTTCCTCGCCTCGGTCCAGGCCGTGCCGACCGAGGTCCCGGGGCCGAACCGGGTGCAGAACCGGCAGCTGCCCGCCCCGCCGGCCCCGGCCGACGGGTTCGAGAACACCCCCGACACGGACCCGTCGCTCGCGGCGAACCGTGCCTGGGGCGACGCGATCCGTGCCCGCATGAGGGCGTCGACGCTCGGCGACGACACCGTCGCGGCGAACACGCTGAACGCCGCCGAGCAGGTCGACGCGGCGATCGCGGCCGCCGTCGCCGCGGGCGAGGCCTGGCGCACCCTCGGCGCCGAGGGGCGTGCGGCGATCCTGCACAGGGCAGGGGACGTGCTCGAGGCGCGTCGCGCCGACCTGCTCGAGGTCATGGGATCCGAGGCCGGCAAGGTCATCGAGCAGGGCGACCCCGAGGTGTCCGAGGCCATCGACTTCGCGCACTACTACGCCGAGAGCGCTCGCGCGCTGGCGCACGTCGACGGAGCGACCATGCAGCCGGTCGGGCTGACCGTGGTCACCCCGCCGTGGAACTTCCCGGTCGCGATCCCGGCCGGATCCACCCTGTCGGCGCTGGCCACCGGATCCCCGGTGATCATCAAGCCCGCCCGTCAGGCCCGCCGCTCCGGCGCGGTCATGGTCGAGGCGCTGTGGGAGGCCGGCGTGCCGCGCGAGGTGCTGCAGTACGTGCAGTTCGAGGGGCCGTCGCGGAACGAGCTGGGCGCGAAGCTGGTGAGCGATGCGGCCGTGGGACGGGTGATCCTCACCGGCGGCTACGAGACGGCCGAACTGTTCCGCGGCTTCCGCGCCGACCTGCCGCTGCTCGCCGAGACGAGCGGCAAGAACGCCATCATCGTCACCCCGTCGGCCGACCTCGACCTCGCCGCGAAGGACGTCGCGTACGCCGCGTTCGGCCACGCGGGCCAGAAGTGCTCGGCGGCCTCGCTCGTCGTGCTCGTCGGATCCGCGGCCCGCTCGGAGCGGTTCCGCCGCCAGCTCGTCGATGCGGTCCGCGCCTACGACGTGGGCTCGCCCGAGGACGGATCCAACCGGATCGGCCCGCTGATCGGTCCGGCCGAGGGCAAGCTCCTCGGTGCGCTCACCACGCTGCACGCAGGCGAGAGCTGGCTGCTGAAGCCGGAGAAGCTCGACGACGCCGGACAGCTCTGGCGGCCCGGCATCCGCGACGGCGTGAAGCGCGGCAGCGAGTTCCACCGCGTGGAGTACTTCGGTCCTGTGCTCGGCATCATGACCGCGGACTCGCTCGCCGAGGCGATCGACATCGTCAACGACATCGACTACGGCCTCACCTCGGGCCTGCACTCGCTGGACGACGACGAGATCCAGCAGTGGCTCGCGTCGATCCAGGCGGGCAACGTCTACGTCAACCGCGGCACCACCGGCGCGATCGTGCAGCGCCAGCCGTTCGGGGGCTGGAAGAAGGCCGCGGTCGGCGCCGGCTCCAAGGCGGGCGGACCGAACTACCTCGTCGGCCTCTCCGCGTGGACGGACGCGCCCGTGCGGACGACACGCGAGCTCGACGCGCTGGCGACCTCCGCGGTGGGAGCGCTCGCCGCCTCCGGCGACGCCGACGCCGACATCGCCTGGCTGCGTGCCGCCCTCGCCACCGACATCGACGCCTGGACGGGCGAGTTCGGCGTGGTGCGCGACGCGACCGGTCTCAGCACCGAGCAGAACGCACTGCGCTACCAGGCGGTGCCCGTCACGATCCGCTTCGAGGGGGCGCGCGTCGCCGAGCTCGTGCGCGTGGTCGCCGCCGGGCGCCGCGCTCGCGCCCGGGTGACGGTGAGCACCGCGACGCCGCTGCCGTCGACGCTGCTGACCTGGCTCGGCGCGCAGGACGTCACGGTCGCCACCGAGGACGCCCGGACCTGGGCCGCGCACGCGCAGCGCCTCGCCGCACGGGGCGGCCGCGTGCGCCTGATCGGCGCCTCGTCCGCCGCGACCGCTGCCGCCGTAGAGGGATCGCCGAGCCTCGCGATCTACGCGAACCCGGTCGTCTCGGCCGGACGCGTGGAGATCCTGACCTTCCTGCGCGAGCAGGCGGTCTCGGTCACCGCGCACCGCTTCGGCACCCCGCACCGCCACGAGATCCCGCTGCTGGAGCCGATCGCCTGAATCGGACCCGGATCCACTGGGGCCGTCGAGCGCCCTTCGTCTCGCCGCGCGCCGGGAGACGGCGCGCGTCAGACGGCGCCCTGCTCCGGGGTGCCGGCGGGGAGCGGGACCATCGTGGTGACCGTGGTGGGCGAGGCGAGGTGCGGCCCCACCGCCGCGTCGAGCGCGGCCACCGCCGGCCCCTCGGCGTGGGCGCGCAGCAGGTCGCGGGACTCCCATTTCTCGAGCATCGTGATCGTCCCGTCCTCCGCGTCGTGGATCGCATAGAGGTGGCACCCGTCCTCCTCGTGGACCGCGGGGATGCAGGCGCGAAGAGCGTCGACGAGCCGCTCCCCGTGGCCGGGGAGCGGGTGGAAGACGGCGGTGACGACGACGGTCATGGTGTTCCTCAGGATGAAGGGGCGGGCGCGGACGTGCTCGATCGCCGCACGAACTCCGCGGCGACGTCTGCGTGCCGCGGGCCCTCGCTGAGATGGCCCTTGGCCCGCCCGACGGCGAGTTCCACGGAGTGCAGCGCCAGCATGTCGATGGGCTGGCGGACGACGGTGAGCGGAGGCGAGACGAGCTCGGTCCAGGGGTTGTCGTCGAAGGCGACCACACTGAGCCGCCCTGGCATGTCGATTCCGCTCTGCTTGAGCCGGCGCAGCGCGGAGCGCACCTGCGCGGTGTTGCCGATGATGAGCCCCGTCGGCGGCGCCGGCAGGTGCAGCAGGGTTCCGACGGCGTCGCTCCCGGCGTCGCCGCGGAAGGGGATCGCGTGCACGAGCTCGTCGTCGACGGCGAGCCCCGCCTCCGCCATGGTGTCGCGGAATGCGGCGACGCGGTCGCGACCCGTCGACGTCGTGAGGGGTCCCGAGATGAAGGCGATGCGCTCGTGGCCGAGATCGATGAGATGCTGCGTGGCCGCCGCGGACGATGAGCGGTTGTCGATCGTCACGACGTCGATCCCGTCGAGTTCGTCGATCTCGCGATCGACGAAGACCACGCTCACGCCCAGCTCCGTCAGGCGCTTCCACTTGTCCACGTTGCCGCCGGTCGGCGTCGCGATCACGGCGGAGACGGATCTGCCGACGAGGGTGTCGATCGACGCCGCCTCGAGGTACGGATCCTCCTGCGTCGTGAGCAGGATGACGTGCACTCCGCGCGCCCGCGCCTCCCACACCACCCGGTCGGCGAGGCGGGCGAAGAACGGGTTCGTCAGGTCGGCCAGCACCAGGCCGATGGTGGAGGTGCCTCCGCCCTGCAGCTCCCGTGCGGCCTCACGCGGACGATAGGCCAGCCGCTCGATGACCTCGACGACCTTCGCCCGGGTGTGCGCGGCGACCGGGCCGGTGTCGTTGAGCACCCGGGAGACCACCGCGACGCTGACTCCCGCCTCACGGGCGACATCGCGGATCGTCGCTGTCTTGCGCACTCCGACCTCCTCCGATCCTGCCCAGCCTAGTGATCCGGAACTTCGTGTTTGACCTCGGTCACCCCTGGTGGTACAAAAGTGTAACCGTTACCATTCACGATAGCGAACGACGAGGGAGTCGGGCCGTCACGGCCATCGATCCGGCGTCGCCGCTTCAGGACAACAGGAAAGGCGATCGTGAATCTGCACAATCTCCTCCAGCAGCGCGAGGCCGAGGGGCGTCCCATTCGGGTGGGTCTGATCGGCGCCGGCCGATTCGGGACCATGTACCTCTCGCAGGCGCGCAACATCCCCGGGATCCACGTCGTGGCGATCGCCGACATCAACGTCGCCCGGGCGCAGGGCGCGTTCGAGCTCGTCGGCTGGCCGGCGGATCAGATCGCGGCCGACATCGACGAGGCGCTCGCCCGCCGCGCGACGACCATCGTCCCGGACGCCTCGGCCCTGTTCGAGGCCGACATCGACGTCATCGTCGAGGCGACCGGCAACCCGATCGTCGGGATCGACCACGCCCTGCGCGCGATCGAGACCGGCAAGCACATCATCATGGTGACGGTCGAGGCCGATGCCCTGGCCGGCCCCGCGCTCGCCAAGCGCGCGGAGCAGGCCGGCGTGGTGTACTCCATGGCGTACGGCGACCAGCCGGCGCTGATCATGGAACTCGTCGACTGGGCGCGCACCTCCGGGTTCGACGTCGCCTGCGCGGGCAAGGGCGCGAAGTACCTGACGCACTACCACGAGATGAACCCCGACAACGTCTGGGAGAACTGGGAGTTCTCGAAGGAGCTCACCGACTCCGGTCAGCTCAACCCGTACATGCACACGTCGTTCCGCGACGGCACCAAGGCGGCGATCGAGATGGCGGCGGTCGCGAACGCCGCGGGCCTGACCCCGTCCGACGACGGGCTGACCTTCACACCGGGCAACATCGAGGAGATCGCGACGATCTGCCGGCCTGCGGACGTCGGGGGAGTGCTCGCGCACGAAGGATCCGTGGACGTCATGTCGAGCGTCACGCGCGAGGGCGAGTGGATCCCGTTCAACACCCAGGAGGGCGTCTTCGTCGTCGTCAAGGCGACCAACGACTACGTGTCCGGATGCTTCACCGAGTACCCGTGGCATCCGGATCCCACCGGTCAGTACGCGGCGCTGTTCCGTCCGTACCACTACGTCGGCCTCGAGCTGAACATCTCCATCGCGAACGCCGTGCTGCGCGGGATCCCCACCGGTGCGCCGATCGGCTTCTACGGCGACGTGGTCGCGACCGCGAAGAAGGATCTCGCGGCCGGGGAGTTCCTCGACGGCGAGGGCGGTTACACGGTGTGGGGCAAGCTGGTCTCGGCGGCGACGTCGGTGGGCAGCGGATACCTCCCCGTCGCGCTCGCCCATCACGTCGAACTGCGCAACCCCGTCGCGAAGGGCGCGTCCGTGCGCTGGGACGACATCGTCATCGACGAGTCGCTCAGCACCGCACTGGAGCTCCGCCGCGAGACCGAAGCACTGTTCTCCCCCGTCCACTGACACCCGAAGTCCTGACAGATCCCGAAAGGCTCATACCCATGAAGCGACGACTGACCGGCATCGCCGCCGGCATCGCACTCGCGCTCACCGCGTCCGTCCTCGCCGGATGCTCATCCGGCGCGCACGGCTCGACCGTGACCGTCAAGCTCTCGATCCCCGACCCGATCACCTCCTCCGTCGGCATGGCGGCGCAGCACTTCGCCGACGCCGTCGGCAAGGAGTCGCACGGCGCGGTCAAGGTGACGGTCATCCCCAACGGCACGAGCTTCGGCGGCGACCAGACCGCGGCCGTCACCCGCGTGCAGAACGGGTCGCTGGACGGCGTCATCCTGTCGACCTCCGTGTACGCGGCGTCCGACAAGCGCATGAACGCGATCAGCCTTCCCTACCTGTTCTCGTCGACCGACCAGGAGGTCCAGTATCTGAAGGGCGAGCCCGGCAAGTCCCTGCTCGCGGATCTCGACGGGATGAAGACCAAGGGCCTGGCGCTGCTGTCGCGGACCCCGCGGGTGGTGACCAACAACGTCCGCCCGATCACGTCGGTCGCCGATTTCAAGGGCCTCAAGATCCGCGTGCCGGGCAACCCGCTGTGGACCACGTTCTTCGCCAAGGTCGGCGCGAGCCCGACGCCGATGGCGTTCTCCGAGGTGTACACGGCCCTGCAGACCGGCGCGATCGACGGGCAGGAGAACCCGGTCGAGGTGCCCGCGTCCAACAAGTTCGCCGAGGTCCAGAAGTACATCTCGATGACGAACCACATGAGCGACGCGTTCATCCTGGCGCTCAGCGACAAGAAGTGGAACGCGCTGGACAAGGCCGCGCAGAAGGCCGTGCAGGCGGCGGCCGACGACACGGCGACGTACAAGACGAAGAACGACGCGTCGCTCGCCGACAAGCAGCTCAGCCAGCTCGAGGCCGCGGGCATGAAGAAGAACGATCTGCCCGCCTCCGCGGTCACGCAGCTGAAGGGCATCGCGCGCTCGCTCTACCCGTCCTTCGCCGGCGACGTCGGCGGCCAGGAGTTCCTCACCAAGACGGTCGATTTCGTCGACGCGCACCAGTGACGACACCGGACGGGTCCGCGCGACGGCGACCGCGGACCCGTCCCTCACCGATCACCACCACGCCGGAAGGTCAAAGATGACGAACGAACCGCTCGCGGATACCGCGGATCTCGAGCACGCCACGCCGAGCACCACGATCCTGCATCCCTCGATCAACGCACCCGCGCGCGCCTGGAGCGGCGCGCGGCCGCTGGACCTCGTCCTCGAAGGCATCGTCGGCGCCGCCATCGTCGTCGAGCTGCTGGTGGTGCTCGCCAACATCGGCTTCCGCTGGATCACCGGGAACTCGATCATCTGGTCGCAGGAGGTGTCGGAGATGGCCATCTACGTGGTGGCCTTCATGGGCGGAGCCATCGCCTACGCCCGCGGCGCGCACATGTCGATCGAGTTCGCCGTCGCCAAGCTCCCCTCCGCATGGCGGCCGTTCCAGCAGGCGCTCGCGGAATGGCTGGTCTTCGGGATCGCCGCCGCCTCCCTCGTGTACTTCGTGCCGGTGCTCGTCGATCGGGCCGACGAGACGACGCCGGTGCTGCACCTGTCCGCCTCGATCATCTCGTTGCCGTTCGCGATCGGGATGGCCATGACGGCCTTCTTCGCGGTGGTCCGCCTCGTCCGCATGAAGGTCAGGGCGACGCTGGTCGGGCTGGGCGTCGCCGTCGCGATCATCGTGCTGGTCGCCGTGCTCCAGCCCGTGCTGGCGCTGGCCTCGCCGGAGGGGCAGATGGCGGTCGTGCTCGTCTTCCTCTTCGTGATCCTGTTCCTCGGGGTGCCGATCTCGTTCGTGCTCATTCTCGGTTCCGGGGTGTTCGTGTATTGGGGCGGCCTGTCCGACCTCGTCGCCATCCCGATGGGCATGCAGTCCGGAGCCAACTCGTTCCTGCTGCTCGCGATCCCGTTCTTCATCCTGGTCGGGGCGCTGATGAGCCTGGCCGGCCTCACCGCGCCGCTCGCCCGCGTCATCGACGCGGTCCTCGGACGCGTCCGCGGCGGCGCGCTCATGGCGGTGGTCGCCACCATGTACATCTTCTCCGGCATCTCCGGATCCAAGGTGGCGGACGTCGCCGCGGTCGGGACGACCATGCGCGACATGCTCGACGAGCGCAAGGTGCCGCGCCCCGAGACGGTGGCGGTGCTCTCGGCGTCCGCCATCATGGGCGAGACCGTGCCGCCGAGCCTGGTGCTCCTCGTCCTGGGATCGATCACGTCGCTCTCCACCACCACGCTCTTCATCGCCGGGCTCGTGCCCGCCGCGGTCCTCGGCCTGTGCGTGCTCGCCCTGATCTTCCTGCGGGCGCGCAAGCTGGGCATCGCGCCGGCCCCCGCGACCTCTGCGGCGGAGAAGGGCAGGTCGGTGCTCTTCGCCCTGCCGACGCTGCTCCTGCCGGTGGGTCTCGTGGTCGGCATCGTCGCCGGCCTCGCGACGCCGACCGAGGTGTCCGCGCTCGCCGTGGCGTACGGGCTCGTCCTCGCCCTCATCGTGCGGCGGGGCCGCCTGGCCGTCACCGGCAAGGCGCTGCGCGAGACGATCACGACGGCCGGCATGGTGCTGTTCATCATCGCGGCGGCCGCTCCGTTCGCGCAGACCCTCGCCTCCGCGGGAGTCTCCCAGTCGATCGCCGATTCGCTCGGCGGACTGTCCGGATCCACCGTGCTGTTCATGCTGCTCAGCATCGTCGTGCTGATCGTCATGGGGCAGCTGTTGGAGGGCATGCCCGCGGTGCTGATCTTCGCGCCGCTGCTCATGCCGATCGCAGAGCAGTTCGGGATCAACCCGGTGCAGTTCGCCATGGTGCTGATCATCTCGATGGGCATCGGATCCTTCGCGCCCCCGGCCGGGATCGGCTTCTACGTCGCCTCCGCGACGGGACGCGCCAGCGTCGAGGAGAGCGTGCGGCACTTCCTGCCCTATCTGGCGGTGCTGGTCGTGGGCGTCCTCCTGGTCGCGTTCGTCCCGTGGTTCAGCACCGTGCTGCCCGAGCTGATGGGACTGAGCGTTGGCTGACGACGTGGGGATCGTCGGGCTCGGCCCGATGGGACGTCCCATCGCGGAACGGCTCGTGGACGCGGGCATCCCCCTGACGGTCTGGAACCGGACGGCCGCGGTGGCGGCGCCGTTCGCCGCACGCGGCGCGGCCGTGGCGAGCGATCCGGCGGGGGCGGCGAGGCCCATCGTCCTGGCCGTGCTCCCCGACCTTCCGCAGCTCGAGCAGGTGCTGACCGGAGAGGAAGGGCTGCTGCGCGGCTGGGAGCGGAGCGGGACGGTGCGCCCGCTGCTCGTCGTGCACAGCACGGTCTCGGCCTCGGGCGTGCGCGAGCTGGCGGACAGGGCGCGGACGGAGTGGGGCGTCGACGTCGTCGATGCGCCGCTGAGCGGGGGCACCGCCGGCGCGCGGGACGGCCGCCTGAGCATCATGGTCGGCGCCGACGAGGCCCTGTTCGCGCGGCTCCAGCCGCTGTTCGCGCACTACGGCAGCACGATCGAGCGCATGGGCGGAATCGGATCAGGGTCGATCGCGAAGGCCTGCAATCAGATCGTCGTCGCGAGCACTGTCACCGCCGTCGCGCAGGCGCTCGCGGTCGCCCGCGCGAGCGGACTGGACGACGGCCGGCTGGTGCGGATCCTGGAGGGCGGGCTCGCGGACTCGGAGGTCCTCCGGCAGAAGGCCGGCAAGTGGCTGCACGACGACTACGCCGAGGGCGGCAGCGCGAAGAACCAGCTCAAGGACCTGGACTTCGCCCTCGACGCGGCGCACCAGGCGGGTGTGGACGACACGCTCGTGCGCGCGGTCCACGACCTGTTCTCGCGCATGGTCGCCGCGGGCGACGGCGAGCTCGACCACACCGGCATCATCCGCACCCTGACCGCGATCGCCTGACCGGATCCTGTCCGGAGCCGGATCTCAGGCGGCCGCGGGCTGAGCCTCCTCAGAGGTGTCGTGCGGCAGCACGATCACCCGGTTGTTGGCGATGAGGAAGTAGATGACGCCGGCGAGCGGGGCGCCGATGAACCAGCCGAAGTCCTTGATCGCGGAGAACCACGGCAGCAGCGCGATGCTGAGCGCGACGATCGCGGACGGGATGAGCGCGTACAGCGCGTACCGGCTGACGCCCTTGTTGTAGTAGTAGATCGACTTCGGGCTCGGCAGGTACATGTGCCGGATCGAGAACTTCTGCTTGCGGACCAGGAAGAAGTCCACGATGAGGATCCCGAAGAACGGGCCGAGCAGGGCGCCGAGGCTGCCCAGGAAGTACCCGACGACGATGGGGTTGTCGAAGTAGTTCCACGGCGTCACGACGATGGCCGCGATCGCCGTGATCAGACCGCCCGTGCGGAAGCTGATCCGCTTCGGGTTGACGTTGGAGATGTCGAACGCGGCCGACACGAAGTTCGCGACGATGTTGACGCCGATCGTCGCGAACACGAAAGCGCCGGTGAAGAGGTAGAACATCACCGAGTTGTCGATGTGCGAGATCAGGATGCCGGGATCCTTGATCTGGTTCATGTCCGCGTGCAGCACCTTGGCCGCGGCGGCCGTGGTGATCACGGAGGTGACCGCGAAGGCCGTCCAGTTGATCGGCAGCCCCCACAGGTTGCCCGTGACGACCGCCTTGCGGCTGGGCGAGTAGCGCGCGAAGTCCGCGAAGTTGAGCATCAGGGTCGCGAGCGTGCCGACCGTCTGCGCCATGGCGATGAGGATGTTGCGCGTCTGCTCGCCGCCCGAGATCGACTTTCCGCCCGGGCCGGAGAACCAGTTGAAGCCCCAGCCGGCCTTGCCGAGGAAGTAGAACATCAGCGCCAGCATGACGATCCAGATGATCGGGCCGGCCAGACCCTGGAAATGCCGGACTGCCTCCATGCCGTTGCGCACGATGATCAGCTGGATGAGGGACAGCAGGATGAAGCAGATCCAGCCGCCGACCGACAGGCCGAGGATGCTCGGGGACGTGGCGGTGCTCAGATCGCGGAAGGCGGGGATCGCGCGCGAGAGCAGCGCGTTCAACGCGATCGAGGCGAGATACGTCTGCACGCCGTACCAGGCGATCGCGACGATCCCGCGGACCAGGGCGGGGATGTTCGCACCCCAGATGCCCCACGTGATGCGGCTGATCACCGGATACGGGGTGCCCGTGGCATGGCCCATGAACCCGGAGAGGGTGCAGCCGATCAGGATGATGATCGAGCCGAGGAAGATGCCGAGGGTGACGTCGAACGCGCTCATCCCGAGACCGACGAAGAGGCCGGCGGCCCAGGTGTAGTTGCCGGCGTTGTGGGCGTCGTTCATCCACAGGGAGAAGAGCTGGTACGCGTTCCACTTGCGATGCGACGGCTGGGCGGGTGCCAGATCCTCGTTGTACAGGCGCCCGTCCGGGTCCTGCGCCTGCAATTCCGCGTCGCTGACATCGTGCACGAACTGATCCGACATGACTGCCTTCTTTCAGGTGGGCCGGTCTCGCTCCTTTGCGGCCGGCGAGTTCTGAGGGCCCCCTCCCCGTTGACTGCCCCATCCGGAAGCCGGGCCCGGATGGTATACCTCGGAGCATAGGCTTCCCGCGGAGGCTCGACAATGACCGGCGCGATCACGATTCGGCCGCTGTCGGACGGCCGCCGCGCGGACCCCGGCGAGCTGCCGGCGGAGTAGGAGGCCGTGCGCCCTCAGGCCAGCGGCAGGGCGTCGTCGAAGGCGTTCGTCGACAGTGCAGGCGTGTCCGGCCCCGCGCCGAAGACGCGGGAGACGCCCGGGTTCGTCCGCCACGCGGGCCAGCCGGGGTCGCCGTCGCACACGAATCGCACGGCCGCGGCGTGCATCTCGGTGGCGAGGTGCTGCGGCGGCGTGGGGCCGGTGAGCGCCGGCACATGCGGCTCCTGCAGCACGTCGAACCAGAACGGCACGTCGAGGCAGTGGCAGGACCAGCCCTTGGCGGGGGAGACCCAGGCGAACCGGTAGGTCCAGGTGGGGGCCTCGGCTCTGGCCTCGGCCGTGCGCACGACGAGGGCGCGGAAGACCGTGTCGGTCACGAACCGTCCGAGCAGGGCGGCGGTCCCGCGGCGGCGCTGCGGCCGGTTGGCCCGCAGATAGGCGCGGCGCAGCGCGCCATCCCGGGTGAGCAGGCGCAGCGCGAGGCCGGCGGGCACGAACCGCAGCAGCTTCGGCGCGCGGTCGAACGCCATCGTGAACTCGTCGTCGGTCGCGCCGAGCAGCAGCGGCTTGCCGGATCCGATGCCGGAGCGGATCGCGTCGATCGCCGGCTGCGGGACGACCTCGCCGTCCACGACCGGCCCCCAGGGCAGCCCGGTCACGAGCGGATCGATCAGGGCGCGCAGCCCGGTCGCGCCGCGCAGGGCGGCCGTGGGCTGCTTCTGCATCACCCGGCGCTCCGGCACGGAACGGAATCCCTCGACGGTCGGCGCGCAGCCGAGCAGCTCCGCGAGCCGGCCGGTGCGCTCGTGCGCGGTGTGTGGGCCCACGTCGGCGAGAGCGGGGGAGAACGCCATCGCGGCGCGGAACAGGTGCTGCGCGCGCTCGAGCCCGAGCAGCGTCAGCACCGCCCCGCCGCCCGCGGACTGCCCCGCGATCGTGACCCGATCCGGATCCCCGCCGAACGCGGCGACGTTGCGCCGCACCCATTCCAGCCCGGCGATCCAGTCCTGCACCCCCCGGTTCGGCGTCGCGTCGTCGATGAGCCCGAAGCCGTCGAAGCCGAGCCGGTACGACAGCGTGACGGTCACCACGCCGTCGCGGCTGAACGCGGCGCCGTCGTACCAGGGGCTCGCCGGGGAGCCGTCGACGTATCCGCCGCCGTGGATCCACACCATCACCGGCAGCGACCCCGCCAGGCCGGGAGTGAACACGTTGACGTTGAGCGTCGCGTCGCCGGGGATGCTCGGCTCCGGGATCAGCGTCTCGCCCTTGTCGCCGCGCTGCGCGGTCGGGCCGTACGCGGTGGCCTGGCGCACCTCGCTCCACGGCTCAGGATCCTGCGGGGCGGCGAAGCGCAGGTCCCCGGTCGGAGCAGCGGCGAACGGGACGCCGAGGAATGCGGCGGATGCCCCCGGCTCGCCGGGGCGGCCGCGCCAGTACCCCTGGACCGGGCCGGAGGAGGTCTCGACGACCGGGGACGGATCCGGGAGCGCGGTCATACAGGAAAGGCTAACGGTGCGGAGCCGAGGCGCCCGTGATCAGCTCAGGCGCTTCACCCGGCGCAGGTGCGGCAGCCGCATGCCGGCCCGCTCCTCGACCTTCGTGCCGCCGTCCTCGAGCCAGCCGTGCCGCTCGTAGAACGCGGCGGCGCGATCGTTGCCCCGCAGCACCCACAGGTACGCCGAGGCGCGGCCCTCCGTGCGCAGGGTGTCCTGCACGTGCGAGATGAGCGCGTGCCCGACCCCGCGGGACCAGGTGCCCGGATGCGCGTACAGGCCCCAGAGCTCTGCGCCGGGACCCGCTTCGTCGCGCGCGTCGCCGAACGTCGCCCAGCCGAGGATGCGGTCGTCCTGCGCGGCGACGACGGTACGGGAGCGCGGCCCCTCCTGTGCGGAGCCGTCCCCCGCCGCGGTGAGCGTCCGCAGCCAGGCCTCCTCGCGCGCCGCCACGGAGAGCTCGTCCAGCACGGCCTGCGGCAGGAGACCGCGATACGCCTCCTGCCACGAGCGCACGTGCACCACCGCGATCCCCTGCGCATCCTCGGGGGTCGCCGGACGGATCACCATTCGCCGAGCCTAACCCCGGCCGTCCGCCGGGTCACCGCCGGTCGCGGGGACGCAGCCCCGCCGCGGCGTCAGCCCGCGTTGCGGCGGGCCTCCCAGCCGGAGCGGACCATCTCGTCGACCGTGTGCCGCATCGTCCAGTCCAGGTCGCGCGCGGCGAGCTCACCGGTCGCCACGATCTGGTCGGGGTCGCCCGGGCGGCGCGGGCCGACCTCGGGGACGAAGTCGATCCCGGTGACGCGCGCCATGGCGTCCATGATCTGCCGGACGGAGAGGCCGTCGCCCGAGCCGAGGTTATAGGCGGGCTCGAGCGGCTCGCCGGCGATCATGCGCTGCGCGGCGGCGACGTGGGCGAGCGCGATGTCGCCGACGTGCACGTAGTCGCGCACGTTGGTGCCGTCCTCGGTGTCGTAGTCGTCCCCGTTGATGCGCGGCGTCTCGCCGGCCAGCAGCTTCTCGAAGACGATCGGGAACAGGTTGTGCGGGCTGACGTCATAGACGGTCGGATCCGCGGAGCCGACGACGTTGAAGTAGCGCAGGGAGGTGTGCACGAGGGGGTGCTCGGATCCGGCGGTCGCGACCGCCTCGTCGCGCAGCAGCCACTCGCCGATGAGCTTCGACTCGCCGTAGGGGCTGGCCGGGCGCTTCTCGGTGCCCTCCACCACGAGCGGCACGTCCGGCGTGCCGAACACGGCGGCGCTCGAGGAGAACACGATGTTCGCGACGTCGGCGGCGGCCATGGCCTCGAGGATGACCCTGGTGCCCTCGACGTTCTGCGCGTAGGTGTGCAGCGGTCGCTGCACCGACACTCCGGCGTACTTGAAGCCGGCCACGTGGATCACGCCCTGCACGTCGTGCGCGCGCAGCGTCTGCTCCACCAGGTCGCGATCCAGGATGCTGCCCTCGACGAGCGCGACACCCTCGGGCACGAACGACGGACGGCCGCTGGACAGGTCGTCGAGCACGACCGGGGTGAGCCCGGCTCCTCCGAGGGCGCGCACCACGTGCGATCCGATGTAGCCGGCGCCGCCGGTGACAAGCCAGGACATGGGTCTCCTTCCGTCGCGCGATCGCGCGAGTTCATTCTGACAGGGACCGGCTGAGGATCGCCGGGCCCGCCCGGGAGCGTGCGGTGCCCCGGGCCGCTCAGGTGTCCCGCGCCGCTCAGGCGTCGCGGCGGGGGCCGGCGGAGGGCGTGACCGTGAACAGGTGCGGCGGCGCGAAGCCGGCCGCCGCGAACGCATCGCGCACGGCCTCCGAGACGGCCGGGACCCGGTCGTGGTCGACGAGGGCGATCGCCGCGCCGCCGAAACCGCCGCCGGTCATGCGTGCGCCGATCGCGCCGTGCGCGAGCGCCGTGTCCACCGCCGTGTCGAGCTCGGGGACGGAGATCTCGAAGTCGTCTCGCATCGACGCGTGCGAGGCCACGAGCAGTTCGCCGATCGCGCGCGGACCCTGCTCGGTGAGCGCCGCGACGGTGTCGAGCACGCGCTGATCCTCGGTCACCACGTGCCGCACGCGGCGGAAGTCCACGTCGTCCAGCAGCTCGGCCGCGCGCGGCAGATCCTGCACGGCCACGTCGCGCAGTGCGGGAACGCCCAGGGCCGCCGCCCCCCGCTGGCACGATTCCCGGCGCTCCCGGTAGCCGCCGGTCGAGTGCGCGTGCTTCACGCCGGTGTCGATCACGAGCACCTCGAGCCCGGCCTCCGCGAACCTGGTCGGGATCGAGCGGGTCTCCAGCGTCCGGCAGTCGAGGAAGGTGACCGCGTCCGCGACGCCGAGCATCGACGCCATCTGATCCATGATCCCGGTGGGGGCGCCGACGGCCTCGTTCTCGGCGCGGCGGCCGGCGGTCGCGAGCGTGACCGCATCCAGCCCCAGACCCCACAGCTCGTTCAGCGCGGATCCGGCCGCACCCTCGATCGCGGCGGACGACGACAGGCCGGCGCCCACCGGGACGTCCGAGGAGATCGCGATGTCGACGCCGGGGAAGGAGGCGCCGGGGGCCAGGGCGCGCAGCGCCCAGGCGACGCCGAGCGGGTAGGCGGCCCACTCCGGCATGTCACGATCGGCGCCCTGATGCTCGACGGGGAACAGGCTCTCCAGCGCGTCGAGGTCGCACTCGACGGCGAGCGGCGCGAAGGTCGAGGCGACGCGGATCCGTCCGTCCGTGCGCAGGCGCGCCGCAGCGAACGTGCGGTGCTGGATCGCGAACGGCAGCACGAAGCCGTCGTTGTAGTCGGTGTGCTCGCCGATCAGATTCGCGCGGCCGGGGGCCGACCAGACGCCCTCCGGTGCCGATCCGGTGAGCTCGCGGAAGAGGTCGACGGCGGCGTCGGCTCCCTGCGGCCTGGTCTCGGCGGCGTCGCGCAGGGTGGTCATCGGGTCTCCTCGGGGGTGGTGGCGGCGTGGGTGTCGGCGGTCGGAGCGGGCACCGACGCGATCGCGTCGCGCAGACGGGCGGCGGCGTCCTCGGGCAGGATCTCCGCGGTCCATGCCCCCATGGCCGTCTCGGAACCGGCCAGGAACTTCAGCTTGTCGGCGGCGCGGCGGGGGCTGGTCAGCTCGAGCCGCATCCGGATCGCCTCCCGGCCGAGTCTGACCGGCGCCTGGTGCCAGGCCGCGATGTAGGGCGTGGGCGTGCCGTAGAGGGCGTCCACCCCGCGCAAGAGGCGCAGATAGACGGGGGCGAGCTCGTCGCGCTCCTCGCTCGACAGCGCGGTGAAGTCGGGCACGTGCCGGTGCGGCAGCAGCTGCACCTCGAGCGGCCAGCGTGCGGCGAACGGCACGAACGCCGTCCAGTGCTCGCCCTGCAGCACCACCCGGCTCGACGCCTGCTCGATCTCCAGGATCCGGGCGAACAGGCTGCGGTCGGTCCGGTCGATGCTCTCCCGCAGCCGCTGCGTGCGCGGGGTCACGTACGGGTAGGCGTAGATCTGCCCGTGCGGGTGCGGCAGGGTCACGCCGATCGCCTCGCCGCGGTTCTCGAACGGGAACACCTGCTCGATGCCGGGCAGGGCGGAGAGCGCCGCCGTGCGGTCCGCCCACGCCTCGATCACCGTGCGAGCGCGGGTGACCGACTGGGTGCCGAAGGATCCGGCATGCTCGGGGCTGAAGCACACCACCTCGCAGCGGCCGACGCTGGTGCGGGTCCGCTCGAGGCCGAGGGCCTCGAGGTCGTCCTGACCGCGCGGCGGGTTGAGCGCCGCCGGCGCGGTGCCGGCGGCCTCGGCGAGGGCCGGCCCGAAGGACGGCGAACGGTTCTCGAACACCGCGACGTCGTAGCGCGAGGGCACCTCGGACGGGTTGGCCGCGGTCTGCGGGGCGAGCGGATCCGCGTCCGCGCTCGGCAGCATGACGCGGTTCTGCCGCTTGGTGGCGAACGTGATCCAGTCGCCGGTGAGCACGTCCTGGCGCATCATCGCGGTCTCGGGGCGGGGATCCAGGACACGGGCGTCGATCGAGCGTTCGGCGGGCAGCGCGGTGCCGGGGTCGTCGTAGTAGACGAGCTCGCGGCCGTCGGCCAGGCGGGTCGCGCGGCGCACGACGCCCGCGCCGAGCTCGGTGACCTCAGCCGCAGCCCAGGGCTCCCCGTCGGCGGTTCGGGCTGCGCCGGCGGACGGGGCCGCATCGGCGTCGGCGCCGGCGGACCGGGAGGCCGCACCGAATTCAGGATCGATTTCCATGTTCACGTAAACACGGTACGTCAGCGAGCGTGGTAGCGTCAACACTCCTGAGTTGCGCACGAGCCGGATCGGGCGCCGGGCGGTCGAGAGGGCGGGCCATGCCGAAGCGCGACGACGAGCTGCGCGAGCTCCAGGCTCTGGCCGCCGGCGAAGGCGGCCTCGGCCGCTCCCGTCGCGGTCCGCAGCCCAGCGGCCGTGTGTCCATGGCCGTGGTGGCCGCGCGTGCCGGCGTCTCCGGGCAGACCGTGTCGCGGGTCGTGAACGACAGTCCTCGCGTCGATCCGGAGACCCGCGCGCGCGTGGAGGCCGCGATGGCCGAGCTCGGCTACCGCCCGCACCGCGCCGCGCGGGCCCTGCGGACAGGGCGCTCGCGCACGATCGGCGTGGTCGCGCAGACCCTCGCCACCGTCGGCAACTCGGCCCTGTTGCAGGCGATCGCCGAGGCGGCGGAGTCGCGGGGCTACGCGCTGGCGGTGGTCACCCTGGGTGTGCAGGGGAGGATCGGCGAGGCCTTCGACCGGCTGCACGAGCAGGGCGTCGACGGCGCGATCGTGCTCAACGAGGCCTCAGCGCTCGCGCGCGATGCGGATCCCGCCGGGCTCGCGCTGGTCGTCGTGGACGCTCCCGCCGACGCTCGCTTCGCGGTGATCGGCACGGACCACGCGGCCGGGGCCAGGGCGGCGACCGCGCACCTGCTCGACCGGGGCGCGCAGACCGTACACCACCTCGCCGGACCGGCCGGATCCTTCGCCGCGGCGGAGCGCGAACGCGGCTGGCGCGAGGAGCTCGCGGCGCGCGGCGCGACCCCGCCCGAGCCGCGGCGCGGCGACTGGAGCGCCGCGTCCGGGCACCGTCTCGGCGAGGAGCTCGCGGCCGATCCGTCCGTCGAGGCGGTCTTCGTCGCCAACGACCAGATGGCGCTCGGCCTGCTGCGCGCCCTCGCCGACGCCGGTCGTCGCATCCCGGAGGACGTGGCCGTGCTCGGCTTCGACGACATCGCCGACGCGGCGGAGTTCCGCCCGCCGCTGACGACCGTCCGCCAGGACTTCGCCGCCCTCGGCGATCAGGCCGTGCGTCTGGTCGTGGACCGCGCCGAGGGGCTCGGCGCGGAGGCGTCGGATCCGCCCCTGCTCGTACCGGCGCTGGTGGTGCGGGCGAGCTCCTGACCGCTCGGGTGGTACCGCAGCGGCGGTTCGGAGGCGGCCACGGCCGTGCGGAGCTGCTCCAGGCTCGCCTCGCCGAACCAGCCGTGCGCGCGCGCCTGCACCAGCACGTTGCCGAGCGCCGTGGCCTCGACCGGGCCGGCGAGAACAGGCAGACCGGAGCGGTCGGCGGTGGCCTGGCAGAGCAGGCGGTTCAGGGACCCTCCGCCCACCAGGTGGATCTCCTCGATCGTGCGGCCGGTGAGCGCGGCAGCGGTGGCGACGGCGTCCGCGAACGCCGCGGCGACGCTCTCCACGATCGACCGGACGAACGCCGGCCGGCTCGCGGGGACGGCCGATCCGCCTGCCCGCAGCACCTCCGCGATCCGCTCCGGCATCCTTCCGGGAGCGGAGAGCGAGGGGTCGTTCGCGTCGAACAGCGGCACGGATCCGGCGACGTCCTCGGCGGCGGCCAGCAGCGCGCCGAGGTCGATCGCGGCCCCGTCCGCCTGCTCCCACGCGCGCACGGTCTCGCTCAGGAGCCAGAGCCCGGTGACGTTGTGCAGGAACCGGATCCGCCCGTCGACGCCGCGCTCGTTCGTGAACCCGGCGTCGCGTGCGGCGGCGGTGCGCACGGGCTCCGCGAGCTCGAGCCCGACCAGGCCCCAGGTGCCGCAGGAGATGTACGCGGATCCGGGGCCGGACAGGGGAGCCGCGGCGACCGCCGAGGCGGTGTCGTGCGATCCGACCGCGACGACCGGCACGGCCGCGCCGATCCGGTCCAGGGCGGACCCGCTCACCACGCCGATGCGCTCGCCCGGATCCACGAGCGGAGGCAGCAGGCGCTCGGGAATGCCGAGGATCCCGGCGAGGTCGCGGTCCCAGCCGGCACCGTCGACCGCGAGCAGGCCGGTGGTGGACGCGTTCGTGCGCTCGGCGACGCGTGCGCCGGTGAGCAGGTGCGCCACCAGATCGGGGATCAGCAGCATCGTGTCGGCGTCGGCGAGGCGGGCGTCGGCGGCCCACTGGTACAGCGTCGTGAACGGCAAGAACTGCAGCCCGTTGCGCGCGTACAGGTCGGCGAACGGGATGGCCTCGTGCACGACGTCCGCCCCGCGGGCGCGGGCCTCGTCGCGGTAGTGGAACGGCTCGCCGAGCAGGGCGCCGTCGCGCAGCAGCCCGTAGTCGACCGCCCACGAGTCGATGCCGATGCTCGCGACCGCGGGCTCGCGGCGCAGCGCCTCGGCGAGGCCCTCGAGCACGTGCTCGTACAGGGCCGTGAAGTCCCAGTGCAGGCCGTCCGCGCCGGGCACGGGGCCGTTCGGGAAGCGGGCGACCTCCTCGAGCGCCACCTGGCCGTCGCGGATCCGTCCGATCATGACTCGGCCGCTGGTCGCACCCAGGTCGACGGCGGCGACGGCCCGCACGGATCCGTCCTCGGTCATCGCAGGAAGGCGGCGGCGACGCCGGAGTCGACGGGGATGTGGAGTCCGGTGGTGCGGGTGAGGTCGGGGCCGGTGAGGACGTAGACGGCGTCGGCGACGTTTTCGGGGATGACTTCGCGTTTCAGGATGGTGCGGTTGGCGTAGTACTGGCCGAGGTCTTCTTCTTTGACGCCGTAGGTCGCGGCGCGGTTGGCGCCCCAGCCGGAGGCGAAGATCCCGGAGCCGCGGACGACGCCGTCGGGGTTGATGCCGTTGACGCGGATGCCGTGTTCGCCGAGTTCGACGGCGAGGAGGCGGACTTGGTGGGCTTGGTCGGCTTTGGTGGCGGAGTAGGCGATGTTGTTGGGTCCGGCGAAGACGCTGTTCTTGGAGGAGATGTAGATGATGTCGCCGCCGAGTTTCTGCTCGATGAGGATCCGCGCTGCGGTCTGGGAGACGAGGAAGGATCCTTTCGCCATCACGTCGTGCTGCAGGTCCCAGTCCTTCTCGGTGGTTTCGAGGAGGGGTTTGGACAGGGACAGGCCGGCGTTGTTGACGATCAGGTCGACTCCGCCGAACGCGAGCACGGCTTCATCGAGCGCGGCCTGGACGGCGTCGGCGTCGGCGACGTTCGCGGCGACCCCGATCGCGACATCCGTGCCCCCGAGCTCGGCGGCGGCGGCTTGGGCTTTGGTGAGGTCGAGGTCGGCGATGATCACGCAGGCGCCTTCTCGGGCGAGGCGGGTGGCGATGGCTTTGCCGATGCCACTCGCGGCGCCGGTGACGAACGCGATCCGCCCCTGGTGGGAGCGCGGTTTCGGCATGCGCTGCAGTTTCGCTTCCTCGAGCGCCCAGTACTCGATGCGGAACTTCTCCGCGTCCGAGATGGGGGTGTAGGTGGAGAGGGCTTCCGCGCCGGCCATGACGTTGATCGCGTTGACGTAGAACTCGCCCGCGACGCGGGCGGTCTGCTTGTTGGCACCGTAGGAGAACATGCCGACGCCGGGGATGAGGACGATGAGGGGGTCCGCGCCGCGGATCGCCGGGCTCCCGGTCCCTGAGCCTGTCGAAGGGACGGCGTGCGCGTCGTAGTACGCCTGGTACTCGGTCCGGTACTCCTGGTGCAGCTCGGTGAGGCGCGCGATCTGCTCCTCCACCGTGGCCGTCGCGGGCAGGTCCAGGATCAGCGGCTTCACCTTGGTGCGCAGGAAATGATCCGGGCAGCTCGTGCCCAGCCCGGCCAGGCGGGGGGCGTTCTCCGACGCCAGGAAGCCCAGCACCACGTCCGTGTCCGTGTAATGCCCCACCATGGGGTGATCGGTCGACGCGAGGCCCCGGATGGTGGGCGCCAACGCCGCCGCCCGGGCCCGCCGCTCGCCGTCAGGCAGCGCTTCGAACCCAGCCCGGGCCCCGCCGAACGGCTGAGCCTTCCCGTGCTCGGCGATAAACGCCGCCGCGGTCTCGATGATCCACCGGGAGTGCGCCTCCGCCTCCTCCGACGTGTCCCCCCAGGCGGTGATCCCGTGCCCGCCCAGGATGCACCCGACCGCGTCCGGGCTCGCCGCCTTGATCGCCGCGATGTCCAGACCCAGCTGGAACCCCGGACGCCGCCACGGCACCCACGCCACCCGCCCCCCGAAGATCCGCGCCGTCAGCGCCTCCCCGTCCGCAGCGGTCGCGATCGCGATCCCACTGTCCGGATGCAGGTGGTCGACGTGCGCGGCATCCACGAGCCCGTGCATAGCCGTGTCGATCGACGGTGCCGCACCCCCCTTGCCATGCAGGCAGTAATCGAACGCGGCGACCATCTCGTCCTCACGCTCCACCCCCGGGTAGACGTCGACGAGGGCCCGCAGCCGGTCCAGCCGCAACACCGCCAAACCCTGCTCCGTCAGCGTCCCCAGATCACCCCCGGAACCCTTCACCCACAACAACTCCACGGGCTCACCGGTCAC
>NZ_JBQEOZ010000002.1:274796-365656 GCF_052045495.1 Microbacterium sp. 22242 | reverse complement strand
GTTTGAGGCAGCGGATGATGTCTTTCTTGGAGAGGCCTTGTTCGGTGCGGCGGCGCATGTAGGCCTGGGTTCTGGGGTCCCAGCGGAGTCGGCAGAGAACGATCCTGTAGAGGGCGGCGTTCGCTTGCCGGTCGCCGCCGCGGTTGAGGCGGTGCCGGTGTGTCTTGCCGGAGGATGCGGGGATCGGGGCGACGCCGCAGAGCATCGCGAACGCGGCTTCGGAGCGGAGCCGGTCGGTGTTCTCGCCCGCGGTGACCAGCAGCTGCCCGGCGACATCGGCACCGACCCCGTTGAGTTCGAGCAGGGCCGGGTTGATCGTGGTGACGAGAGGGTCGATGAGCGCGTCGAGTTCGTCGATCTCTTCGCTCAGCGCGGCGTGTCGACGGGCGAGGGCGCGCAGCGCGACCTTCGCGGCCTGTTCCGGGTCGCCGATGCGGGATGTGTCTGGTCGCAGTGCCGCGCAGATGCGTAACAGTTCCCGGTCCGTCAGGTGGCGCAGTCGTTCCCGCAGCTCGTCGGGTGCGGTGACCAGCAACGTCTTGATCCGCCTGATGCAGTCCGCGCGCTGGTCGATGGCGCTGCGCCTGGCGACGCGCAGATTCCTTAGCGCTTCGACCTTCCCGGTCCGGTCTTTCGGGACACCAGTGCGCGCCCGGGACAGTGCGGCCCGGGCGGCGGCTTCCGCGTCCAGCGGGTCGGACTTGCCCGCGAACCGGCGGGTCTTGCGGTCGGGGCGGTCGATCTCCAGCAGCTCGACGCCCGCGCCGCGCAGGTGCCGGGCCAGGCCCGCACCGTAGGCGCCGGTGCCTTCGATCGCGGCGATCAGCAGCATCCCGAACGTCACCGCCCACGACAGCAGCGCCGCGTAGCCGGCCTTGTCGGCGGGGAACTGGGCGCAACCCAGCAGCCGGCCCGTCGCATCGATCACCGCGGCCGTGTGCGTATCGCCGTGCGTGTCGACCCCGATAGCGACCTCGACCTGGCCGACCTCGGTTTCTTGTGCGATGGTGGTCATCGCCGTTCCTCTCACTCCAAGGGACAGAACGGCACGCACCGCCGAGAGCGAGCGGACAAGACAGTGATGGGTGCCTGCTGGCACAGGCTCCTATGAGGTCACGAACCCTCGCACGGTGAGTGCAAAGGCAGCCCCGCAGCGAATCGACCGACAGATCCCGTTCAAGACCCGAAGTCAGTCAGTCCAAGAGTCAGGACGACCGCTGCGGGGCTCCCACCACCATCATCACTGTCAGTCCGCGGAGCCGCTGCCGGTGAGCGTACCGATGAGCGTGCGGAGGCCGAACTCGAAGGCCTCGTCGACATCGCCGCCGAGCTGGAATGCACCGGCCTGCTCCATCGTGCAGAAGCCGTAGACCCAGGCCGTCAGCGTCCGTGCCGCCGGGAGCGGGTCGCCGGAGGTCGAGCGGCGCACCGCGGCGAGCAGTGCCCCGATGAGCGGCGTCATGGCGTCCGGTGACGGCCCTGCCTCGGGAGCGGGCGTGGAGAACAGCAGCCCGGCGGCGCGGGGGGAGCGCCCGGTGAACGCCCGCACCGCCCGCGCGATCGCAGCGAGCACGACCGGAGGATCCGTCGCCGGGCCGACGAGCACCGTGACGGCCCGGCCGAGCTCGCGCGCCGCATCGTCGGCGATCAGCCGGAGCAGGTCGTGCCGGTGCCGCACGTGCTTGTACAGGCTGGGCGGTCGCACCCCGACCGCGGCGGCGACCGCGCTGATGGTCACGGCGTCGATGCCTTCGCGCTCTGCGATCGCCCGTGCGGCGGCCACGAGCGAGGAGGCGGTGACGCGCTGTGGTGCGGGCATCGGATCCTCCTTCGCTCTCCATCCTAAGGCTATTGACAATAGCCTTGATAGCTATATAACGTAGCCATCATGAACGCAGAGCTCATCCGGATCGGCGACGACATCGTCGCCATGCATGCCGTCGCCACCGACGAGGGCATCACGCTGATCGACGCGGGGCTGCCGGGGGACCGGCGCATCCTGCAGCGGGCGCTCGAGGCCGCGGGCCGCCGTCCCGAGGACATCCGCGGCGTGGTGCTCACCCACGGCGACAGTGACCACATCGGCGTCGCCGAGTGGCTGCGTACCGAGTACGGGGTGCCGACCTATGTGCACGAGGCGGATGCCGGCCGCGCGCAGGGGGAGAAGACGCCCTCCGCCCCGGGCGGCGCCATGCGCCTCGGCCCGACGCTGCGGTTCTTCGCGGCGGCGCTGCGCCGCGGCGGCCTGCGCCCGCGGCACCTCGGCGAAGTCCGCACGGTGCAGGACGGCGATGTGCTTCCGCTCCCCGGCTCGCCCGAGATCATCGGCCTGCCCGGGCACTCGCCAGGGTCCGTCGCCATCCGGATCCCCGCCGTGGACGCCCTCTTCGTCGGCGACGCCCTCACCACCCGGCATGTGCTGAACGGATCCGAGGACGTGCAGCTCGGCCCGTTCAGCGACGCCCCGGAGCAGACGCCGGAGAGCCTGGAACGGCTGCGGGACCTCCCGGAGCAGACGATCGTCGTCGGCCACGGTCCGATCTTCCACGGCACAGCCGCCGAGATGCTGGGGGCGCTGAAGCGCTGACGCCCGGAGCGCACGGAAGGCCGAAGCGCGGGCTCCTCAGTCCCCGGCGGTGCGCAGCGTCGCCCAGAGCTCCGCGCGGGCGGGGAAGGATCCCAGATCCGCCCCCAGGATCTCGGACGCCTGCGCGATCCTGGTGCGCAGCGTATGCCGGTGCACGCCGAGCGCCGCGGCGGCGGGCTCCAGCCGGGTGTCGTGCTCGAGCCACACGCGCAGCGAGCGTTCGAGCTCGGCGTGGTCGCGGGCGTCATGACGGCGCAGCGGCGCCAGCCGGGACTCCGCGATGAGCCGGGCCTCGTCGGTCGCGAAGGCGGCCAGCACGCTGGCCTCCGCGCTCTCCGCGTACCGGGCGACGCTCGTGCCGCCGCCGCCGCGCCGCAGCGCCGTGAGCGCCTGCGCGTGGGCGCGGGAGAACCCCGCGTACTCCTCGGGAGCGGAGGCCCCGATCCGCACGCCGACCCGCGCCGACAGCTCGTCGAGCACCGGCGCGTCGTCCGCGGCGAGGCACATCACCAGCCCGTCCCCCGAATCGGCGAGGAAGACGGGCGGGGATCCCTGCCGCCGCTCCCACCACTCCGACACGGCTCCCTGCCGCTCGCCCGCCGCGACAGCCACGATCACCGGCGCCGGCGGCAGCGAACCCAGCACGCGGCGCGCGAGCGTCGGGTCGTCGCTGAGCAGCGAGGCGAGCAGCTGCCGGTGCAGCCGCCGACGGCTGCGCGCGAGTTGCTCGCTCTGCTCGAGGGAGAGGCCGGCCATCGCGATGACGGACGTGACGACCGTGCGGGTCTCCGGGTCCAGCGACCCGCTCGCGATCGCCACGACGCCGCGCAGGTGCCCGGCGCGCCCCACGGTGAGCAGCGTGTGCGCCGCGTCGCGCTCCTCGACGACGCGGTTCGCGGATCCGCCGCGCGCCAGCAGATCGGACGCGGCCCCGGCGACGGCCGGGGAGGATCCGCCCGCGGGATGCTCGTGCGCGAGCTGCCCCGCCGCGTCGTACATGCCGACCCAGCAGTCCAGGCGCCGCGACAGCTCGGTGAGCGTGGACTCCAGGCCACGCGGACGGAGCGCGGCGACCGACAGCGCGCGCTGCGTCTCCAGCGCCCAGGTGCGCCGCGCGTACGCCTGCGCGGCGATCGCCTCGGAGTGCGCGCGCGCCACGGCGAGGAACGGCGTGCCGTAGGGCACCTCGAACAGCGGCAGCCCCGCCTCCGCGCAGATCGCCGCGAGCTCGGCGGGGATCCCGCTGCGGTGCACGTCGGTGCCGAAGCCGAGCGCGACCACGCCACGGTCGACGAGCCGGCGCACGTAATCGGCGGTGCCGGCGGCGTCGCCGTCGGCGAACTGCGTGCCGGTGGTGAGCAGGGCCAGGTCGTCGGCGAGGAACGGCGTCGGATCGGTGAGGTCGGAGTTGTGCACCCAGCGCAGCGGACGCTCGAGCGCTCCCGCGGGGAGCGCGTCCTCCGTCCCCACCAGCGACAGGTGCAGATCGCGCCGGCCGAGCAGGGTGCGCAGGGTGGGCTGCTGGTCCATGGAGTCCTTCCGGGCGAGCGGATCTCGGGGATGGCCGATCCGGCGAAATCTCGATCCATATTGTACGCCCGGGCGAATGCTGACCGCTGTCGATCCTCGTAATCTCGACGCCATGACCACCATCGACGCGCAGGCTGAAACGCTTCCCCTCGGCGGACCATCGCTCCCGCAGGAGCGCCGCCTCGTCACCGAGCTCCCCGGTCCCCGCTCGGCCGAGATCATCGCCCGCAAGGCCGCCGCGGTTCCCGCCGGCGTCGGGCACACGGTCCCGGTCGCGGCCGTCGCCGCCGGTGGTGGCGTCGTGGTCGACGCCGACGGCAACTCGCTCATCGACCTGGGATCCGGCATCGCCGTGACCACCGTCGGCAACGCGCACCCCAAGGTCGCCGCGGCCATCGCCGCCCAGGCCGCGCAGTTCACGCACACCTGCTTCATGATCTCGCCGTACGAGTCGTACGTCGAGGTCGCCGAGGCCCTCAACCGGCTCACCCCGGGCGATTTCGCCAAGAAGAGCGCGCTGTTCAACTCGGGCGCCGAGGCCGTCGAGAACGCGATCAAGATCGCCCGCAAGCACACCGGTCGCCAGGCCGTCGTCGCGTTCGACCACGGCTACCACGGCCGCACCAACCTGACGATGGCGCTCACCGCCAAGGCCATGCCGTACAAGAGCGGCTTCGGCCCGTTCGCCCCCGAGGTGTATCGCGCCCAGGCCTCCTACCCGTTCCGCGACGGCCTCTCCGGCGCCGAGGCGGCGGCCCGCACGATCCTGCAGCTCGAGAAGCAGATCGGTGCCGACAACCTGGCCGCCGTGATCATCGAGCCCATCCAGGGCGAGGGAGGCTTCATCGTCCCCGCCGACGGCTACCTGCCCGCGATCCTGGACTGGTGCCGCGCGAACGGCGTCGTGTTCATCGCCGACGAGGTGCAGACCGGCTTCGGCCGCACCGGCGCGATGTTCGCGAGCGAGCTCTTCGGCATCGAGCCCGACCTGATCACCACGGCCAAGGGCATCGCCGGCGGCATGCCGCTGGCGGCGGTCACCGGCCGCGCCGAGATCATGGACGCCTCGCACTCCGGCGGCCTCGGCGGCACCTACGGCGGCAACCCCGTCGCCTGCGCCGCCGCGCTCGCCGCGATCGACGCCTACGAGAACGACGGGCTGATCGAGCGCGCGACCGAGATCGGCGCGCTGCTCAAGGGCCGTCTCGCCGCCATCCAGGCCGCCGACCCGCGCCTGGGCGACATCCGCGGACACGGCGCGATGATCGCCGCCGAGTTCGTCGACCCGGCGACCGGCGCCCCCGACGCGGCGCTCACCGCCGCCGTCGCCAAGGCGGCCATCGCCGAAGGCGTCATCGTCCTCACCTGCGGCACGTTCGGCAACGTGATCCGCTTCCTCCCGCCGCTGACGATCGGCGACGACCTCCTGAACGAGGGACTCGACATCGTCGCCGCTGCGCTGGCAGCCCATTGAGACGTCCGGGCGCGATCGGGATCGGGGGATGCTGGATCGCGCCCGGCAACTTTTTCTCCACCACGCACCTCGGTGCCTCCCCTCTCATGAAGGAGTAGAGAATGGCCGACATCACCCGTGACGTGCTCATCGTCGGAGCGGGGGCCGCAGGCACCACCGCCGCGAACGAGCTGCGCAAGGCCGGTCTCTCGGTCGTCGTGCTCGAAGCCCGCGACCGCGTCGGCGGCCGGCTGTGGACCGATGTGATCGAGGGCGCCATGCTCGAGATCGGCGGCCAGTGGGTCTCGCCGGATCAGGACGCCCTGATCGAGACGATCGATGAGCTGGGCCTGGAGACGTTCAGCCGATACCGCGAAGGCGACAGCGTCTACGTCGGCCCCGACGGCACGCTGCACCGCTTCACCGGCGAGATGTTCCCGGTGTCGGCCGAGACCGAGAAGGTCATCGCGGAGATCACCGAGCGTCTCGACGCGATGGTCGCCGAGATCGACCCGGACCGTCCCTACGCGCACCCGAAGGCGGCCGAGTGGGACCAGGTCACCTGGGACGCCTGGCTGCGCCAGCAGACCGACGACGACGAGGCCGTCCGCAACCTCGCGTTCGCCACCGGATCCGCGATGCTCACCAAGCCGACGCACGCGTTCTCGCTGCTGCAGTCGCTGCTGATGGCGGCTTCTGCCGGCTCCTACTCGCACCTCGTCGACGCGGACTTCATCCTCGACAAGCGCGTCGTGGGCGGCCTGCAGCAGGTTCCGCTGCTGCTCGCCGAGCGCCTCGGCGACGACGTGCTGCTGAACCAGCCCGTGCGCACCCTGGAATGGGACCCGTCGACGGGCTCAGGGACCGACGGCGTCACCGCGACGACCGACTCGCTCACCGTCCGCGCCCGCTACGCGATCCTCGCGCACGCCCCGGTGCTGTACAACCGGATCTCGTTCGTGCCGCCCCTGCCGCGCCGCCAGCACCAGATGCACCAGCACCTGTCGATGGGCTTCGTGATCAAGGTGCACGCCGTCTACGACCGTCCGTTCTGGCGCGAGCAGGGCCTGAGCGCCACCGCTTTCAGCCCGTACGAGCTCGTGCACGAGGCGTACGACAACACCAACCACGGCGACGAGCGCGGGACCCTGGTCGGCTTCGTCAGCGACCAGAACGCGGACGGGGTGTTCGAGCTGAGCGCCGAGGAGCGCAAGGAGCGGATCCTGGAGTCTCTCGCGCACTACTACGGCGACGAGGCGAAGAACCCGGTCGTCTACTACGAGAGCGACTGGGGCTCCGAGGAGTGGACCCGCGGCGCGTACGCGGCGAGCTTCGACATGGGCGGCCTGCACCGCTACGGCAAGGACCTGCGCGCGTCGGTCGGGCCGATCCACTTCGCGTGCTCCGACCTCGCCGGCGCGGGCTACCAGCACGTCGACGGCGCGATCAGGATGGGCCGGCTCGCGGCCGCGCAGATCCTGGACGCCCGCCGCGCGACGGCCACCGGCGGAACGGCCGCGGACGTGGTCGGCTCCGGCGTGAGCGCCGCGGTCGACGCCGGCTGATGACCACCTCGATCGTCGTCGGCTACACGGCGACGGAGACCGGAGCGGACGCCCTCGCGCTGGGCGTCCGCCTCGCCCGGAGCACCGGGCGGCACCTTCACGTGCTGGTGATCCTGCCCGACGAGCGCGCCACGAGTGCCGAGGTCGCGACCGGACCCGGGAACCCGGAGCCGGTCCACGGGCAGGCGAAGGAGTGGCTGGACGCGGCGGCCGAGGCGATCCCCTCGGACGTCGCGCACACTCCGCAGGTGCGCCAGCACGACTCGTTCGCCGAGGGCCTCGTGCTCGCCGGCGAGGAGCTGGATGCGGCCCTCATCGTCGTCGGCGCCGCGAACGGCGCGACGGTGGGGCTGCACCGGATGGGCAGCGTCGCGCAGGCGCTGCTGCACTCCTCGCCGATCCCGGTGGCGCTCGCCCCCGCGGGCTTCGCGCACAGCGAGGACGCGGCGGCGCCGATCTCGCGCGTGACCGCCGCGATCGGCAGCCGTCCCGGCGCGGACGTGCTGCTCGAGGCCGCAGTCGCGCTGTCCGCCTCCACCGGCGCGACCCTCCGCCTGGTGTCCCTGGTCGCGTTCGACGTGCCGCGCGGTCTGGACCTGCAGTCGATCCGGCTGGTGAGCACCGCGCACGGCGACGACGTGCTGGCCCGTGCCGAGATGGAACTGCCGCCCGGCGTCCGCGCGGAGCTCGAGCGCGCTCCCGGCGACACCGTGGAGCAGGCCGTCGAGCAGCTGTCCTGGCTGCCCGGCGAGCTGATCCTGGTCGGATCCAGCCGCCTCGCACAGCCGCGCCGGCTGTTCCTGGGCTCCACCGCCGCGAAGATGCTCGACGTGATCCCGGTCCCGATGATCGTCGTGCCGCGCACCAGAGCGGGCGACGCCCCCGACGCGGAATCCTGAGCGGTTCCGCCCACAGACGACAAGAACGCGAAACAACCGCTGAGAAGGAGGATCGAGATGACCGATCTGGAGAAGAACCTGCTGGAGAGCGTCCCCACCGGGCTCTACATCGCCGGCGAGTGGGTCGCCGCCGAGGGCGACAAGACCTTCGACGTGCACGACCCCGCCACCAACGACGTCGTGCGGACGATCGCCGACGCCTCCCCGGCCGACGGCAAGCGCGCCCTGGACGCGGCTGTCGCCGCGCAGGACGCCTGGGCCGCGACCGCCCCGCGCACCCGCAGCGACATCCTGCGCCGCGCGTTCGACCTCGTGCAGGCGCACAAGGAGGACCTCGCGCTGCTGATGACCGTCGAGATGGGCAAGCCGCTCGCCGAGGCGCGCGGCGAGGTCGTCTACGGCGGCGAGTTCCTGCGATGGTTCAGCGAGGAGGCCGTGCGCATCTCCGGCCGCTACGGCCTGAACCCCGAGGGCACCGGTCGCATGGTGGTCTCGCAGCGCCCCGTGGGACCGTCGTTCTTCGTCACCCCGTGGAACTTCCCGTTCGCGATGGCGACCCGCAAGATCGCGCCAGCGCTCGCGGCAGGCTGCACGGTGGTCATCAAGCCGCCGGCGCTGACCCCGCTCACCACGATGTACTTCGTGAAGCTGCTCGAGGAGGCGGGCCTGCCCGCCGGCGTCGTGAACGTCGTGCAGACCTCGCGCTCGTCGGCGCTGTCGGCTCCGATCATCGCCGACCCGCGGCTGCGCAAGCTGTCGTTCACCGGCTCCACCGAAGTCGGCCGCAAGCTCATCGCCCAGGCGGCGGAGGGCGTGCTGCGCGTGTCGATGGAGCTCGGCGGCAACGCCCCGTTCGTCGTCTTCGAGGACGCGGATCTGGACAAGGCCGTGGAGGGCGCCCTGGCGGCGAAGTTCCGCAACATCGGCCAGGCCTGCACCGCGGCGAACCGCTTCATCGTGCACCGGGACGTCGCCGACGAGTTCGCCCGCCGGATCACCGAGCGCGTGAACGCGATGAAGATCGGCCGCGGCACCGAGGAGGGCGTCACCATCGGCCCGCTCATCGACCACGACGCGGTCGCCAAGGCCCAGGAGCTCGTCGGCGACGCCGTGGAGCGCGGCGCGACGCTGCTGTCCGGCGGCAAGGCGCTCGAGGGCGCCGGATCCTTCTACCAGCCCACCGTGCTCTCGAACGTGCAGGCCGGCAGCGAGATCCTCCGCGAGGAGATCTTCGGCCCGGTGCTCGCGATCGCGACCTTCGCGGACGAGGCCGAGGCCGTGCGTCTCGCGAACGACACCGAGTACGGCCTGGTGTCCTACGTCTTCACGCAGGACCTCGCCCGCGGACACCGCATGATCGACGCTCTCGAGACGGGCATGATGGGTCTGAACGTGGGCGTGGTGTCGAACGCCGCAGCACCCTTCGGCGGCGTCAAGCAGTCCGGCGTCGGCCGCGAGGGCGGCTTCGAAGGCATCCACGAGTACCTCTCGACCAAGTACACGCTGATCCCGGTCGACTGATCCCACTGATCGGGCCCTGACTCCGTCGCAGGGGCCGATCCCACCGAACCAACCGAAAGGAACCGGACATGACCGACTACGCCGTCGTCAACCCGGCCACGGGCGAGACCCTGGCGACCTATGACACCTTCACCGACGCGCAGATCGAGGACGCGATCGCTCGCGCCCACGGCGCCGCCTCGGTGTGGGGGAGCACTCCGGTGGCCGAGCGCGCCGCCGTGATCCGCCGGATCGCGGAGGGACACCGCGCGCGTCGCGACGAGTTCGCCGCGATCATCGTGCGCGAGATGGGCAAGCCGCTCGCCCAGGCGGCCGGCGAGATCGACTTCGCCGCCGACATCATCGAGTTCTACGCCGACAACGCGGAGAAGATCAACGCCGACCAGCCGCTGGACATCCTCGGCGAGGGCACCGCGGTCGTCCGCAGGGCGCCGCTGGGCGCACTGTTCGGCATCATGCCGTGGAACTTCCCGGCCTACCAGGTGGCCCGCTTCGCCGCGCCCAACCTGGCGCTCGGCAACACCATCATCCTGAAGCACGCCCCGCAGTGCCCCGAGTCCGCGGCTCTCCTCGAGGAGATCTACAGCGACGCGGGCCTGCCCGACGGCGGCTACGTCAACGTGTACGCGACGAACGAGCAGTCCGCGACGATCATCGCCGACCCGCGCGTGCAGGGCGTCTCGGTGACCGGATCCGAGCGGGCCGGCGCCGCCGTCGCCGAGGTCGCCGGCCGCAACCTGAAGAAGGTCGCCCTCGAGCTCGGCGGATCGGATCCGTTCATCCTGCTGTCCACCGACGACCTGGACGCGACCGTGCAGGCCGCCGTGGACGCGCGCCTGGACAACAACGGCCAGTCCTGCAACGGCGCCAAGCGGTTCATCGTCGTGGACGGCCTCTACGACCAGTTCGTGGAGAAGTTCGTCGCGAAGCTGGCAGCGGTGCAGGCGAGCGACCCCACCCAGGAGGACACGGTCCTCGGACCGCTGTCCTCGGTGGCCGCGGCCGAGCGCCTGCAGGAGCAGGTCGACACCGCCGTGAAGCAGGGCGCGACGCTGCTCACCGGCGGCACTCGCGACGGCGCGTTCTTCGCGCCGACCGTGCTCGCCGACGTCACCGCCGACATGGACGTCTACCGCGAGGAGCTGTTCGGACCCGCCGGCGTCGTGTACCGCGTCGCCGACGAGGATGCCGCGGTCGCGCTCGCGAACGACACGTCGTTCGGTCTCGGCTCGTACGTCTTCACCACCGATCCGGCCCAGGCCGAGCGGGTGGCGAACGGCATCGAGGCGGGCATGGTGTACGTCAACGTCGTGCTCGCGGACAGCCCCGAGCTGCCGTTCGGCGGCGTGAAGCGCAGCGGCACCGCCCGCGAGATGGGGCTGCTGGCGGCGGACGAGTTCGTGAACAAGAAGCTCATCCGCGTAGCCTGAGGGCACCGGGGACGGCGTCCGCGTCGTCCCCGGCAGCCTCGACCCGCACGGCAACGGTGCCGCGCGGACCTGTGAATGGAGGGATCCATCGTGGTACGCAATCCGAGGGACAGCAACCCGACCGGCAGCGATCCGACGGGCAAGGGATCCGCACAGACGCCCGAGGGCGATCCTGCGGCCGCGCGCGCACCGAGACGACGGACGGTGCGATCGTCCGCGGACAAGGCGGGGGCCGCCAAGGCGGCGGCGCGCGGCGCTTCCGCCAAGACCGCGACGGCCCGGCCCAAGCCGCGCAAGTCGGCGCCCCGGTCCGCGGCATCCGCGAACACCGGGCCCCTCCCCGTCGCGGCGCCGACGCTGGATCCCGAGATCGTCGTCGCCGAGCCGGCCCCGCGTACCCACGGCCTGCGGAACATGTCGGAGATCCGGCACTTCTTCCGCACCAACCGCACCCCGATCTTCTTCGTCGGCGCCTCCGCGTTCAACCTGCTCGGGCTGGACCGGTGGGTGCGCGGCTTCTCCTACGTCACGTACTACGACAGCTGGCAGGGCGCGCACCCGCGCGTGTTCAGCCCGATCCACAAGCCGTACATCGAGTTCCAGAGCGGCGAGGAGATCAACAACTGGCTGCTGCGCCATCACGAGGTGCGCGCGCACATCGCCCGGCTCACCCCGGCGGGCGAGCGTCCGAAGATCGCGATGGTGTTCTTCGACGAGGAGACCGAGGCGATCTGCGAGGAGCTCGGCTACGAGCTGATCCTGCCCGCGGCGTCTCTGCGCGAGCGCCTGGACTCGAAGATGGTGACGACGCGGATCGCCGAGGCGGTGGGCGTGCCGAGCGTGCCGAACGTGATCACGACCGTGGAGTCCTTCGAGGATCTGCAGGCGCAGGCCGAGAAGGCGGGGCTCGGCGGCGACCTGGTCGTGCAGACCGCTTACGGCGACTCCGGCAAGACCACGTACTTCGTGACCGACGCGGCCTCGTTCGGGAAGCACAGGGACGACATCGTCGGCCACGAGCTGAAGGTCATGAAGCGGATCAACAACCGCCCGATCGCGGTCGAGGCGGTGCTCACCCGGCACGGCACGATCGTCGGTCCGTTCATGACCGAGATCACCGGCCACAAGGAGCTCACGCCGTATCGCGGCGGCTGGGCCGGCAACGAGATGTTCCCCGACGTGCTGGACGACGCCACCCGGCGCACCGCGACGAAGCTCGTGCGCACGCTCGGCGACGCGCTCGGCGCCGAGGGCTACCGCGGCTTCTTCGAGGTCGACGTGCTGCTCGACACCGACACCGGCGACGTGTACCTCGGCGAGCTCAACCCGCGGATCTCGGGCGCATCGGCGATCACGAACGTCACGGCGGGCGCCTACGCGGACGTGCCGCTGTTCGTGTTCCACCTGCTCGAGTTCGCGGGCGTCGAGTTCGATCTCGACGTCGACGAGATCAACGACCGCTGGGAGGAGCTCGCCGCCGCCGATCAGTGGAGCCACATGATCATCAAGCACACCTCGCCCACGGTCGAGCACATCGACGTGGCGCCTCCGAGCGGTCGCTACGTGCTGGACTCCTACGGCCGGCTCGCGTTCTCGCAGGGCGATCTGGACTGGCACCTGCTCGGGTCCGAGGCGGAGTCCTTCTTCCTCCGGATCTACGGCCCAGGCGACTATCGTTGGAAGGGCGCGGATCTCGGGATCCTGGTCACCAAGGGCCGGCTGCAGACGCCCACGGGGCGCCTGTCGATCCGCGCGAAGCATCTCATCGAGTCCATCAGGGCGATGTACGCGGCCACGCCGCTGCCGCCCCAGGCGGAGATCGACGAGCACGAGCAGATCGGAACCCCATCGACCTCATGAGCGGCGATGTGACACCCCCGTCGACGGGCACCTGGAACGGCACGACCCCGGCGACGGAGGCCGTGCCACCGGCCGGGCAGGTCGCCCCGGCGCCCTCGGACGGGATCAGGCCGATGGACGGCTTCGTCCCTCCGCTCGAGGCGTGGCAGCAGGAGCCGAACCTGCGCTGGTCGATGCAGCACATGGCGGACTTCCTGCCCGTGCACCCGATCTCGTCCGGCGGCCGGACGCTGCCGCTGCCCTCGGTGCCCGCCGACCTCGGTCACATCGAGGTCGCGCATCCGTGGGAGCAGCGCTCTGCGCCGTTCGAGGACGTAATGGGCTCGACGTTCACCGACGCCTGGATCGTGGCCAGGGACGGCGCGGTGATGGGGGAGCAGTACGTCGGCACGATGTCCGCCGAGGTGCTGCACCTGCTCATGTCGGTCAGCAAGTCGCTCACCACCGCCGTCGCCGGGACCCTGATCGGCGCCGGAGCGCTCGACCCCGGCGCGCAGGTGACCGGCTACGTGCCGGCGCTCGCCGGATCCGGCTACGACGGCGCCCGCGTGCGGGATCTGCTGGACATGCGCACCGGCATCCGCTTCTCCGAGGCCTACCTGGACGAGAACGCCGAGGTGCGCCTGCTCGAGGAGGCGATCGGCTGGGCCCCGCGCCGGCACCCGGCGACTCCCGGCACGCTGCGCGACTTCCTCGCGTCGCTCGGCGCCGACGGTCCGCACGGCGGACGCTTCGACTACAAGTCGTGCGAGACCGACACGCTCGCGTTCGTGCTCGAGGGGGCGACGGGGATCCATCCCGCCGACCTGATGTCCGAGCGTCTCTGGGGGCCGATGGGGGCCGAGTTCGGCGCGAACGTGGGAGTGGACGCGGTCGGCGCCGGCATGTTCGACGGCGGCGTCTCGGCGTCGCTGCGGGATCTGCTGCGCTTCGGCACCCTGTTCCTGCGCGACGGCGCCGCCCTCGACGGCCGGCAGGTGCTGCCGGCGTCGTGGATCGCGGAGACGCTGTACGGTGCCCCGGATTCGCGTGCGGCCTTCGCGAACGCCGCCGAGCCCACGCTCATGCCGGGCGGGATGTACCGCAACGGGTTCTGGTTCCCCTACCCGGGATCCGACGTGCTCCTCGCGCTCGGCATCCACGGCCAGATGATCTACGTGAATCGCGCCGCGAACGTCGTCGCCGCGAAGCTGTCCAGCTGGCCGACGCCGCAGGACGCCGAGCGCCTGCTCTGGACGATCAGGGCGTTCGATGCGGTGGCCCGCGCGATCGGCTGATCCGGTCCGGGAGCGATCGCGGGGCGGTCGGCTGAACTGGTGATTGCAGGCACCGCTAACCTGCATGACATGCAGAAACTGCGGATCCTGATCGTGGGCGGCGGGATCGCCGGCGCGGCGGCAGCTGCATTCCTCGGCCGGGACGGGCACGCCGTGACCGTCCTCGAACGCGGGGAGCGCGCGCGTTCCAGCGGCAGTCCTGTCGACGTCCGCGATGCCGGACTGGCGGCGGCGCAGGCCCTCGGCGTCACCGCGCGACTGCGGGAACACGACACCGGTGCACGCAGCCTCGCGATGATCGGTCCGACCGGCAGGCCGTTCGCGCGGATCCGGATTCGGACCTCCGAAGACGACATCGAGATCGCCCGCCGCGACCTGTCGGCGGTGCTGCTGGAGGCCGCCTCCCAGCACGCTCGGATCCGGTACGGTGAGACGTTCGACTCGCTGACCGTCACCAGCGACGGCGTCGACGCCGTGCTCGGTGGCGTCATCGAGCGCTACGACCTGGTCGTGGGTGCCGACGGGCAGCACTCCGCGACGCGACGTGCGCTGTGGCCCGTGCAGGAGCGCGGCGCTGGCGGCTCCCTCGGCCTCGGGATCGCCACGGTGGAGATCCCGGATCTCCCCGGGGATCGGGAGACGGTCGAGATGCGCAACGAGCCGTCACGCGCGCTGGCGCTGCACCCGGCCGGCGGCAGACCGGGTGCCGCCTTCCTGTTCCGCCACTCCGGCCCGCTGCCGGACGACGCGGCGAGCCAGCGTGCCCTCCTGCACCAGTGGTACGCGGGCTTCGGATGGCACGCGCCGGTCGCGCTCGCGGCGCTCGCCGGAGCCCAGGACTTCTACTTCGATGCCGTGCAGCGGGTGCGGGTGCGCGCCTGGTCCCGCGACCGGGCCGTCCTGCTCGGCGACGCAGCCTCGAGCATCACCCTCCTGGGAGAGGGGTCCAGCATGGCGCTCGCCGGGGCGCAGGTGCTCGGCCGCGCGCTCGCGGGCGGCCGCGACATCGCTGCGGCCCTGCGGCGCTATGAGAGCGAGCTGCGCCCGCTCGTGGAGCGGAAGCAGTCGGGAGCCGGCATCGGTGCCGGGTTCCTCGTGCCGCGGACGCGCGCGGGCCTCGCCCTGCGCAATGTCGCGGTGCGGACGATGCGGCGGGTCTGACGCCGCCCGCGCCACGCCCGGGACACGACGGATCCCGGCCCGATTCGGCCCGGCTCCGGGCATGCCGTACACTGGACCAGCAGTTGTTGTCTGCATTCTTTCGCCGTGCCTCGGGTCTCCCGAGCGCAGCAGGAGGATGCGGACAGAGGTCCTCGGACCTCTAGGGCGGTAGCTCAATTGGCAGAGCAGCGGTCTCCAAAACCGCAGGTTGCAGGTTCGATTCCTGTCCGCCCTGCGCGTCAGCTCGCAGCTGGCACACGAAAGGTACTCGAGGATGGTTCAGGACGCATCGGGCGCTGTGGTCTCCACGGCGAACGGCGGCGCGGGCCGCGACAAGAGGCTCGGCTTCTTCGCTCGCATCGCGCTGTTCTTCCGTCAGGTGATCGCGGAGCTCCGCAAGGTGGTCACTCCGACGCGCAAGGAGCTCGTCAAGTACACCCTGGTCGTCCTCGGGTTCGTCATCGTGATGATGGCGCTCGTGTACGGGCTTGACATGGTCTTCTCGTGGCTGACGGCGCAAGTCTTCGGGGTTCCCGGGAAAACCGCGTGATCCCGCGGCCCGGGGTCCATTGACCCGGGGCCGAACCTGAAGGAGAGAAGAGCAAGTGTCCGAACGATACTCCGACGACGCCGACTGGGCGACCGCCGCCGAGCAGTCGAGCGAAGAAGACGAGGCTCAGGAGGGCGACGTGCTCTCCGCCGAAGAGCGCTCCTCCACCCCCGCCGAGCACATCGCGCTGCACATCGAGGGCGACGAAGAGTACGAAGACGATGACGAAGACATCGAGATCGAAGACCCGGAGGCAGATGCGATCGTGAACGACGCGCTCAACCTGGACGAGGCCGCGGAGTCCGAGGCCGCCGCCGAGGTCCTCAACGACTCCGTCGCCGAAGAGGCCGCAGACCGCGAGGCCGCGGCCGCCGACGAGGTCGCCCCCTACGACGGGCCGGACATCAACGGCGACGACGACGCCGTCGAGGCCGACGAGGACGACGCCGAGGAGGACCCGTACGAGGCCTTCCGCATGGAGCTGCGCATGCTCCCCGGCAAGTGGTACGTGATCCACTCCTACGCGGGCTTCGAGCGCAAGGTGAAGGCCAACATCGAGCAGCGCAAGTCGACGCTCGAGGTCGAGGACGACATCTACCAGATCGAGGTCCCGATGGAGGACGTCGTCGAGATCAAGAACGGTCAGCGCAAGATGGTCACGCGCGTCCGGATCCCCGGCTACGTGCTCGTGCGCATGGAGCTCAACGAGGACACCTGGTCCGTCGTGCGGCACACGCCCGGCGTCACCGGCTTCGTCGGCAACGCGCACAACCCGACCCCGCTCCGCTTCGAAGAGGCCTTCACCATGCTGAAGTCCCTCGTCGAGGTCAAGGACGTCCCGACCGCCAAGGCCGTCGCGGCCAAGGGCGGCACCGCCGTGGCCCGCCCGCTCGCGGCCGAGGTCGACTTCGAGATCGGCGAGACCATCACGATCAAGGAGGGCTCGTTCGCGGGTCTTCCCGGCACGATCAGCGAGATCAAGCCGGAGAGCGGCAAGCTCACCGTGCTGGTGTCGCTGTTCGAGCGCGAGACCCCGGTCGAGCTGTCCTTCGACCAGGTCACCAAGATGATCTGACGCTTCGCGTCCACGACGCCCCGCCCGGCTCCGGCCCGGCGGGGCGTCGTCGTCTCGAAACGCATCCGCTCTTCGGCTCGTTCGGTCTAAGCGGACTAGTGGTACTGGTCCTTACGGCGTAGCATTGTTCCATGCACACCGTCACCAGCACCGAGGCCAAGGCGAAGTTGAACGCACTCCTCGCCGAAGTGGAGAAGACCGGCAGTCCTCTCACGATCACCTCGCATGGTCGGCCGGTCGCGATCCTGTCGCCCGTTGCACCGCGGAAGCGGGTGTTCGGGCAGTTCCCCGGTGTCGTGATCCCTGAGGATTTCGACGCGCCGTTGCCGGACGAGGAAATGGACGCCTGGGAGGGCCTCGCCTCGTGACGTCCATCCTGCTCGACACCAATGCCCTGCTCTGGCTGATGACGTCCCCTGACCGCATCGCCCCGCCTGCCCTGGCGGTGATCGACGATCCTGCCAACCCCGTCTTCGTCTCCGCTGCGTCGGCGTGGGAGATCTCGATCAAGTCCCGTATCGGCCGACTGGACGGTCAGGGGATCCTGTTCAACTGGACGGACACGCTCGCCTCGATGAATGTCGAGGAGTTGGCCATGGACTCCGCCGACGCGATCCTCGCCGGTCAGCTCAAATGGGACCACCGCGACCCCTTCGACCGGATGATCGTCGCCCAAGCCACCCGGAGAGGGCTCGCCATCGCGACCAGCGACCGCGCGCTGCGAGGGGGCGCCATGACGCCGATCATCGCCACGAGATAGACGGGGGCACTCGCTGCCGCATTCGATGGTCGGCCGATGGTCGCGGCGCCTCGATCGGCGCGGCGTTCCCTCGAGGAGATCCTGAACACGGCACGCCCCGGGGATCCGGTAGACTTCTATGGTTTGTGCGCCGCCTTCGCCCTCACGGGCGTGCGCGTGTGCGCGCGAACACCACCGCGATCCGGATCCGCCGGATCTGCGGGAGAGCGGGTGCGTCCGGCATCCGCTCGATGAAAGGAAGAGGAAATGGCACCGAAGAAGAAGGTGACCGGCCTGATCAAGCTCCAGATCAACGCCGGCGCCGCCAACCCGGCCCCGCCGATCGGCCCCGCGCTCGGTCAGCACGGCGTCAACATCATGGAGTTCTGCAAGGCGTACAACGCCGCGACCGAGTCGCAGCGCGGCAACGTCATCCCCGTCGAGATCACCGTCTACGAGGACCGCAGCTTCACGTTCATCCTGAAGACCCCGCCGGCCGCCGAGCTGATCAAGAAGGCTGCGGGCGTGCAGAAGGGCTCCGCCACTCCGCACACCGTCAAGGTCGCGAAGATCACGGCCGAGCAGGTCCGTCAGATCGCCGAGCAGAAGCAGGCAGACCTGAACGCGAACGACATCGACGCCGCGTCCAAGATCATCGCCGGAACCGCCCGCTCCATGGGCATCACGGTCGAGGGCTGAGGGAGATAACAATGGCTACCAAGTCCAAGGCTTACAACGCTGCCGCCGCGAAGATCGAGGCAGACCGCTTCTACACCCCGACCGAGGCCGTCGCCCTCGCGAAGGAGACCGGCTCCGCGAAGTTCGACTCCACCGTCGAGGTCGCGCTGAAGCTCTCCGTCGACCCGCGCAAGGCCGACCAGATGGTGCGCGGCACCGTCATCCTCCCGCACGGCACCGGCAAGACCGCCCGCGTCATCGTGTTCGCCACGGGTGCGGCTGCTGAGGCCGCGATCGCCGCGGGTGCGGACGAGGTCGGCGGCGCCGAGCTCATCCAGAAGGTCGCCGACGGCTGGACCAACTTCGACGCGGCCGTCTCGACCCCCGAGCTCATGGGCCAGGTCGGTCGTCTCGGCAAGGTGCTCGGCCCGCGCGGCCTGATGCCGAACCCGAAGACCGGCACCGTGACCCCGAACGCGGCCAAGGCCGTCGAGGAGATCAAGGGCGGAAAGATCGAGTTCCGCGTCGACAAGCACGCCAACGTGCACTTCGTCGTCGGCAAGGCGTCGTTCTCGGCCGAGCAGCTCGACGAGAACATGAAGGCCGCGCTCGAGGAGATCGTGCGCCTCAAGCCGTCCAGCTCGAAGGGCCGCTACATCCAGAAGGGCGCCGTGTCGACCACGTTCGGCCCCGGCATCCCGCTGGACGTCAACGCCCTCTGAGCATTCAGTCCCTGATCCCGTCGAAGGGATCACGAAGGCCCGTTCCGGTTCGCCGGGGCGGGCCTTCGTCGTCCCCGCATCCTCGCGTCCGGTTTCCGAGCCAGCGCTGAGCGGGGCGTGTCAGGATGACGTCATGGGTGTTGTCGACGACTACCTCGCCGAGGTCCAGGATCCTGGCGATCGGCAGGCGCTTGCGCGCGTGTACCAGCTCGCACAGGAGATCGTGCCCGACGCCGAGCAGGGCACCGGCTACCGCATGCCGGCCCTCACCCACGACGGAAAAGTGCTCATCTCCGCGATCCGCGCCGCCCGGCACATCGGGATCTATCCGTTCAGCGCCGCCGCCATTGCAGCGGTCGCGCCCCGGGTCGAGGTCATCGAAGGTGCGGAGTCGAGTGCCGGTGCGATCCGCTTCGCCCCCGGCGCGAGCATCCCGGACGAGCTGATCCGGGACCTGGTCTCGTTCCGCCTCGCCGAGATCGACGGGCGCTGACCAGTACCCTCGCGGCCGCGCGCCGTCGCGAGGGACTCCGGGCCGGCACCTGATCAGACATCGCGGCGCACGTCGAAGCCGGTGTCTCCGACAGGGGCCAGCTCGGTGGTATCGATGGCGCGGACGCGTGCGCCGCGCGGGCCTCGCGCCATCCATGCCAGCACCTCGTCGACGCGCGCGTCAGCGCCCTCGACCTCGGCCTCGACGCGGCCGTCGTGCCGGTTGCGCACCCAGCCCGAGACCTCGGCCTGCCTCGCGACCATGAGCATGGTGTAGCGGTAGCCCACGCCCTGGACCTCGCCGGCCACCTCCACGTGCACGCGTCGCATGTCTCCATCCTGCCGCGGCGCCGCGGCGCAGGGGAGAGCCGGTCTGATGCTGCGGGCCGCGGCGATCCGGGAGGGGGCCGATCACCGCACGACGAGGGCGAGGCACAGCAGCACCAGGGCGAGTCCCTGCAGCGTCGCCCGCAGCGGGATGATCGACTCCCAGCGGTCCTGCAGCGCTCGTGCGTCCTCGGGCACCGTGCCGTTCAGGGCGGCGGCCGTGAGAGCGGCATTGATCGGCTTCGAGATGCGGGCGAACAGGGCCAGCCAGATCAGCAGGCACGCCAGCGCGGCCACGGCGAGGACCGCGGCGGCGGGAGCGCCCCAGAACGCGGACAGCACGCCGGTCGCGGCGGTGAGCACGACCGAGGAGATGCCGACGACGGGGAGGCGTCGGTCGCCGTAACGGTGTCCGCGCCCGACCACCTGCACGAGTGTGCGCTCATCGACCTCGGCGTAGACGCTGCGCAGGACGACGCCGGCGAGCACGTCCGTCCCGAAGATGACGGCGATCGCGGTGATGGCGCCGATGGCGGCGACGATGGTGACGGTGGTCATGGGAGCTCCTTCTTCCGGGTTAGCGATGCTAACAGTTAGCGATGCTAACATCGGAGTATGAGCTCGTCAACACCTCGTCGCACCGACACCGCTGCCCGTTCCCGCGCCATCGTCGAGGCGGCGCGCCGGGTCGCGGAGGAGGAGGGCTGGCCGGCGGTCACGGTGCGCCGGCTCGCCGGCGAGATCGGCTTCAGCCAGCCGATCCTGTACCGCTGCTTCCCGCGCGGCCGCGACGAGATCGTCGAAGAGGTGATGATCGACGGCTTCCGCGCGATGGGCGCAACCCTCGCCGACCCGGCCGCCGACGACGATCCGCTCGCCCATCTGGTGGACGCCTATCTCGCCTTCGCGCGGGCCCACCCTGCCCTGTACCAGGCGATGTTCGAGGCGCGCACCGCGATCGTCTTCGCATCCGAGGCGACGCCGCCGCCGTTGCGGGACGCGTTCGCGCCCTTCCTGCGGGCCGCATCCGCCGGAACCGGAGGCGAGCAGGCCGGCGACGGTCTCGACCGCGTCGTGCGGGCCGAGCTGTTGTGGAGCCTGCTGCACGGCGTCGCCCGGCTGGCCATGTCGGGGCGCCTCGACCCTGCGCTGGAGGAGGAGCGCCTGGCGGCGATCGTCGCGCTGTTCCGATGACGCCCGCTCAGCCGACGAGCACGGGCAGCACCAGGCTCACGCCCATCACGACGAGCAGCACGGCGATCGCGGTGTCCAGGATCCGCCACGCGCGCGGCGTGCGCAGCCAGCGGCCGAGGTGGCGCGCACCGAACCCCAGTGCGAAGAACCAGATCACGCTCGCCAGGATCGCCCCCGCGGCGAACAGCCAGCGACCGTCGCCGTGCGTCGCGGAGATCGAGCCGATGAGCAGCACCGTGTCGAGGTACACGTTCGGGTTGAGCCAGGTGAAGGCGAGGGCCGCCAGGAGCACCGGCGCGAGCGGTGCGGCGCTGCGGGTGAGGGTCGCGGTCGTGCCGGGGGAGCCGCCCAGAGCGTCCGTCGCCACCGGCGCGCCGGGATCCGCCGCGGGATCCGCGCTCAGCGCCTCGCCCTCGGACTTCCACGCCCGGCGCGCGGCGAGGATGCCGTAGAGCACCAGCGAGATCGCGCCGGCCCACCGCGCCACCACGATGAGCCAGGGCAGCGACTTCACCAGGTAGCCGAGTCCGGCCGTTCCGGCGAGCACGAGCACGGCGTCGGACGCGGCGCAGATCAGCACCACGGGCAGCACGTGCTCGCGGCGCAGGCCCTGGCGCAGCACGTACACGTTCTGCGCGCCCACGGCGATGATGAGCGAGAACATGAGGCCGAGGCCGGCCAGCAGGGTGAGCATGGATCGAGGATAGGCGGGCGCTCATCTTCAGCACCAGCGAAGATTCCTAATACCACATTAGTATTGCTCATGTGCAGATGGATCCGGATTTCGCGCGGACGGTGGCCGTCGTCCTGGACGAGGGCAGCTTCGACTTGGCCGCGCGACGGCTGCTCCTCACGCCCTCGGCGGTGAGCCAGCGCGTCAAGACCCTGGAGCAGCAGCTCGGCCGGATCCTGCTCGTGCGCAGCAAGCCGGTGCGTGCCACGGAGGCAGGCGAGGCGGTCGCGCGGTTCGGCCGTCAGGTCGCGCTCCTGGAACGGGACGCCGTGGCCGGATTCGGGCTGGCGGGGGAGGGCGAGGGGGTGCGGATCCGGATCCCGCTCGGTGTCAACGCGGACTCGATGGCGACCTGGTTCCTGCCGCCGCTGGCACGGCTCGCACGACAGCACGACGTCGAGTTCGACCTGCACCGCGATGACCAGGCCTTCACCGCGCGGCTGCTCGAATCCGGCGCCGTGATGGCCGCCGTGACGAGCGAGGCCGAACCCGTCGGCGGCTGCCGGGTCGAACCGCTCGGCGTGCTGCGCTACGTCGCCGTGGCGACTCCGGACGTCGTGCGCCGCTGGTTCCCCGAGGGCGTCACGGCGAAGGCGCTCGCCGTCGCTCCGTTCGTGGACTTCGACCGGCGCGACCTGCTGCAGCACGACTGGCTGCGCGCGCAGGGCGTGGACTCGTGGACGGTGCCACGCCACTACGTCCCCGCCTCGGCCGACTTCGCGGCGGCGGTCGAACTCGGCCTCGGCTGGGCCATGCTGCCCGTCCTGCAGGCGGAGGCTGCGCTCGCCGCGGGCCGGCTGGTGCGCCTCGACGAGGCGGAGACGACCGTGCCGCTGTTCTGGCAGCAGTGGAACCTGCGCTCCGCGCTGCTGGACGCGATCGCGGCCGAGGTCCGCGCCGAGGCCGAGCGCGTGCTGCGCTGAGCGCCGCACGACGCCGCGTCGCAGGGCGCGAGAAACCACATCCAGCATGAGACCGGTCCACGGATGTGCAGTCTCATGCTGGATATGGTTTCTCGCGGCGCGGCGCGGCGCGTCGCGGCGGGGCGAGCGTAGCGCCCACCCTGGCGCGCTGTCGGCGCTCCGCCCTAGGGTCGAGACATGGCATCCGAGCGCATCACGCTGACCGTCCCCGGGCCCGACGGCGAGCGCACGCTCGACCTGTCCAACCCGAACCGCGAGGTCTGGCCGGCGGCGCCCGGAGGGCCGATCACGAAGGCCGAGCTCGCCGAGTACGCGCAGACCGTGTCGGTGCCGTTCCTCACCTCCACCGGCGACCGGCCCGTCTCGCTGGAGCGCTACCGGGACGGGATCGGCGGCGAGAGCTTCTTCTCGAAGAACCCGCCGAAGGGCACGCCGGACTTCGTGCAGAGCGTGATGTGCACGTACAACAGCGGGCGCAAGCATCCGCAGATCGTGCTCACCGAGGCCGCGGCGATCGTCTGGGCCGTGCAGATGAACACCGTGGTCTTCCACCCCTGGGCCTCGCTCGCGGCCGACACCGACAATCCGGTCGAGCTGCGCATCGACCTCGATCCGCAGCCCGGCACGGGGATCGCCGAGGCGATCCCCGCCGCGAACGAGCTGCGCACGGTGCTCCGCGAGGCGGGCCTGGAGGCGTACATCAAGACGAGCGGAAACCGCGGGCTGCACGTGTTCTGCCCGATCGTGCCGGAGTGGGAGTTCCTCGTCGTCCGGCACGCGGTGATCGCGGCAGGGCGGGAGCTGGAGCGGCGGATGCCGGACCGGGTCACCACCGCGTGGTGGAAGGAGGAGCGCGGCGAGCGGATCTTCGTCGACTTCAACCAGGCCAACCGCGACCGCACGATGGCGGGCGCGTACAGCCCGCGCGCCCTTCCCGGCGCCTCCGTCTCGACGCCGATCGAGTGGGAGGAGCTGGACGAGGTGGATCCGGCCCGGTTCACGGTCCGCACCGTGCCGCAGCGTCTCGCCGATCAGGGCGATCCGTGGGCGCGGATGCAGGAGAACCCGGGCCGCATCGACACGCTGCTGACCTGGTGGGACCGGGACGTGGAGAACGGGCTCGGGGAGATGCCGTTCCCGCCCGAGTTCCCCAAGATGCCGGGGGAGCCCCCGCGCGTGCAGCCCAGCAAGAAGGTCGCGGCGAACTGGGACGAGAACGGCGACCCGATCTCCTGACGCCGCGTGAGGCAGCCGCATTTCCGTCTCTGGACGAGCGGGGCCAGGCGAAGAGCCGGCGTCAGTCGATGACGTCGGCGAGGTCGTAGCCGGTGACGGCCTCCAGCTGGTCGTAGGTGCAGGAGCGCGCCTCGCGGTCGTCCCGCCAGCGTTCGAACTGCACGGTGTGCCGGAACCGTCCGCCCTCCAGCTGGTCGTAGCGCACCTCGAGCACGCGCTCGGGACGCAGCCGCACGAACGAGGTGTCCTTGCTGCCGCTGAACCGCGAGCGCTCGCCCTCGCCGGTGACGGCCGCGCCCGACTCGTCCCGCTCCACGAGCGGCGCGAGATCCTCGACGAGCTGCTGCCGCATGGCGTCGCTCCACGCGGCGACCCCGCCGACCGACCTCAGCACGCCGTCCTCGTCGTACAGCCCGACCAGCAGCGACCCGACCCCGGACCCGCTTTTGTGGATCCGGTAGCCGAGCGCGACGACGTCGGCCGTGCGCGCGTGCTTGACCTTGAACAGCGTGCGCTTGTTCGGCGCGTACGGCTGGTCGAGGGGCTTGGCGACGACGCCGTCGAGCCCCGCGCCCTCGAACTCGGCCAGCCAGCGCCGGGCGAGCCCGGGATCCGTCGTGGTCCGGGTGAGGTGCAGCGGGTGCGGCACCTCGGCGAGCAGCCGCTCCAGCCGGGCCCGCCGATCGCCGAACGGGAGCGCCTGCAGATCCTCGTCGCCCTCGGCGAGCAGGTCGAACGCGATGAACATCGCCGGGGTCTCCACCGACAGCTTCTGCACCCGTGAGGCCGCCGGGTGGATCCGCTGGCTGAGGGCCTCCCAGTTCAGCTTCTGCGACCCTTCGGGACCCGTGGCGACGACGATCTCGCCGTCGAGCAGGCACGGGCGCGGCAGCAGGCGGGGGATCGCGTCGACGAGCTCGGGGAAGTACCGGGTCAGCGGCTTGGCGCCGCGCGAGCCGATCTCGACCGTCTCGCCGTCCCAGGAGATGAGCCCGCGGAAGCCGTCCCACTTCGGCTCGTACAGCAGACCGCCGGGGAACTTCGCCGGGTCGGGCACGGCCGGCATCGCCTTCGCGAGCATCGGCGCGGGGATCTCGTAGCGCATGGGTCCATCCTGCCGGTCACGGGGCGGTTCCGTCTCGCCCCGGCCGATCTCAGGTCAGGATCCGAACAGGTCTTCCAGCCCGACGCGCTCGCCGGCGTCGGCGAGCGCCGTGCGCGCGGCATGCCAGCCGGCCATGCCGTTCACGCCGGGCCCCGGCGGGGTGGCCGCGGAGGCGAGGTACACGCCCGGCATGGGCGTGCGCCACGGGGTGCGCGAGAGCACGGGCCGCACCACGGCCTGCCGCATCGTGAAGGCGCCGCCGAAGATGTCCCCGCCGATCTCGGACGGGTTGATGCGCGCCCGTTCGCGCGGGGTGACCGCGTGCGTGGCCAGGATCCGGTCCCGGAATCCCGGGGCGAAGCGCTCGATCTGGCGGACGATCAGCTCGGTCGCGTCGACCTCGGAGTCCGCCGGGGCGTGGATGTACGCCCACAGCGACTGCTTGCCCGCCGGCGCTCGGGTGTCGTCGAGCACCGAGGGCTGCGCCGCCAGAACGTAGGGCCGGTCGGAGAGCCGCCCCTGCGCGACCGCGTTCTCGCTCGCCCAGATCTCCTCCCTGGTGCCTCCCACGTGCACCGTCGGTGCGAGCGCGACCTCCGGATTCGCCCACGGGACGGGGCCGTCCAGCGCGAAGTCCACCTTCGCCGCCGCGGCGCCGTAGCGGTACGTGCGGATCGCGCGGGCGTACCGAGGCGGGACGTCGCGCAGCGTCAGGGCGAGGCGCGGCGAGGAGTTCAGCAGCAGCAGGTCGCCTCGTCCGGGGTCGCCCCAGTCCAGCGCGGACAGGTCGGTGATCCTCGAGCCGGTGCGGACGGATCCGCCGTGCGCGCGGAGATCGTCGACGAGCGCGTCGGCGATCCGCTGCGCGCCCCCGCGCGGGAACGCCCAGCCGCCCGCGTGCGCCTGCGCCATCAGCAGCAGACCGGCCGCCGCGGCGCTGAGCGAGGGGAGGGCGCTGTTGGCGTGGGCGACGACCCCGGCGGTGAGCCCGGCCGCCTCGGCCGTGCGGAACGTCCGCGCGGCCATCGCCGACCCCTGCTCGAGCACGCGCAGACCGTAGCGGACCGCGGTGACCGGATCCCGCGGGATCCGCAGCAGGGAGCCGCCGGTGAAGTCCTGCAGCCCGCCGAGGTGCGAGCTCAGCGGACGCAGCAGGGCGCGCCAGGCGCGGGCGTCCGGCCCGAGCCGGTCCGCGGTGCGCTCGAGGTCGTGCCAGGCGATGCCGGCCCGCCCGCCGTCGAGCGGGTGCGCGTAGGCCGCCTCGGGGACGATCCAGTTGATCCGGTCCGCTCCGAACGCGCGGAAGAACGACGAGGAATACGCCGCCGGATGGATCGCCGAGCACACGTCGTGCACGAAGCCGGGCAGGGTCGAGGCGGCGCTGCGCACCCCGCCGCCGATCGTCTCCGCCGCCTCGAGCACCTCGACCGCGTACCCGGCGCGGGCGAGGGAGACGGCGGCGGCGAGCCCGTTCGGCCCGCTTCCGATGACGGTGGCGCGAGGCATGTCGCCAGTCTCGCACGCACGCAGGTCGCACCGAGCAGAACGTGGGATCCTTGAGGCAACATGAATGAAGTCCAAGGTCCCACCCCGACCGGCAATTCCCGTCCCTACAAGTCCCTCGCGGAGGCGCTGCGCGCCCACCGGATCGACCCCGTGAACCACGACTTCATCGGCGCCGTCGTCGAGGCCGTCGGCATCAGCAGCTACATCGACCGCGGCCGCTACATCGAGGCGATCCGTCGCGGCGACGGCGCATCCCTGCACATCGGCAAGACCTACACGAACGGCTTCGCCGAGGACGAGCAGGTCGTCGTCGCAGGGCGCACGCTGCCGCTGCAGCCGAGCGAGGGCCGCGAGCCCTATTTCTACGTCACCCACCCGAGCGAGCTGCCCGATGTCCCGGCCGCGGCGAAGCGCGCGAGCGGGACCCGTGCAGCGGCGAAGCCGAAGGCCGAGCCCAGGGCGCCCAGGGCCACCGTGCGCGAGGACCGCGACTACGGCGTGTGCGAGGTGTGCTTCATGGTGCGCAACGCCGCGGGCCGCTGCGGCTGCGACTGATCCGCATCGCTCGGCGACGCCGGGATGGGCTCAGACGAACGCGCTCATCCCGGTGATGTCACGGCCGATCAGCAGGGCCTGCACGCTCTCGGTGCCCTCGTAGGTGTGGATGGCCTCGATGTCGGCCAGGTGCTGCATCACGCCGTTCTCCAGCAGGATCCCGTTGCCGCCGAGCAGGTCGCGCGCGCTCGACGCGATCCGGCGGGCGGCGCGCGTGTTGTGGAACTTGGCGAGTGAGGCCTGCGCGGGCCGCAGCGTCCCCGCCGTGTCCATGTCGGCCATGCAGCGGCAGTACAGCTGCATCGCCGTGAGGTCCTCGAGCATGTGCGTCAGGCGCTCCTGCACCATCTGGAACTTCGCGAGCGGCCTGCCGAACTGCACCCGCTGCTGCGCGTACGACAGCGCGGCCTCGTAGCAGGCGGTGGCGTGCCCGAGCGCCGACCAGGCCACGCCGGAGCGGGTGGCGTACAGCACGGTCGACGCGTCCTTGAAGCTCTTCGCGCCGGGCAGCACGGCATCCAGCGGCACGCGCACGTCGTCGAGGCGGATGTGCGCCTGGTGGATCCCGCGCAGCGAGACCTTGCCGGTGATGACCGTGCCCCGGTAGCCGGGGGTCTCCTGCTCCACGAGGAAGCAGCGCACCGACCCGTGCTCCTCGGCGCCCTCGTCGTCGACGCGCGCCCACACGAACGTGATCCCGCCGGACGCGCCGTTGCCGATCCATTTCTTCGTGCCGCGGATCACCCACGCGTCGCCGTCGCGTCGCGCCACGGTCTCGAGCGAGACCGAATCGGATCCGTGATCCGGCTCGGTGAGCGCGAAGGATCCGAGCACGGAGCCGTCGGCGAGCGGCACGAGCCAGCGCTCCTGCTGCGCCGCGCTGCCGAACAGCGCGAGCGAGCGCAGCGCGAGACCGCCCTGCACGGCCAGGACCGTGCCGAGGGACCCGTCGCCGCGGGAGATCTCCATGTTCACCAGGCCCGCGGCGAGCGGGCTCATCCGGGTGAGCGCAGGGTGGTCGATGCCGTCGACGACCAGGTCCAGCTCACCCATCCGCCGGGCGGCCGCGAGCGGGTATTCGGCGCGGTCCCACGCGTCGCGCATCATCGGCCCGACCTCGTCGACGTAGGCCTGCGCGCGCTCCCAGTGCGCGCGATCCTCGGCGGGGATGTCCGAGAAGACCTCGTAGTAGTCGCTGCCGAGCCGGCTCAGCACGTCGTAGGAGGCGACCGCTTCGCCGGGGAAGGGGGCGTCATCGCTCATGGGGGTCTCCATCCGGGCACGAGTGAGACTGAGTCTCAGAGTTCATGAGACAGCGTACCGCCAAACCACGACGCGAAGCGTGCCGCGGACGGACTTCTCCGCCGTGCCCCCTGGGCCGACGGCCCGACGGATCAGGCCAGGTCTTCGCGCAGCCTGCGGGTGATCTCGGCCATCGGCATCGAGCGCGGGAAGACCGCGACGACCATGGCGTCCGGGCCGGGATCCGCGACGGCTTCCGGGTGCACGCCGTAACGGCGCAGCACGTCGTCCAGCGCTCGCCGCAGGGAAGCGGCCGAGGTGCGGGACCCGCGCAGCAGCCGGCGCAGCACGTGATTGTGCACGGCGGTCACGAGCGCCGCGAACCCGACCGCGTCCAGCGGGTCCAGATCCGGCATGGACCGGCGCAGGTACTCGTCGAACAGCCGCTCGTAGCGGAACACCGTGACGATCTCCCGGTCGCGCAGGGTCGGCACGTCGCGCACCACCTGATAGCGCAGCCGTGCCATCTCGGGATCGGCCGCGAAGGAGCGGAACACCATCACCGACGCGTCGCACACCGCCGTCCACGGGTTGGCGTGCGGACGGTCCAGGTAGCGGCGCAGGCCGTCGAGGAGCTCCTCGTGGTCGGCGAAGACGACATCGTCCTTGCCCCCGAACTGGCGGAAGAAGGTGGAACGGGAGATGCCTGCGGCCCGGGCGATCTGCTCGACCGAGGTCGCATCGAATCCCTGGGCCGAGAACAGCTCGAGCGCAGCGCGCACCACAGCGGTGCGAGCGGGGGACACGTCGGCGTGCTCGGTCATAGCAGGAGAGCCTAGTTCCCCGGGCCCCGTGTATGACGGGGAACGCCGGCGTGCGCCGCGGGAAGCGGTCAGGAAGCGTGTTTTCGCGGTAGTAGGCTGGTTGACCGGGTCGAATCACATCGACACCCGACAGCATTTCCTGTCGCGTCCCATTCGTCGCAACCAGCGAAGGACTGCACGTGGACCTCTACGAGTACCAGGCACGAGACCTTTTCGAGAAGTACGGAGTGCCGGTCCTCGCCGGCATCGTCGCCGACACCCCCGAGGAGGTGAAGGCAGCGGCCGAGAAGCTCGGCGGCGTGGTCGTCGTCAAGGCGCAGGTCAAGACCGGAGGCCGCGGCAAGGCCGGCGGTGTGAAGGTCGCGAAGAACCCCGACGAGGCGTACGAGGCCGCGAAGGCGATCCTCGGGCTCGACATCAAGGGCCACGTCGTCAAGCGCGTCATGGTCGCCGCCGGTGCCCGCATCGCCCGCGAGTTCTACTTCTCCGTGCTGCTGGACCGCTCCAACCGCTCGTACCTGAGCCTCGCCTCGGTCGAGGGCGGCATGGAGATCGAGCAGCTCGCCGTCGAGAAGCCCGAGGCGCTCGCCCGGGTCGAGGTCAACCCGCTCACCGGCATCGACGCCGCCAAGGCGCTCGAGATCGCCAAGGCTGCGAACTTCGACGACGAGCTCGCCCCGAAGGTGGCCGACGTCTTCGTGAAGCTGTTCGAGGTCTACAAGGGCGAGGACGCGACCCTGGTCGAGGTCAACCCGCTCGTGCAGACCGAGGAGGGCGACATCATCGCCCTCGACGGCAAGGTCACTCTCGACGACAACGCCAGCGAGGTGCGCCACCCCGAGCACGAGGAGCTCGCGGACAAGGCGACCGAGAACCCGCTCGAGGCCAAGGCCAAGGAGTCCGGCCTGAACTACGTCAAGCTCGACGGCCAGGTGGGCATCATCGGCAACGGCGCGGGCCTGGTCATGTCGACCCTCGACGTGGTCGCCTACGCGGGCGAGAACCACGGCGGCGTGAAGCCCGCCAACTTCCTGGACATCGGCGGCGGCGCGAACGCGCAGGTCATGGCCTCCGGCCTCGACGTCATCCTGAACGACGAGCAGGTCAAGAGCGTCTTCGTGAACGTCTTCGGCGGCATCACCAGCTGCGTGGCCGTGGCCGAGGGCATCGTCAAGGCTCTCGAGATCCTGGGCGACGCGGCCACCAAGCCGCTCGTGGTGCGCCTCGACGGCAACCAGGTCGAGGAGGGCCGCGCGATCCTCGCCGCCGCGAACCACCCGCTCGTCACGCTCGCCGCCACCATGGACGAGGGCGCCGACAAGGCCGCCGAGCTGGCGAACGCCTGACCTTTCGACGAGACAAGGACTAGCAACATGTCGATCTACCTCAACAAGGACTCCAAGGTCATCGTCCAGGGCATCACCGGCGGCGAGGGCACCAAGCACACCGCCCTCATGCTGAAGGCGGGCACGAACGTCGTCGGCGGCGTGAACGCGCGCAAGGCCGGCACCACCGTCTCGCACACCGACAAGGACGGCAACGCCGTCGAGCTGCCGGTGTTCGGATCCGTCGCCGAGGCCATCGAGAAGACCGGTGCCAACGCGTCGGTCGCCTTCGTGCCGCCCGCGTTCACGAAGGACGCGATGATCGAGGCCATCGATAGCGAGATCCCGCTGCTCGTGGTCATCACCGAGGGCGTGCCGGTCGGCGACTCGGCCGAGGCCTGGGCGTACGCCACCGAGAAGGGCAACAAGACCCGCATCATCGGCCCGAACTGCCCCGGCATCATCACCCCGGGCGAGGCGCTCGCGGGCATCACCCCGGCGAACATCACCGGCAAGGGCCCGATCGGGCTCGTGTCGAAGTCGGGCACCCTGACCTACCAGATGATGTTCGAGCTGCGCGACCTGGGCTTCTCCACCGCGATCGGCATCGGCGGCGACCCGGTCATCGGTACCACGCACATCGACGCGCTCGCCGCGTTCGAGGCCGACCCGGAGACCAAGGCGATCGTGATGATCGGCGAGATCGGCGGCGACGCCGAGGAGCGCGCGGCCGAGTTCATCAAGGCCAACGTCACCAAGCCGGTCGTCGGCTACGTCGCCGGCTTCACCGCCCCCGAGGGCAAGACCATGGGCCACGCCGGCGCCATCGTCTCCGGCTCCGCGGGCACCGCGCAGGCGAAGAAGGAGGCCCTCGAGGCCGCCGGGGTCAAGGTCGGCAAGACGCCGTCCGAGACCGCCGCGCTGCTGCGCGAGGTCTACGCCGCCCTGTAAGCATCCCGCTTCGCGAAGGGCTCCGGGCTGTGTCCGGAGCCCTTCGTCGTCCCCGGGCTCACGCGGGATCAGCGAACGCACGCCGGTGAGCGCCGGGCGTGGTGCCGAATCGGGCGCGGAAGTGGTGGCGCAGGGTCACGGCAGCGCCGAACCCCGTCCGTGCGGCGACCGTCTCGATCGGCAGAGCCGTGGTCTCCAGCAGTCGCCGCGCCTCGTCCAGCCGGCGCTGCAGCAGCCAGTCGCCCGGGCTCGTGCCGGTGCGATCGCGGAAGCGCCGGGTGAACGTGCGCCGGGAGAGGTGCACGGCGCCGGCCCAGGCGTCGATCGGGCTCGGCTCCGCGAGGCGCTGCAGGGCCCAGGCGATCGCCCGGTCGATCTCGTCGCCGTCCGCATCCGCGGCGAGCGGGCGGGACAGGAACTGCGCCTGGGATCCCTCCCGGTGCGGCGCCATGACCAGGGAGCGGGCCAGGTCGGCGGCGACGGCGCTTCCCTGCTCGGTGCGGACGATGTGCAGGCAGCAGTCCAGCGCCGCGGCCACCCCCGCCGAGGTGACCACATCCCCGAGATCCGTCCACAGCGCCTCGCAGCGCACCGTGAGATCGGGATGACGGCGAGCGAGTTCCAGCCCCGCCGACCAGTGCGTGGAGATCTCCCGCCCGCGGGCGATGCCGCTCTCCGCGACCACGAACGCGCCCAGGCAGAGCCCGAGGATCCGCGCCCCTCGGGCGTGCGCGGTACGCACGGCGTCGAGGAGCGCCGGGCTCGGCGTCACCTCCGTGTCCCAGCTCGGGATCACCACCAGGTCCGCGGTCGCGAGTGCGTCGAGCCCGTCCGGGACGATGAGCTCGAGCCCGGCGGCGGTGCGCACCGGCCCCGGTCGCTCGGCGACGGTGACGGTGCGGTAGGCCGCCTCGACCGACCGGACGCCCACTCCGCCGAACACCATGAGCGGGACGGACAGATGGAAGGGGCTGATCCCGGGGAAGGCGAGGACGGCGGCGGTGCGCATGGCCCGATCTTATCGAAAGGTGTCATCGAGGCCACTGCCGTGACGGAGCCGATCGCGAAACGATGGACCCATGACCGAGCACACCATCACCCTGACCCTCGTCGGCGGACCGACCGCGATCATCGAATACGCGGGTGCGCGACTGCTGACCGACCCCACCTTCGACCAGCCCCGCACGTACGAGGGGGCGATCCCGCTGCACAAGCTCACCGGTCCCGCGCTCCCCGTCGGCGCGGTGGGGGCGATCGACGCGGTGCTGCTCTCGCACGATCAGCACGCCGACAACCTCGACCGGTCCGGCCGTGCGTTCCTGCCCCTGGCCGGTGCCGTGCTGTCCACCCCCGAGGCCGCGGCGCGGATCGACGGCGTGACCGGGCTCGCGCCCTGGCAGACCCACCGGATCGGCGCGGTCGAGGTGACCGCCGTGCCGGCGCTGCACGGGCCGGAGGGGGCCGAGGAGCTGTCCGGCACCGTGACCGGGTTCGTGCTCGCCGCGCCGGAGCAGCCGGTCGTCTACGTCTCGGGCGACAACGCCTCGGTCGAGCTCGTGGCCGAGATCGCCGGGCGGATCGGGCGGATCGACATCGCCGTGCTGTTCGCGGGAGCGGCGAACGTGGGCCGCTTCGGTGATTCCGACCTCACCCTGAACGCGCGCACCGCCGTGGCCGCCGCCCGGGAGCTGGGCGACGCGGCGATCGTGCCCGTGCATGCGGAGGGCTGGCACCACTTCTCCGAGACGCGCGACCGCCTGATCCGGGAGTTCGGCTACGCGGGGCTCGGCGACCGGCTCCGCGTGCCGGAGCCCGGGGTGCCGCTCCCGCTCTGAGATCGCGCGGAACCGTCCCTGCACAGGGAGAGACCCCCTCGCGGCCGCCCCGCAAGGGGACCGGCGAGGGGGTCTCGACGACGGCGAGCCGGTCAGTGCGGCAGCAGCGCCTGGATCGGCCCGCGGACGAAGTAGATCACGAAGCCCAGCGTGACGATCCAGAGCAGCGGGCTGATCTCGCGGATCCTGCCGGAGAAGGCGCGCACCACGACCCAGCTCACGAAGCCCGCCCCGATGCCGTTCGCGATCGAGTAGGTCATCGGCATCACCGAGACCGTGACGAACACGGGGAGCAGCGCCGAGAAGTCGGTGAGGTCGATGTGCCGGATCTGGCTCATCATGAGCGCCCCCACGATCACCAGAGCGGCCGCGGCGACCTCGGTCGGCACGATCGACACCAGCGGGGTGAAGAACATGGCGACGAGGAACAGCGCGCCGGTCACCAGGTTCGCGAGCCCGGTGCGCGCGCCCTCGCCGATGCCCGCGCCGGACTCGATGAACACGGTGTTCGAGGATCCGGAGGTGAGCCCACCGGCCACCGCGCCGACGCCCTCGACGATCAGCGCCGAGCGCAGCCGCGGGAACTCGCCGTTGTCGTCGGCCAGGCCGGCCTCCTTGGACAGGCCGGTCATGGTTCCCATGGCGTCGAAGAAGTTCGTGAACACCAGGGTGAACACCAGCATGAGGGCCGCGACGACCCCGATCCGGCCGAAGGCGCCGACCAGGTCGACGTGACCGATCAGGGACAGGTCGGGGATCGCGAGGGGGTTCTTCGGCAGGGTCGGCGCGGTCAGCCCCCAGCCCCCGGGGTGGACCTTGTCGCCGTCCAGCTTCGGCCCGAGATGCCAGATCGCCTCGACGATCACCGCGACCACGGTGCCGGCCACCAGGCCGATCAGGATCCCGCCCTTGACCCGCAGCGCGACCAGGATCGCGATCAGCAGCAGCGTGATCACGAAGATCAGGGTGGGGACCGTCGCGACCGAGCCGCCGACGCCCAGCCCGACGGGCGGCGAGTCGGTCTTCGTGGAGGTCACGAAACCGGCGTTCACGAACCCGATGAACGCGATGAACAGGCCGATCCCGACCGTGATCGCGATCTTGAGCTGCATCGGCACCGCGGTGAAGATCATCCGCCGCAGGCCCGTCGCGCTGAGCACGACGATGATGAGGCCGTTGATCACGACGAGGCCCATGGCCTCGGGCCAGGTGACCTCGCCGACGACCGAGAACGCGAGGAACGCGTTGATCCCCAGCCCCGCCGCGAACGCGAACGGCAGCCGGGCGATGAGGCCGAACAGGATCGTCATGACGGCCGCGGTGAGGCCGGTCACCGCGCTCAGCTGCGCGAAGTCGAGATGCGTTCCGGCGATGTCCTTCGGCGTGGACAGGATGACCGGATTGAGGATCACGATGTAGGCCATCGTGACGAAGGTGACGACGCCGCCGCGGACCTCGGCGCCGACGGTGGATCCGCGTTTCGTGATCTCGAAGAAGCGATCGAACGCGTTCTTCGGCTCGGCGGGGGCCTTGTCGGCCGTGGGCGGGGGGACAGTTGACATGGGCAGACCTCCGCGGAAAACCGTACCCCTTGCGAGCACCCTCCGCCGCGCGCCCCGCAGGGCCACCCGGCGGTGAGCACTTAGGCTCGATTCGTCATGCAACGCCTCCTCATCGTGCTCCTCGCGGCGGTCGATGCGATCGTCGCGGCGGCCATCGGCCTCGTCGTGCTGCTCGCCCCGCTCACCCTGGTCTGGGCGATCTCCTTCGGCACGGCCGCGAACTGGGGTGCGCTCTGGCCGACCGCCGTGACGCTCTGGCAGTTCGGGCACGGCGTCCCCCTCGCGATCTCGCTGCCCGACGCGCTGGTGCGCGCGGTCGGCATCGCGCCGAGTGCGGCGACCTTCGCGCTGTCGGTGCCCCCGCTGCTGCTGCTCGCGTTCACGGCGGTCTTCGCGGCGCGCTCCGGGCGTCGGGCGGCCCTCGCCGGGTCCTGGATCGCCGGGGTCGCCTCGGGCGCGGTCGTCTTCGCGGTGGTCTCGGCCCTGGCGGCGCTCACCGGGCGCTTCTCCGTGATCGCCACCCCGCTGCCGCTCGCGATCCTCTTCCCGCCCCTGGTGTTCCTCTGCGGGGCGCTCGCCGGAGCGATCCCCACCGCGTGGAGCGAGGGCGACGGCGGCGTCGTCGACCGCGTACAGGACGCGCTGGACCGGTGGCCGGACTGGGCGCATGTGCCGGGGGACGTCGTCCGCGGGGCGTCCGCCGCGCTCGCCGGCGTGATCGGCGCGGCCGGGCTCGCGGTCGCGATCGCGGCTCTCGCCCGCGGAGGACAGGTCGTCGCGCTGTTCGAGTCGCTGCGCGCCGACGCCCTGGGTGTCGCCGTGGTCGGCCTGGCGCAGCTGGCGTACCTGCCGACGCTCCTCGTCTGGGGGCTCGCCTGGATCGCGGGCCCCGGCTTCGCGATCGGCACCGGGACGGCCGTGTCCCCGGCGGGCACGATCCTCGGCGTGGTCCCCGGCGTCCCGATGCTGGGGCTCGTGCCCGACAACGCCTCGCCGTGGTTCCTGATCGTCGTGCTCGTGCCGGTCGCGGCCGGGGCGTTCGCCGGCTGGCTGATCCGCTCCCGTCAGGTCTCGGCGGGCCTGGAACCGGGGATCCTGCCGCGGATCGCCGTCGTGCTCGGCATCGCGATCCTCTCGGCCGCGGCGGGGGCGCTGCTCGCCGCGCTGTCCGCCGGGTCGCTCGGTCCCGGGCGGCTCGCGCATGCGGGGCCGGCGCCGGGAGCGGTGGCACTCGCGCTCGGGCTGGAGGTGCTCGTGGGGGCGGGGATCCTGATGCTCTCGCCGCGGCGGCACGGCGTTCTCGAGGACGCGGCGACCGGGGACGAGCGGCTCTGACCGGCGCCCCGATCGCCCGTCCGCGCGGGTCGTCTCGGGCGACGGGCGGCCGGTCGCTCCCGGCTAGACTGTGTGGGTGCTGACGGTCGCCGTTCTCATCTCGGGCACCGGCTCGAATCTTCGTGCCCTGCTCGACGCGGCCGCCGACCCCGGATTCCCGGCGCGCGTCATCGTCATCGGCGCTGATCGCGAGGCGGACGGACTCTCCCACGCCGAGGCGTACGGGATCCCCTCCTTCGTGGTGCCCTGGGACGCTTTCGACACCCGTGAGGAGTGGGGCGCCGAGCTCGACGCGCAGCTGCGGGTGTGGAACCCGGAGCTCGTGGTGCTCAGCGGGCTGATGCGGCTGCTGCCGCGCGAGGTCGTGGCGGCGTGGTCGCCCCGCATCATCAACACCCACCCGGCGTACCTGCCCGAGTTCCCCGGTGCGCACGGCGTGCGCGACGCGCTCGCGGCAGGGGTCGCGGAGACCGGAGCCAGCGTGATCGTGGTCGACGACGGCGTCGACAGCGGACCGATCCTCGCCCAGGAGCGCGTCCCGGTGCTCCCGGGCGACACCGAGACCTCGCTGCACGAGCGCATCAAGCCCGTCGAACGGCGCCTGCTGATCGACGTCGTCCGCCGCATCGCCGAGGGAGACCTCGACCTCGCCGCGCGCCCCGACCCGAACTGAATCCCCTCCCGGAAGGAATCCCCGATGGCCGGTCCCGCTCACGATCCGTCGCTCTACCGCCCCCGAGACGAGGTGCGGGTCCGTCGCGCGCTGGTCTCCGTCAGCGACAAGTCCGGCCTGGTGCCGCTCGCGCAGGCCCTCGCCGGCAACGGCGTCGAGATCGTGTCGACGGGATCCACCGCGCAGACCATCCGTGACGCGGGCATCGAGGTCACCGACGTGGCCGCGGTGACCGGTGTCGCGGAGATGCTGGACGGGCGCGTGAAGACGCTGCACCCGGCCATCCACGGCGGACTCCTCGCGGACCTGCGCCTGGAGGACCACGAAGGGCAGCTCGAGCACCTCGGCATCGAGCCCTTCGAGCTCGTCGTGGTCAACCTGTACCCGTTCGTCGAGACCGTGGCCTCGGGGGCCGTCGGCGACGACGTGGTCGAGCAGATCGACATCGGCGGGCCCGCCATGGTGCGCGCCGCCGCGAAGAATCACGCCAACGTCGCGATCGTCGTCTCCCCGGACTCGTACCCGGCCATCATCGACGCGATCGCGGAGGGGGGCACGACCCTCGCGCAGCGCCGCGAGCTCGCCGCCCGCGCTTTCGCGCACACCGCCTCGTACGATGCGGCCGTCGCGTCCTGGTTCGCCGAGGGCACCCTCATCGACGAGGGCGACCTGCCGACCCATCTCACGATCCAGGCCGAGCGGCTGTCGACCCTGCGCTACGGCGAGAACTCGCACCAGCGCGGTGCGATCTACACGCGGGCCGGCGGGCACGGCATCGCCCAGGCCACGCAGCTGCAGGGCAAGGAGATGTCGTACAACAACTACGTCGACGCCGACGCGGCCCTGCGCGCGGCCTACGACATGGTGCACCCGGCCGTCGCGATCATCAAGCACGCCAACCCCTGCGGCATCGCGACCACCGCGCCGAACGCCCTGGATCCCATCGCCAGCGCGCACCTGCGTGCGCACGAGTGCGATCCCGTGTCGGCGTACGGCGGCGTCATCGCCGCGAACGGCACGGTCACGCTGAAGATGGCCGAGAACCTGAAGGACATCTTCACCGAGGTCATCGTCGCGCCCGCCTTCGAGCCGGCCGCGCTCGAGGTGTTCAAGGCCAAGAAGAACCTGCGGCTGCTGCAGCTGCCGGACGACTGGCAGCAGGAGCGGATGGACGTGCGCCTCGTCTCCGGCGGCCTGCTGCTGCAGGACGCGGACCGGTTCCCCGATGACATCGTCTCGGTCGCGAAGAACTGGGAGCTCGTCTCGGGCGAGCGCCCCGAGGACCCGGCCGAGATGGAGAACCTCATCTTCGCGTGGAAGGCGTGCCGTGCGGTCAAGTCCAACGCGATCGTCCTCGCCAAGGCCAACGCCACGGTCGGCGTCGGCATGGGCCAGGTCAATCGCGTCGACTCGTGCCGCCTCGCCGTCGAGCGCGCCGGCGACCGGGCGGCGGGATCCGTCGCCTCCTCCGACGCGTTCTTCCCGTTCGCGGACGGCGCCCAGGTGCTCATCGACGCGGGCGTGACCGCGATCGTGCAGCCCGGCGGCTCGGTGCGCGACGACGAGGTCGTCGACGCGGCTCGCAAGGCCGGCGTGACCATGTTCTTCACCGGGGAGCGCCACTTCTTCCACTGAGCCCGACCCGTCCCGTCCCGGGATCCGTCCCGGGATCCGCGGAGGGGTGAACGGGCCACTGCGATGTCCGATTTCCGCGAGACGGCGGGAATCGGACGTGCCAGAGTGGAGGCATGGACTTCCCCGGAACGACCCTTCCCGCCATGGGTTTCGACGAGCGGTATCGCGCGATCGACGCGCGGGACGCGCGCTTCGACGGGCAGTTCGTGACGGCGGTGCGCTCGACCGGCATCTACTGCCGGCCGAGCTGTCCCGCCCGCACGCCCAAGCCGGAGAACGTGACGTTCTTCCCGACCAGCGCCGCCGCGCACGAGGCGGGTTACCGGGCCTGCAAGCGCTGCCTGCCCGAGGCCGCGCCCGGATCGCCCGAGTGGAACCTGCGCGGGGACGTCGCGGCGCGCGCGATGCGGCTGATCGCGGACGGCGTGGTGGAGCGCGAGGGCGTGCCGGGGCTCGCCGCGCGCCTGGGCTACTCCTCCCGGCACCTGACCCGGCTGCTCGCCGCGGAACTCGGCGCCGGCCCGCTCGCGCTCGCCAGGGCGCACCGGGCGCACACCGCGCGCATGCTGCTCGTCGGCACCGACCTGCCGATCGGCGACGTGGCGTTCTCCGCGGGCTTCGCGAGCGTGCGCCAGTTCAACGACACCGTGCGCGAGGTGTTCGGTCTCGCGCCGGGCGAACTGCGCGCCACCCGGCACGGCCGCGGGCGGGATCGATCGACGACCGCCGCGACCGTTCCGGGCGAGATCGAGCTGCTGCTGCCCTACCGCCGGCCGTTCGATGCCCAGGGCCTGTTCGCCTGGATGCGGGCCAGGGCGCTTCCGGGCGTCGAGGAGGCGGGGGAACGGAGCTTCTCCCGGCACCTGCGGCTCGACGGGGGACCGGCCTGGTTCGAGCTGCGGCTCGACGACGCGGAGCGTCTGCACCTGCGCGCCCGGCTCGCGCAGCTCGGCGATCTCGCCCCGCTCGTTGCCCGCGCACGCCGTCTGTTCGACCTCGACGCGGATCCGGTGGCCGTCGACGCCGCCCTCTCGGCGCACCCGCCGCTCGCGCCGCTCGTCGCACGCACCCCGGGAATCCGGGTGCCGGGCGCCGCGGATCCGCACGAGATGCTGATCCGCGCGATGGTCGGCCAGCAGATCACGGTCGCCGCCGCGCGCACCGCGCTGACCCTGCTCGCGTACGAGCTCGGGGAACGCGTCGGCGCTCTCCGCGAGCAGCAGGAGTCAGGACAGCCTGAGACGCCGCCGCTCCCGGGGAACGCGCCGCTCCTCCCGCCAGGCCCGCACGCGGACGGCGGGATCCTGTTCCCGACCATGGCGGCGATCGCGGAGCACGGCGCCGACGTGCTGCGCGGACCGGCGGCGCGGATCAGGGCGGTCACCGGGGCCGCCGCCGCGCTGGCCGACGGATCGCTGCGGCTCACGCTCGGCGACGACGGCGCGGCGCAGCGCGCGGCCCTGCTGGCGATGCCGGGGATCGGGCCGTGGACCGCCGACTACGTGCGGATGCGCGTGCTCGGCGATCCCGACGTGTTCCTGCCCGCCGACGTCGCCGCCCGTGCGGGCGCCGCGGCCGCCGCCCTTCCTGGCGAAGCCGCGCCGCTCGACGTCTGGGCCGCGCGGACCTCGCCCTGGCGCAGCTACCTCACCGCCCACCTCTGGCGCGCGACGCCGCCCAGGCCCGCGAGAACCGCCCGAGCCGCGAAGAACCTCCCGACCACGACGACCTCGATCAAGGAAGGTGCGCAATGACCGCCCTCATCCAGACCATCAGCACGCCCGACGGCCCGTTCACGATCCTGACCGACGCGCAGCACCGCGTCCTCGCCTCCGGATGGACCGCCGATCACGAGGAGATCGTGAACCGTCTCCCCGAGCGGCACCGCCCCGCCGAGATCTCCGCCGGCAGCACGGCCGCCGCCGACGCCGTCGCCGCCTACTACGCGGGCGACGTCGCCGCGATCGACGCGGTCGAGGTGCGGCAGTACGGCACCGAGCTGCAGAGCGCCGGCTGGGCGGCGCTGCGGCGGATCACGCCCGGCGAGCCGCTCACCTACACCGAGTTCGCGGTGGCGCTCGGCAAGCCCGGAGCGGTGCGACCCGCCGCGTCCATCTGCGCCCGCAACGCCCCCGCCCTGTTCGTGCCGTGCCACCGGGTGCTGCGCACCGACGGCTCCCTCGGCGGCTTCGCCTGGGGCGTCGAGGTCAAGCGCCGGCTGCTGGATCGGGAGGCCGCGCACGCGATCGCGGCCTGAGCGCCGCCGGTCCGCCGGGTCGGCGGCATCCGCGCCCCCTCCTGTCATCCGCGCCCCCTCCCGTGAACGGCAACGGGAGGGGGCGCGGATGCGCAGAGGGGGCTTCGAAGGGAGAGAGCGGCGAAACGCGCGTGCGCCACGGGCGCGCGGACGAGTTTCCACGATCTTGAGATCGTTTCCGGAAAGCGCTTGCGTTCAGCAAGATCACAGACATAGGCTGGGGGGCTGTCGCGCCAGCCGGACGACAGCTGCCGAACCGAGGAGGCCATCATGCCCACGATCATCACTGCATCGTCGATCAGTGTCGCCGGTTCGCTCTTCGCTCCGGCCGAGGACTGACCCGCTCCGGCTCCTCCTCGGCGGCTTCCCGACGGAAGCCGGCCGCCGCTGTTCGCACGGATGCATCGCATCCGCTCTTTCTCGTCCCCTGCCATCCCCCGCCGCGACACGTCACCGCTGAGAATCATGCCTGAAGAATCCTCGTCCTCGTCCGTCACCAACCCCCCTCTCTCGACACCGCGGGCCCTTGCGCGCCTGGCCCCCTTCGTGAAGCCGGTCGCCTGGCGCCTCGTCGGCGGCGGTCTGTCGGCGCTCGCCGCCGCCGTGATCGCGCTGTGCGTGCCTCTGCTGCTGCAGGTCGTGCTGGAAGGCCCGATCGCGTCCGGCGAGATCGGCGCCATCGTCTGGGGTTCGATCGCCGTCGCCGTCCTCGCCCTGGGCGAGGCCGTCATGGTGTGGCTGCGTCGTCAGTTCGTGCTCAAGCCCGCCACGCAGGTGGAGTACACGATGCGCACGCAGCTCTACTCCCGGTTGCAGACGCTGCCTGTCGCGTTCCACGACCGCTGGCAGTCCGGCCAGCTGCTCAGCCGGATGATGCAGGACATCGGCCTGATCCGCCGCTGGCTCGCCTTCGGGCTGGTGCTGCTCGTCGTCAATCTGCTCACGATCATCATCGGCGCGGCCCTGCTGTTCCGCTGGCACTGGCTGCTCGGCACCATCTTCCTGGTCACGGCCGTGCCGCTGTGGATCTCCGGGTTCCTCTTCGAGAAGCGCTACGGCGTGCTCACGCGCCGCAGCCAGGACCAGGCCGGCGATCTCGCCACGAGCGTCGAGGAGAGCGTGCACGGCATCCGCGTGCTGAAGGCGTTCGGCCGCGGCAAGCACGCACTGCTGAAGTTCAGCAACCAGGCCGAGTCGCTGCGCGAGACCGAGCTGAGCAAGGCCAGGGCCGTGGGCTGGATCTGGTTCTGGCTGGTGTTCATGCCCGAGGTCGCGTTCGCGCTGAACCTCGTCGCCGGCATCTGGCTGATCGCCCAGGGTGCACTGAGTGCGCCCGAGCTTTTCGCCTACTTCGCGATGGCGACGGTGCTGCGCTGGCCGATCGAGTCGATCGGATTCCTGTTCTCGTTCCTGCTCGACGCGCGCACCGCGACCGACCGGGTGTTCGAGATCTACGATGCGCAGAACACGATCACGGATCCCGCCCGTCCGGTCTCCATCCCGGAACCGCGCGGCGCGCTGGTGTTCGAGGGCGTGCACTTCCGCTACCAGGACGCGCGCCCGCACGAGCGCGATCTGCTCGACGGCGTCGACCTGGCGCTGCGTCCCGGCGAGACGATGGCGCTGGTCGGGATCACCGGATCCGGCAAGACCACCCTCACCACGCTCCCCACGCGGCTCTACGACGTGACCGGCGGCCGCGTCGTGCTCGACGGCGTGGACGTGCGCGAGCTGAGTCTGGCCGAGCTGCGCACGCACATCGCCATGGCGTTCGAGGACGCGACCCTGTTCTCGGCGACCGTGCGCGAGAACGTGCTGCTGGGCAGAGCGGATCTCGACCCGCACAGCCCCGAGGCCGAGCGCGTGCTGCGCGAGGCGCTCGAGGTCGCCCAGGCGGGCTTCGTCGACACGCTCCCCGAGGGCACGGAGACCATGATCGGCGAGGAGGGGCTGAGCCTGTCCGGCGGACAGCGGCAGCGGCTCGCGCTCGCACGGGCGGTCGCGGCGAAGCCGAAGGTGCTCGTGCTGGACGACCCGCTGTCCGCGCTCGACGTCGACACCGAGGCGCTCGTCGAGGAGGCCCTGCGCCACGTCCTCGCCGAGACCACGGCGCTGGTCGTCGCGCACCGGCCGTCGACCGTCGCGCTCGCGGACCGCGTCGCGCTGCTGCAGCGCGGCCGTGTCGTCGCCGTCGGCACGCACTCCGAGCTGCTGCGCACGAGCGCGCACTACCGCCACGTGATCTCGAGCCTCGAGGCCGAGGAGGCCGCACGCACGGGGACGATCCCCGTGATCCCGGCCGCTGACCCTGAGCCCGCAGCTCCGGTCCCTGAGCACGCAGCTCCGGTCCCTGAGCCTGTCGAAGGGACCCCGCCCGGGCAGGACGACCAGTGCGATACCGATGCCACGACAGAGGAGGTGCAGGCATGAGCGTCGCCGGAACCCCGCAGGGAACCAAGGACGAGGACCGCTCCAATCTGACCCGCGAGGAGAGCAGGGCGATCCGCCGCCGCTCCCTGAAGCTGTTCGGATCCCTGGTCGCCCCGCTCAGGGTGCAGATCACGCTCACCGCGCTCGTGCTGGTGATCTCGACGGCCGCCCAGGTCGCGGGCCCCGCGCTCGTCGCGTACGGCCTGAACACCGCGCTGCCGGCGGTGCTGAAGCGCGCCGACTGGATGCCGACCGTGGGCGTGGGACTCGTGTACCTCGTGGTGGGGATCCTCGGATCCGCGCTCATCGGCTGCTACGCGGTGCTCACCGCGCGCATCACCCAGGCCGTGCTGATCGACCTGCGCAAGCGCATGTTCCTGCACACCCAGCGGCTGAGCCTGGAGTTCCACGAGAGCTACACGTCCGGCCGGATCATCTCGCGCCAGACCAGCGACCTCGACTCGATCAGGGAGCTCCTGGACGGCGGCCTGAACCAGCTCGTGTCGGGCCTGCTCTACGGACTGTTCACGTTCATCGCGCTCGTGCTCGTCGATTGGGAGTCGGGTGTCGTGCTCGTGCTCGCCGGGATCCCGCTGGCGTACCTGATGCGCTGGTTCTACGCGCGCTCGCAGCGCGTCTACCGCGAGTCCCGGGTGATCAGCGCCAAGGTGATCGTGCAGTTCGTGGAGACGATGACCGGCATCCGCGCCGTGAAGGCGTTCCGCAAGGAGCCGCGCAACGACGTGTCCTTCCAGCAGGTCGCGGGCGAGTACCGCGACGTGAACCGCCGCTCGATGCTGCTGTTCGGGACGTTCGAGCCCGGGCTCATGGCGGTCGCCGCGCTCACGCTCGGCGTCGTCGTGGTGTGGGGCGGCGTGCGGATGGCCGACGGGCAGATCCAGGTCGGCATCCTGCTGGCGGCGGTGCTGTACGTGCGCAACTTCTTCGCGCCGATGCAGGAGATCGCGATGTTCCTGAACTCCTACCAGTCCGCGACGGCAGCGCTGGAGAAGGTGTCGGGCGTCCTCGAGGAGGTGCCCACGGTGCCCGACCCGGTCAGACCCGTCGATCTGTGGGACGCGAAGGGTCACGTGCGCTTCGAGGACGTCGAGTTCGGGTACTCGTCCGAGCGGATCATCCTCCCGGACTTCTCCCTGGACATCCCCGCCGGACAGACGATCGCACTGGTGGGCACCACGGGGGCGGGGAAGTCCACGCTCGCGAAGCTGGTGTCGCGGTTCTACGACCCGACCGCGGGCGAGGTCACCCTGGACGGCGTGGACCTGCGCGATCTGCACCCGAAGGACCTCCGTCGCGCGATCGTGATGGTCACACAGGAGGCGTACCTGTTCAGCGGCACCGTCGCGGACAACATCGCGCTCGGCAAGCCCGACGCGACGATGGAGGAGATCCGGGCCGCGGCGAGGGCCGTGGGCGCCGACGAATTCATCGAGGGGCTCCCGGACGGGTACGGCACCGACGTGAACAAGCGCGGTGGCCGGGTCTCGGCCGGGCAGCGCCAGCTGATCTCGTTCGCGCGCGCCTTCCTCGCCGATCCCGCGGTGCTGATCCTCGATGAGGCGACCGCCTCCCTGGACATCCCCTCGGAGCGCCTGATCCAGGACGCGCTGCAGACCCTGCTCGCCGACCGGACCGCGATCATCATCGCGCACCGCCTGTCGACGGTCGCGATCGCCGACCGCGTGCTGGTGATGGAGCACGGCCGGATCATCGAGGACGACGCCCCGGACGTCCTCATCGCGGGCACGGGCAAGTTCGCCCAGCTGCACGCGGCGTGGCAGCAGACGCTGGTGTAGGACGCTCGCGCGGAAGCCTGCCTGCTGCGGTCGGCCGAGCCGCGANTCGCTCGTCCGGATCCGGGGGCTTCGGGCGACGGTTAGCATGAGGACGTGGATCCGTTCTCGGCGGTCGAGCTCTGGTGGATCGCGCCGGCGGTGGTCGGCGCGGGTGCCGCCGGCGGGTCCGTGACGCTGCGGCGCCGCGGCCGGCGTCGGCGCCTGGCCGTCGACGCGGCGCGCAAGGAGCTCGCGGAGGCGAAGACCGACGTCGTGACCCGGCATGCCGCGCTCCGGGTGGCGCGAGCGGACCTCGCGCACGTCACGGCCGCACGCGCCGCCGGGCGGGCGACCGATGCGGAGGTCCACCGCTCACGGCGGCGGCTGCGGGACGCGGAGATCGAGGCGCGCGCGACGTCGGCTCTGGTGCGGTCGCGCCGGGCGCGGCTGCGGGCGGCGCGGGCCGAGCTCTCCACGCCGGGCGATCCGCTCGAACGGCTGATGGCCGGCCACGAGGCGATCATCGCGCGGTGGATGCGCTACGAGACCGATCCCGCGCTGCTCATCGCCTACCCGCGGATGACCGATGTGCGCGTGCCGGCGACGGCCGCGCTCTCCGCCGCGCGGGAGCGGGCGAGTCTGACGCGCCCGTCTCGGGACGCCGGGCGGATCAGCCCCGAGGAGTTCGCGGCGTACCGCGACGCGGTCGCCGCCCTGGACAGCGCGCTGAACGAGGCGGAACGCGTCGCGGGCGCCGTGACCGATCCTCGCCCGAGCTGGCAGGACGCCGCGCAGTCGCTGCTCGGCCGCGGTGCGGAGGTGCTGCGGGACGCCACGGCGGAGTGGACCGCACGGCGCCGCGACGACCGGTGACCCGGGCAGCCCGGACGGGGGCGTATGCGGGGTCCGGACGAAGAAGGCGACGGGACTTCGATGGGGGAGGGGATTCGAAGTCCCGCCGCTGGTATCAGCGTACGCGAGCCGAGGCGCAGGCGTGTCAGGCGAAGCGGATCTCGGCGATCACTTCGCCGTATTCGGTCTCGCCGACGGGCGAGAAGCCGACGCGCTCGAAGAAGACCTCGGGCCCGCCCTCACCCGCCTCGTAGATCACGGTCAGGTGGTGGAAGCCGCGCTTCCTGGCCTCGTCGAGCAGGCTTTCCACGGCGAACCGTCCCACGCCGCGTCCCTGTTCGTCGGCCGCCACGTTGATGCGCCACAGCACGGAGCGGAAGTGCTCCTCGGGAGCCTCGGGATCGAAGTTCGCGCTGACGAAGCCGACGACCTCGTCGCCGTCGAGCACGACCCGCTGCCAGGTGGTCTGCGGATTCATGACGGTCGCGGCGATCCCGTAGGACACCGGAGCGAGGAACTGCTCCTGCCCGGGCTTGAGGGAGAGGTTGTTGACGGCGACGATCGTCGCCGCGGACAGTTCGACCAATCGCAGTTCCGTCATAGAGCCCAGGCTAAACCCTGGAAGGCTCCTGAGACGGACCAAGCGGAAACGTGAGGAGAAGTTCACCGGACGCTCGGCTGCGGTGCCCCTTCGGCCCTCGGGCGGCTCGGCCGCTCAGGTATCTTGGTATCGAGACAAATCCTGCGTGAAGACCACTCCCTGCGTGAAACGGAGACCCCGGTGACCGACGACGCCATCATCTACACCTATACCGACGAGGCACCGGCACTGGCGACCGCCTCGCTCCTGCCGATCGTCCAGGCCTTCGCCCACCAGGCGGGCGTCGACATCGAGACCCGCGACATCTCGCTCGCCGGCCGGATCCTCGCGGCGTTCCCCGAGCGCCTGCGCGCCGACCAGGCGGTGGGCGACGCGCTCGCCGAGCTCGGCGGGCTCGCCACCACTCCCGCGGCGAACATCATCAAGCTGCCGAACATCTCGGCCTCGATCCCGCAGCTCAAGGCGGCCATCGCCGAACTGCGGCAGAAGGGGTTCGACGTCCCGGACTACCCGGACGAGGCGACGACGGTCGAGGAGAAGGACATCCGCGCCCGCTACGACCGGATCAAGGGATCCGCGGTGAATCCGGTGCTGCGCGAGGGCAACAGCGACCGGCGCGCGCCGCTCGCGGTGAAGAACTACGCGAAGAAGCACCCGCACCGCAACAAGGCGTTCGCCCAGGGGTCCAAGACCCACGTGGCGACCCTCGGTCACGACGACTTCAAGGCGAACGAGAAGAGCTGGGTCTCGGCGGGCGACGACGTGCTCACGATCCAGCACGTCTCCGCCGACGGCGAGGTCACCGTGCTCAAGGAGAACCTCAAGGTGCTGCCCGGCGAGATCGTCGACGCGACGTTCCTGAACGCCGCCGCCCTCGACGCCTTCCTCGCCGAGACCCTCGCCGAGGCGAAGGCCGAGGACGTGCTGTACTCGGTGCACCTCAAGGCCACGATGATGAAGGTCTCGGATCCGATCATCTTCGGCCACGTCGTGCGCGCCTACTTCGCGGACGTGTTCGACCGGTACGGGGAGCAGCTCGCAGCCGCGGGTCTCACCGCGAACGACGGGCTCGGCTCCATCCTCTCCGGGCTCTCCGGCGTCGAAGGCGGGGAGGAGATCGCCGAGGCGTTCCTGCGCGCCATGGAGAACGGCCCCCGGCTCAGCTACGTGAACTCGGACAAGGGCATCACGAACCTGCATGTGCCGAGCGACGTCATCGTCGACGCGTCGATGCCCGCCCTGATCCGCAACGGCGGCAAGCTGTGGGGCAAGGACGGCGGCGAGGACGACACCCTGGCGGTCATCCCCGACTCGTCGTACGCGGGTGTCTACGAGGCGGCGATCGAGGACGTCATCGCGCACGGCCCGCTCGACCCGGCCACGATCGGCAGCGTCTCGAACGTCGGCCTGATGGCGCAGGCCGCCGAGGAGTACGGCAGCCACGACAAGACCTTCGAGATCGCCGCCGACGGCCGCGTGCAGGTCGTCACCTCGTCCGGCGAGGTCGTCCTCGAGCACGAGGTGCACACCGGCGACATCTGGCGTGCCACGCAGACCAAGGACGTCCCGGTCCGCGACTGGGTGCGCCTGGCCGTGAGCCGAGCCCGCGCGACCGGCGTCCCCGCCGTGTTCTGGCTCAACCCGTCGCGTTCGCACGACGCGGCGCTGATCGCCAAGGTGACCGAGTACCTGAAGGACCACGACACCGACGGCCTCACGATCGAGATCCTCACCCCCGAGGACGCGACGCGCTACTCGCTGGAGCGCATGCGCAAGGGTCAGGACACGATCTCGGTCACGGGCAACGTGCTGCGCGACTACCTCACCGACCTGTTCCCGATCCTCGAGGTGGGCACGAGCGCCAAGATGCTCTCGATCGTCCCGCTGCTCGCCGGCGGAGGCCTGTTCGAGACCGGCGCGGGCGGATCCGCCCCGAAGCACGTGCAGCAGCTCGTCGAGGAGAACTACCTGCGCTGGGACTCGCTGGGCGAGTTCTTCGCCCTGGCGGCCTCGTTCGAGCACTACGCGGACCGCACGGGCAACGCGAAGGCGGCGATCCTCGCCAAGACTCTCGACGCCGCCACCGGCACCTTCCTCGAGGAGGACCGCTCGCCGGGACGTGCGCTGGGCACGATCGACAACCGCGGCAGCCACTTCTACCTCGCGATGTACTGGGCGCAGGAGCTGGCGCAGCAGACCGAGGACGCCGACCTCGCCGCAGCGTTCGCGCCGGTCGCGGCTGCGCTCGCCGCGGACGAGCAGCGCATCGTCTCGGAGCTGAACGCGGTGCAGGGCAAGCACGCAGAGATCGGCGGCTACTACCGTCCCGACGGCGCGCTCGTGGCGAAGGTCATGCGCCCATCCGCGACCCTGAACGCGGTCATCGACGGTCTGAACTGATCCGCTGAGGACACAAGAAACCCCGCTGCGTCACGCGGCGGGGTTTCTTCGTGCAACGGACCCGGATCCGCTCAGTAGTGGACGTTGACCTCGATGCCCTGCGGGCTCCAGTCGAACAGCCACTCGGCGCGGTACTCGGGCATGCCGACGCAGCCGTGGCTCATCGGGGTGCCCCAGTTGTCGTGCCAGTACACGCCGTGCAGGGCCTCATCGCCGTTGAAGTACATGACCCACTTCACGTCCGGCTGGTAGTAGAACGGCGCCTTCGTGAGGTCGGTGTTGCCCATGTTCTGGGTGTCGAGCTTCCAGTTCACGGTGAACGAGCCGGTGTGCGTGGCGAAGCCCTCGCGCCCGGAGGAGACCAGCCAGGAGTCGACGACGTTGCCGTTCTCGGTCACCGTCAAGGTCTCCGTGCTGAGGTTCACGTCGATCTTGCGCAGCAGCGCGGTGGAGCTGAACGGCGTGTCCTTGACCGGCAGCGCGAACGTGCCGTCCCCGCCCTGCAGCTGGGAGGCGAACCCTGCGGCGGCCCCGGACACGTCGCCGAGCTGGCGGCCGTTCACGCCGGGGGTGAGGTTCTGCAGGACCTCGCCGGACGAGTTCACCACGGTGGTCGCGTTGACCGGGGCGCGGTTCACCTTCGCGGCGAGGCCGTCCACGGCCTTCTGGATTGCGGCCTGGTCGGCCTGGATCGACAGGGACCCGTCGTCGGGGGTCACCCTGATCCAGCTCGCCGCGGTGGCCGGATCGACCGGCACGGTGCGCTCCTTGCCCACGTAGAAGCCGATCGTGGAGAGCATCGTGTTCAGTCGCGCGGCGGTGTCGGTCGCGGTCTTGTCGGTGATCCCGGGGGCGACCGGCGTCGCCGACGCCGGGAACGACATGCTGCCGTCGCCCTTGTCCGCGGCGGTCGAGATCGCGTCGGTGAGGGCGGCCAGGCTGATGCCGGAGCCGCTCTTGCCCGGTGTCGTGACGTACTTGCCGGCGGCCGCGTCGAACGACACGGTGGCGTCGGTCGCGTCCTGGTAGACGGACGGCACCTGCGCGCGCAGCGCGTGCTCGGCCGCGCGGGCATCGAGCGTGATCGTGCCGCTGATCGGCGCGGACATCCACGACGTGATGTTCCACATCGGATGCTTCGCGAACGCCTGTTCTGCGAGCTTGGTGGCGTCGATGTGCGCGCCGAGATCCGAGCCCGTGACATGGTTGCCGGAACCCTGTCCGGTGAGCGTGATCTGCATGCCGGACACGTGGCTGTTCACCGCCTCCGCGGCCGCGCCCACCGTCATCCCGCCGACCGGCACGCCGGCGATGGCGGTGCCCGGGGCGATCAGGATGGTCGATGCCGCGCCGAGACCCAGCGCGATCGCGGCGAGTCCGATCCCGACCCAGCGGCCGACGTGGCGCTTCTTCTTCGGCGCGTCTGCGGTGGGCGCCCACTCCACGGGACGATCCCCTGATCCGTCATCGCCGGCGTCGATCGGCGTCGTGGCGCCGTCCATGCCGCCCGCGGCGGTCATGTCCGCGAACCCGTCCGTGCCGTCGACGATCGGAGACTCCTCGGTCGAAGCCCCCGCTGCCGTTGCCAGATCCGTCACGTCCACACCCCCCTGCCCTCTGAGATATCAAGTACCCCTCAGGATACGGGATGCCATATCACAGAACGGCAACGGAAGCACATCTGCCTGGCGGGCGCCGCGAAAGTCCGTCCTCTCCGGAGGAGATGCTCAGGAGGCCGCGCACAGGTCGTCGAACGACCGTGTGGCGTCGCCGATGTCCTTCGGCGCCTGCAGCAGCTGGGCGGCCGCGGCCGGATCGCCGTCCTGCACCGCTTTCGTGAGGACATCCGCGTACTTCGCGTAGACCGCCTGCACCTGCTGCGCGGCGGTGCGGATCCGTCCGTTGCCGAGCTCGTCGACGGCGGCGCCGATCCGGTCGACGTCGGCCTGGAAGCGCTTGCGCGTGCCGGCGGGATCCTTGGCCGCCGCGGCGGGATCGATCGAGGCGACGTCCTCGCCCACCTCGGTCAGCACGCCGGTCATCGCGGCGCAGGCGTCGGACGTGGTCTGCGTGTCGGCGCCGGCCGAGGTGGCGGGGGCGGGCGAGGAGGCGGCGCCGGGCGGGAGCGCGCCGGTGGCGCAGCCGGAGAGGGTCAGCGTGGAGAGCGTCAGCGCGGCGAGAGCGGTGGCGCCGACGGCGAGCGGGCGGCGGATCATGGCGGTCCTCCTGGCGTTCGGGAGCGGGATCACATCCAAGCAGAGCGGCCTGGCAGCGCGCTCCGAGCGCGGGAGAGAGGGCCTGGGAACCGCGGGATCCGGGTGCGGGATCCCGGCGGTGCGCGGAGCGTTGCCGTCCGGTAACGTTTGCATCACCCGACCGGCGCGTCCCGCGCGACGGCTTGCGTTTCCCCTGTTCGTAAGGTCTACTAACAAACATGTTCTCATGGATGAGCAGCGTCGCAGGATGAACGCGGACCACGGCGGCTCCAGCCCGCACCGATTCGGTCCGGCGCGGCATCTGCGCACGCGGGTGAAGGTGCTGCCCGAGCACGCGAGAGGCCACAACAGGGCGCTGGTGCTGCAGACGCTCTTCCACAACGGGGCGATGAGCCGCGCAGACCTCTCCCGGGAGACCGGCCTCACCCGGGTGACGATCTCCGACCTCGTCGGCGAGTTCATCGCCGACGGCATCGTCGTGGAGAAGGGGATCCGCGAGACGACCGGTCCCGGCAAGCCGCCGATCCTCATCGACATCGACCGCGACGGGCATCGCATCGTCGGAATCGACCTGTCCGGCCCCGGTGCGTTCGAAGGGGCCCTGCTGAGCCTGGACGGCGAGGTCCTGGAGCGTCGCGAGGTGCCGCGCCCGAGCGGCGGGACGGCCGCCTACGAGGCGGTGCGCGCGCTCGCGGACGAGCTGCTGTCGCTGTCCACGGCGCCCGTGCTCGGCGTCGGGGTCGGTGCGCCCGGCATCGTGCGGTCCGACGGACTGGTGCTCAGCTCGCCGAACCTGGACTGGACCGACTTCCCGCTCGAGCGGCTGCTCAGCGCCGCCCTCGACCTGCCCGTGCTGGTGCGCAACGACGCCAATGCCGCCGTGCTCGCCGAGTACACGTTCGGCCAGGCGAGAGCCGACATGCTGCTCGTCAAGGTCGGTCGCGGAGTGGGGGCCGGGCTCATCTCGGACAGTCAGCCGCTCGTCGGCAGCAGGTTCGCTGCGGGCGAGATCGGGCATGTCGTGGTCGGCACCGACGGCGGCCCGCGCTGCGCGTGCGGCAGGGACGGCTGCCTGGAGGCGTGGCTGAGCGCGTCGACCCTGCGCGCCCGCATCGCCGACGCGGCCCCGGAGGAGAGGGAGGCGGTGCTGCACGATGCCGGCGTCCGCCTCGGCATCGGGATCGCACCGATCGTGGCCGCGCTCGACCTCTCCGAGATCGTGCTGTCGGGGCCCGCGGATCTCCTCGACGGCACGCTCATCGAGGCGGCGACCCGCACCCTCGCCGAGCGCACCCTGGAGGGCGTCTACGACGATGTCGTGATCCGGCTCACCGCGCAGAAGGACATCGTGCTCCGCGGGGCCGCGGTCATGGTGCTGTCCAGCCAGCTGGGCGTCTCGTGAGCGCGATGCGGGTCGGCCTGGATGTGGGCGGCACCAAGATCGACGCCCTCGCACTCGGACCGGACGACGAGATCGTCGCGCGCACCAGGATCCCCACCGGCTGGGGCGACCACGCCGTGGTGACGGCCGTGCACGACGCGATCGACGCCCTCGCCGCGGAGGGCGGTTTCGCGACCGCAGATGTGGTCTCGGTCGGAATCGGGATCCCCGGACTCGTCGACGCGGAGGGCGGGCGTGTCCTGCACGCGGTCAACCTCGGAGTCGCCGACCTCGACCTCGCGTCCGCGGTGCGGACACGGCTGCTCGTCCCGGTGGCGGTCGAGAACGACGTGAAGGCCGCGGCGCTCGGTGCGGGATCGCTGCGCGGCGACGCGCACTCGATGGCCTATCTCAACCTCGGCACCGGCGTGGCCGCGGGCATCGTGATCGACGGACGGCTGTGGCGCGGCGCCCGGGGCACGGCCGGCGAGATCGGGCATCTGTCGGTGGATCCCGGCGGCCGCGTCTGCGGGTGCAGGCAGCGCGGCTGCATCGAGACGTTCTGCGGCGGCGGCGCGGTCGCGAGGGCTTGGGGGCGCGGTGGCGCGCTGCCGATCCTCGACATCTTCGACCTCGCCGAGGCGGGCGATCCGCTCGCCGCCGAGCTGCGTGCGGGGATCGCCTACGGCGCGGCGTCGGCCGTGCGCTGCCTCGTGCTGAGCGCCGACGTGGAGACGGTCGTGATCGGCGGCGGCGTGACGGCGCTCGGCGACCGGCTGCTCGGCGACCTCGTGCGACGGCTGCGTCTCGAGGGGGAGGGATCCGCGTTCATCGGGTCCCTGCGCCTCGATGAGAGGATCGAACTGCTGCCCGCCGGGTCTCCGGCGGCAGCGCTGGGCGCCGCGCTCGTCGGCGCGGCCCGGATGAACGCGCACGAGGGAGCAATCCATGGCTGAAGTCGTCATCGTCGAGAGCGCCGCCGCCGCGGGCGAGCTGGTCGCGGAGGAGATCGCCCGGCTGATCGCCCGCCGCTCGGACGCGGTGCTGGGCCTGGCGACCGGATCCACGCCGCTGCCCGTCTACGCGGCGCTGCGGAACCGGCTCGCCGGGGCCGACCTCTCGCACGTGCGCGGATTCGCGCTGGACGAGTACGTGGGCATCGATCCTGCGCATCCGGAGAGCTATCGCTCCGTGATCACGCGCGAGGTCGTCGAGCCCCTCGGCCTGAACCCGGCCCTGGTGCACGTGCCGGACGGCGCTGAGGACGGGATCGAGCACGCGGGCGCCGAATACGACGCGAAGATCCGCGCCGCAGGCGGCGTCGACCTGCAGATCCTGGGGATCGGCACCGACGGGCACATCGGCTTCAACGAGCCGGGATCCTCGTTCGCGTCGCGCACCAGGGTGAAGACCCTGACGGCGCAGACCCGCGAGGACAACGCGCGCTTCTTCGACTCGATCGACCAGGTGCCGATGCACTGCATCACCCAGGGGCTCGGCACGATCCTGGAGGCGCGGCACCTCGTGCTGCTCGCGTACGGCGAGGGCAAGGCGGACGCGGTCGCGGCCGCGGTGGAGGGGCCGCTCACCGCGTTCGTGCCCGGCTCAGCGATCCAGCTGCACCCGCACGCCACGGTGGTCGTGGACGAGGCGGCGGCGTCGAAGCTCCGGCTCGCGGACTACTACCGCTACACGTTCGAGAACAAGCCGGCCTGGCAGGGCATCTGACCGCTCAGGCGGGCCAGGCGATCGGGAGCAGGTGCTCCTCGCTGAGCGGCGCGAGCGGGAGCGCTGCCGCGTCGCCCGGGGAGATCCAGCGCAGCTCGGCGAGCTCGGCCTGCACCTGCACGTCGCCGGGCTCCGCCGTCATCGCGAACGCTGTGGCCACCACCCGGTGACCCGGCTCGTTCGCCGCGGCGGAGACGAACACGCCGAGCGGGCGCAGATCCTCCTCCTCGACCTGCAGGCCGAGCTCCTCGTACAGCTCGCGGGCGAGCGTCTGCGCGGCGGTCTCGCCGGGCTCCGGCTTGCCGCCGGGCTGCATGAAGCGCTCGGTGCCCTGCTTGCGCACCACGAGCACGCGTCCTGCGCGGTCCGTGATGACGGCGGCCGAGACGTGGATGTCAGGCATCGGATCCTTCCGGTCGGGGTGCGAAGACCTTTCCAGGATTCAGGATCCCGGCGGGGTCGAAGACGCGCACGATCTGCTGCTGCAGGTCCCACTGGTCCTGGCCGAGCTCCTCGGCGAGCCAGCGGCTCTTCAGCACGCCGATCCCGTGCTCGCCGGTCAGCGTGCCGCCGAGCCGGATCGCCGCGCGGAACAGGTCGTCGGCCGCGCGCCAGATGGTCTCAGGGATCTCCGGCTCGTCGGTGATGAAATTCGGATGCAGGTTGCCGTCCCCGGCGTGCGCGACCGTGGGGATCACGATGCCGTAGTCGTGCTCGATCCGCGCGATCTCGTCGAACATGGCGGGCAGGGCGCTGCGGGGGACCGAGACGTCCTCGATGAGGGTCGTGCCGAGCGAGGCCATCGCGGCGTGCATCGAACGGCGGATGCGCAGCAGGCGCTCGCCCTCCGCGGCATCGTCGGTGACCGTCACGGCGCCTCCGGCGGCGCGCAGCACGGTGGCGATCTGCGCCGCCTCCGCGGAGGCCGCGGGGCCATCGGTCTGGATCGTCAGCTGGGCGAGGCCGGGGGCGGGCGGGTCGAGCCGCAGCAGCGCGTGCACCGCGGCGAGCGAGCGTGCGTCCATCAGCTCCATGATCGACGGCTGCGCGCCGTCGGCCGTGACGGCGGCGGATCCGCGTGCTGCCGAGCGCACATCCGGGAACGTCGCGACGATCGTGCGCGGCGTGCCGGGCACGACGCGACGCAGCTTCAGCGTCGCGGCCACGACGACGCCGAGCCGGCCCTCGGAGCCGATCACGAGCGAGGTGAGGTCGAGTCCGGTGACCCCCTTCACGCTGCGATGGCCGAGGTGCAGCAGCCGCCCGTCGGCGAGCACGAGGTCCACGCCGAGCACCGCGTCCCGGACCACGCCGTACTTCGCGCAGAGCAGGCCGCCGGCGCCGGTGGCGATGTTGCCGCCGACCGTGGAGATGTCCTTGCTGGCCGGGTCCGGCGGCCACCACAGGCCGTGCTCGGCGAGCAGCTCGTCGAGCTCGCCGTTCAGGACTCCCGGCTCCACGACGGCCAGCAGGTCCTCGGGGCGGATCTCCCGCACCTGCCGCATCCGAACGGTCGACAGCACGATCTCGCCCGGCCCCGCGTTCGCCGCACCGGCGAGACCGGTGCCGGCCCCGCGGATCACGACGGGGGTGCGGGTGGCATGGGCGATGCGCAGGGTCTCCTGCACGTCGGTCGTCGACTCCGCATGGACGACGGCGAGCGGGGCGCCGGGGGACGCGTGGCCGGACCGATCCGCGCGCGCCGCCTCGAGCGCGGCGGGCGCGGTGTCGACGCGGTCGCCGAGAGCGGTGCGCAACCGGTCGACGACGGAGGTGTCCGGCATCGACCCGGCCTCAGGGCAGGGCGCGGCGGCCGGCGAGGAGGCCGGAGGCGATCGCGACGACGGCGAATCCGAGTCCCACCCAGGCCTGTCCCATCGTCCACCACGCGACCGTGACGCCGGCGTAGACGACGAGCTCGACCGCGGCGCGGAGGAACGGATGCACGACGAGCACCGGGCGCGGCGACAGGAACAGCGCCCACAGCAGCAGCGTGAGCACCGGCGCGCCGATCGCCGCGACGAGGTTCCATGGCAGCGTCCAGGCCACGAGGCCCCACAGTGCGAGCGACGCGAGCGCCACGATCAGGACCACCACGCGCACGATGTCGAGCGGGGTCGCGCGCGGGAGGACCCCGGGGGTCTCGGTGGCAGGCGTGTCGGCGGACATGCCTGCAATTCTACGCGCCGGGCGTGGCGGGGACGGCGGGGAGGGAGGGCGCCGGCTCGGCCGGAGCCGTGGTCGCCGGCGCCGTGGTCGCGGCAGCAGTGATTCCCGCAGCCGTGGTCGCGGGGTCCGGGGCTCCGGGGGCGGACACGCCGTCCGTCGGCGCGGCTGTCGATGAGGTCGCGTCGGAAGCGGCGGGGGCCTGGACGGGTGCGGCAGGCGCGGTCGTCGTCGGATCGGCGGTCGCAGGCGTGGTGGTGTCCGCCGGCGTCGTCGTCGTCGTGGTCTCCGTCGGCGTCGTGGTCGTCGGCGTCGTGGTTGTCGGCGTCGTGGTCGTCGGCGTCGTGGTCGGGGCTGTGGCAGGCGTCGTGGCAGGCGTCGTCGTGGTGCCGCCGTCCGCCGGGGTGACGCCGACGGTCTCCAGGACGCACACATGCCACGGCGGCAGCGTCACCGTGGCGGGGGCGCCGGTCTGACCGTCGAGGACGTAGGCGACCGTGACGGTGGTGCTGGGGTTGACCTGGCTCTGCGGCAGGTGCAGAGCGAACGAGCCGGTGCCCGAGGAGTTCAGGGTGATGGTCTCCGCGGGCTGAGCGGCGGTCCCGATCGTCGCCTGCACGTCGGTGTCGGCGACCCCTTCGACGGGAATGGTCACCGTCATGGTCACCGGAAGCCCGGTCAGATCCAGCGCGCAGCCGACGCCCGCGATCACCGGGGGCGTCGTGGGCAGCGCAGGCGTGCCGGGGTCGGTGGTGCCCGTCCCGGGGTCAGTCGTGCCCGTCCCGGGGTCGGTCGTTCCCGTCCCGGGGTCGGTGGTGCCCGTGCCGGGGTCGGTGGTGCCCGTGCCGGGGTCCACGGGGGGCGGCGTCGGCTTCGACGTCTCGGTCGGAGCCGCCGCGACGTCGCCGGCCGGGATGCGCGGCGGAGCGGCCTGGACGGGCGGGGCGCTCACGGGGGGCTTGGGTGGCGCGTCCTGGTGTGGCGACGGCGCCGGGTCGGGAGCGGGCGGCGCGGCAGGCTGCGGGGCCGGCGTGTTCGCCGGCGGGGTGACCTGCGCCACGATGCTGGAGTCGCCCTTGTCGGAGGCCGAGGGTGCGGACGTCGAGGCGGGGTCGGCGGTCAGGCCGGGGACGACCGCGGCGGCGACGATCGCGCCCGCGACCACGAGGGCGAGGGATCCTGCGCCGACCAGGGCGCCGAAACCGGCCACGATGCCTCCGGAGCCGGGCCCTCCGGATCCCGCAGCGCCCGATCCGGCCGCGGATCCGGCCGCACCTGCTCCGGCAGCTCCGGATCCGGCCACGACCGCGCCCTGCACCACGCCGGAGGGCATCGCGGCGAGGGCCACGACGGGGGTGGCTCCGCTGCGCAGCATCGAGAGATAGGCGCTGGATCCGCCGACGCCGATCACGAGCGGCAGCAGCACCAGGGCGAGCCGGTGCGAGACCTCCTTGGCCTCTGCCGCGACGATGAGGCAGCGCGCGCACTCGCCCAGATGATCTTCCAGCTTGCTGCGGTCACGGGTGCCGAGATTGCCCCGCGCGTACGCGCCGAGCCGCTCGATGGTCCATTCGCAGATCGAGCCGGGCTCCGCGGTACGCAGATGGGCCTGGATCCACGCCTCGCGCAGGCCCTCCCTCGCGCGGAACGCGAGCTGCGACGTCGCTCCCGCGGTCATGCCGAGCAGCGGTGCGATCTCCGCGGGCTTCAGCTGCTCGATCTCGGAGTACCACAGCACCTCCTGCCAGCGGGCGGGAAGGCTGCGGAAGGCCTGGGCGGACAGGCTCTGATCGAGCGCGTCGTTGGCGGCCTCTTCGGTGGATGACGGATCGGCGAGTGCGTCGAGCTCGTCCGCGGGCGCCTCGCGGCGCGCACGACCCCACCCCGCTGCGGTGTTGCGGATGCTGGTGAACAGGTAGGCGCGGAACGATCCGGTCGGCCCGCCGCCCTTCTGGATGGCCTGGTAGATGCGGGCGAACGCCTCCTGCACGAGGTCGTCGGCATCGAAGGTGCTGGTGATCGACCGGGCCACGGAGATGCCCGCCGCGTAGTGCCGACGCCACAGCTCGGCGAACGCATCGGCGTCGCCCGAACGCGATCGCAGCACGAGGTCGGCGTCGCTGCGCACCGGTGCCTCGTCGGCGTCGTTCGGAAGGGAATCGAGGTGGTCTGTCATCTGTCGGTTCTCGTGCGGAAGCGGTCTCACCGGAGGAGACGCGGGTTCCGGAATCTGATCACGCGGATTCTCCATTCTTCACCCTTCTGCGGGGGATCCGCCAGGGTGCGAACGAAATCGAGGCGACTCGGCCGGACTCCGCCCGATGTGGAGCCGGGTGTCACGGGTTTCGAGACCCGGTCTCGTAATTTCGGAAGAAGATCCGGGAACCCGCGTAATGGATCGGCCGATCCGCCATCTCATCCAGCAGAGACAGTCCGCGCAGCCACCGGGGGGCGGCGAGCGAGGGCTCCGGCGGATGGGGATCCGCCGGCCAGGTCGGCCCGGCACCTCGGGGGAGGAGTATCGGGCCGGCCTTCTCTGAAACCGGAGGCACAGGGGAAAGTGCGGGGCCGCCGTCATGGGGAACGGCGGCTCCCGCCCGTCCCGGACCGGCACTGTCCGCGGCCGCGGATCAGGAGTCGAGGGGGGCGCCCGTCCACACCCGGACCACGCGGAGGTCGGCGGTCAGCAGCACCGCGTCGGCCAGGAATCCGGCCTCGAGCGCTCCGAGCCGCTCCGCCACGCCGATCGCCCGCGCCGGCGTGCGGGTGAGCGCCTCGACCGCGTGCGCGAGGGGCACGCCCGCCGCGACGGTGTTCCGCAGCGCGACGTCCTGCGTGAGCGTGGAGCCGGCGATCGACCCGCTGTCGACTCGGGCGATGCCGTTCGCGACGGTGACGTGCAGGGATCCGAGCAGATAGTCGCCGTCGGCCGATCCCGCCGCCGCCATCGCATCGGTGATCAGCGCCACGCGCCCCGGCGCCTCGTCGAACAAGAGCTTGATGACATGCGGATGCAGGTGGATGTTGTCGGTGATGGCCTCGAGGGTCACGCGCTCGTCGTGCGCGGCTGTGAGCACGGGTCCTGGCTCGCGGTGGTGCACCGGGCGCATCGCGTTGAAGGCGTGCGTGAGGATCGTCGCCCCGGCGTCGAACGCCGCGCGCAGGGTGTCGTCGTCGGCGTCGGTGTGACCGACGGCGGCCGCCGCCCCCGCCTCGACGACGATCCGGATCGCGTCGAGTCCGCCGTCCAGTTCGGGGGCGAGCGTCACCTGCCGCACGGTGCCGCGGCCGGCCTCGAGCAGCCGGCGCACGTCGTGCGCCGCCGGGGCGCGCAGCAGCTCGGGGTCGTGGGCGCCCTTGTGGCCCACGTCGAGGAAGGGACCCTCGAGATGCGATCCGAGCAGGTCGCGGTCCGTCCGCATCAGGTCGGCGACCGCGGACACGCGCCCGGCGAGCCGATCGAGCGGCGCGGTGATCAGCGACACCACGGCGCGGGTGGTGCCGTGCGAGCGGTGCATGTCGCGTGCCGTGCGGATGGCGTCGGCGCCGTCATCGAAGGCGGCGCCGGCCCCGCCGTGCCCGTGGATGTCGATGAAGCCGGGGGTGAGGGTCGCTCCTGGTCCCGCGGCCTCGGTCGCGTCGACGACGAGGTCGGCCGGTGCCCAGGAGGCTCCTGTGCCGCGGCCCGCGACCACTCCGTCCTCGAAGCGGATCCAGCCGTCCTCGGTGGCAGATCCGGCGGAGACGATCCGCGCGGAGTGGATGACGATCGTCCTCTGCTCCGAGGTCTCGGGGTTGCTCATGCGTACTCCTCGATGCCCTTGGTCCCGGTCCCGATGCCGGTCCCGGTGCCGGTCGTCGCTGTGCCGGTGCCGGTCGTGCCCGCGGCGGGGACGGCCGGCTCGTCGTCCAGCGCCGCGCGATCGACGGCGATACCGGAAGCCTGCCACCCGTCCAGGAGCGCCGCGACCCTGGCGTGGAACGACTCCCAGGTGCGCTCTGGGCCGTGCCGGGGCGACCAGGCGATCTCCGCGGCCGCCGAGAGCCGCGGGTGGACCAGGCTGTCCGCCTCCCTGAGGGTCGAGACCGTCTCGGTCCACAGCGGGGCCTCGACCCCGAGGATCCCGCTCTCAGGGATGCCGGGGACGACTGCGGTCGGCTCCCAGTCGTAGGCCGTGCGCAGCGGCACGATCCCGGCCCAGGTGAGGCCGAGCGGGAAGTCCCCGCGTGGCTTCATGTCGAGATAGACGCGATCCGAGGGGGAGAGGATGAGCGCGCCGCCGCGTTCGACGAAGTGCGCCGCGTGCGCGCCGTGCACGCTCCCCGGCGCCGCGCACGCCCAGTACTGCCCGATCATCCCCTCGGCGAGGTCGGCGACCGCTCCGGCCTCGTGCCAGGCGACGGGCGTCTTGCCGGTGCCGGCGGCGATCCGGCTGACCCGCTGCAGGAACAGCGCGAAGTCCGCCGGGGTGGTGCCGAGGCACTCGTCTCCGCCGATGTGCAGAAAGGGACCCGGCGTGAGGTCGGCGATCTCGGTGAGCACGTCACGGATGAGGTCGTAGGTGCGTTCGTCGTGGATGCGGACGGACGAGTGGCCGACGGACCAGCCGGCGTAGGGCACGCCGTGCACGGGCAGCGGCTGGCCCAGCAGCTCCGCCTCGGCCACCGTCGCCGCGGTGATCACGGGCTGCTCCACGAGCTCCGGATAGCCGATGCCGACGGCGTGGGTGTGCCCGGGCAGATCGATCTCGGGCACGACGGTCATGTGCCGGAGCGCGGCGTGGGCGACGATCTCGCGGTAGTCGTCCTTGGTGAAGAAGCCGCCGGATCCGCCGCCGGCATCGCCGGCACCGCCGCGCTCGGCGAGCAGCGGCCAGGCGTCGATCTGGATCCGCCAGCCCTGGTCGTCGCTGAGGTGCAGGTGCAGGTGGTTGAGCTTCAGGTCGGCGGCGCGGTCGATGTACCGCCGCACGTCGTCGACGCCGAAGAAGTGCCGCGCCACGTCGAGCATGACCCCGCGGTAGGCGAACCGCGGCGCGTCGTCGATGCGGATCACGGGGACGCTCCAGCCCGCGGCGTCGCGACGGATCAGCTGCAGCAGGGTGCGGGTGCCGTAGAAGAGGCCGGCCGCGTCGTGCCCGACGATCAGGATCCGCCGGTCCGCGGCGTCCAGCGCGTAGCCCTCCGGCGACCCGGTCGCGGGCTCGATCGAGAGGACGATCTCGGTCGTCCCGGCAGGGTCCAGCGCCCCGTCGCCGAGCCGCGCCTCGAGGTCGTCCCGGAGCAGCGCGGCGGCGTCGGCCGCCCCGCTCACGCGGACCGAGGCGAGCGCCAGCGATCCTTCTCCTGCCCGCGCGGACGCGGGGAACGGGATGAGCGACGGCGCTTCACGCAGGACCATGAACAAAACCTACCGTGTGCGCTCGCCTGCCGGGGCACCGGCGCCGGCGACGTCACGGCCCTCGGGATCCCGTCGCGATCGGGTAGGCTCGTGGCTGTCGCGACTGGCGTCTGGGTGGGGCACCACCGGGGAGCGACCGTTACGGATTCGACCGCGCGCCTGGGCCGATGAGCCATCCCGTCTTTTCGTAACCGTCAAAGGAGCACGCTCATGACCGACCGTTTCTTCAACGCGCCTCTCGCCGAGGTCGATCCCGAGATCGCCCAGGTCCTCGACCGCGAGCTGAAGCGTCAGCAGACCTTCCTCGAGATGATCGCCTCGGAGAACTTCGTCCCCGTCTCGGTGCTGCAGTCGCAGGGATCCGTGCTGACCAACAAGTACGCCGAGGGCTACCCCGGCCGCCGCTACTACGGCGGCTGCGAGGAGGTCGACGTCGCCGAGGAGCTCGCGATCGCCCGCGCCAAGGAGCTGTTCGGCGCCGAGTTCGCGAACGTCCAGCCGCACTCCGGCGCGACCGCGAACGCCGCCGTGCTGCACGCGATCGCCCGCCCCGGCGACACGCTGCTCGGCCTGTCGCTCGACCAGGGCGGCCACCTCACGCACGGCATGAAGATCAACTTCTCCGGCCGGCTCTACGACATCGTCGCGTACGGCGTGGACCCGGAGACCTCGACCATCGACATGGACGAGGTGCGCCGCCTGGCCATCGAGCACAAGCCGAAGGTGATCATCGCGGGCTGGTCGGCGTACCCGCGCACGCTCGACTTCGCCGCGTTCCGCGAGATCGCCGACGAGGTGGGCGCCCTGCTCTGGGTCGACATGGCACACTTCGCCGGCCTCGTCGCCGCGGGCCTGCACCCGAACCCGGTGCCGCACGCGCACGTCGTCTCCTCGACCGTGCACAAGACCATCGGCGGTCCGCGCTCGGGCTTCATCCTCACGAACGACGCCGACATCGCGAAGAAGATCAACACGGCCGTGTTCCCGGGCCAGCAGGGCGGCCCGCTCATGCACGTGATCGCGGCCAAGGCGACCGCGTTCAAGATCGCCGGCACCCCGGAGTTCAAGGAGCGCCAGGAGCGCGTGCTGCGCGGCGCCGCCCTCATCGCCGACCGCCTCTCACAGCAGGACGTCAAGGACGCGGGCATCGCGGTCCGCTCCGGCGGCACCGACGTGCACCTCGTGCTCGTCGACCTGCGCGACGCCGAGATCGACGGCAAGCAGGCCGAGGACCTCCTGCACGACATCCACATCACGGTGAACCGCAACGCCGTCCCGAACGACCCGCGTCCGCCGATGGTCACCTCGGGGCTGCGCATCGGCACCCCGGCGCTCGCGACCCGCGGCTTCGGCGACGCCGAGTTCACCGAGGTCGCCGACGTGATCGCGCTCGCGCTGCAGCCGGGCGCCGACGTCGAGGCGCTGCGCGCGCGCGTCGACGCGCTCGCGACCGCCTTCCCGCTCTACCCGGACCTGCAGCAGTAAGCCCGACCGGACCCGGATCCGCGGCTCCGCGACTCGCGAGAAACCAGATCCTGCGCGAGACACCACGTGTGTCGTGAGGTCTCGCGCTCGAACTGGTTTCTCGCGGATCCCGAGGCGCGGGCATGAAAGGAGCGGGACATGACCGCGAAGATTCTTGACGGCAAGGCCGCCGCGGCCGAGATCAAGGCCGAGCTCGCCGAGCGGGTCGCCGCGCTCAAGGAGAAGGGGATCGTCCCCGGCATCGCCACGGTGCTGGTCGGCGCCGACCCCGCCTCGCAGCTGTACGTGGGCATGAAGCACAAGCAGTCCGAGGCCATCGGGATGAACTCGATCCAGCGCGAGCTCTCCGCCGAGGCCACCCAGGCCGAGGTCGAGGCGCTGATCGACGAGCTCAACGCGGATCCGGCCTGCCACGGCTACATCGTGCAGCTGCCGCTGCCGAAGCACCTCGACACCGACGCGATCCTGGAGCGGATCGACCCCGCCAAGGACGCCGACGGCCTGCACCCGACCAATCTCGGCCGGCTCGTGCTGAACGTCAATGCGCCGATCCGCACCCCGCTGCCGTGCACGCCGCGCGGCGTGATCGAGCTGCTGCTGCGCAACGACTACGACCTCAAGGGCAAGCACGTGGTCGTCGTCGGTCGCGGCGTCACGATCGGCCGCCCCATGGGGCTGCTGCTCACCCGCCGCGACATCAACGCCACGGTCACCCAGGTGCACACCGGCACCCCCGATATGTCGCCGTACCTGCGGGAGGCGGACGTGATCGTCGCCGGCGCCGGCGTCAAGCACCTCATCCGCGCCGAGGACGTGAAGCCCGGCGCCGCGGTGCTCGACGTGGGCGTGACGCGCGAGACGGATCCGGAGACCGGCAAGAGCAAGGTCCACGGGGATGTCGAGCCGGGCGTCGCCGAGGTGGCCGGCTGGATCTCGCCGAACCCGGGCGGCGTGGGCCCGATGACGGTCGCGCTGCTCATGACGAACGTGGTCGAGGCCGCCGAGCGCATCGCCGGCTGACGCGACCGCAGAGCGGAGACGGGACGGTCCGACGCAAGCGTCGGGTCGTCCCTGTCTCGTCCCGGTGGAGGCGCGCGGGGCCCGCCTTCGGGGACGGGGCCGCGGCGCTCACGGCGCGCCGGGCAGGCCGAGCACGCGCATCGCGAACCAGAGCAGGCCGAGCGCGAGCACGATCGCGGAGACGACGACGCTCAGCACCGCGGCCGGGCCAGGAGCACGACGGCGCAGCAGGGCGAGCGGCGGGAAGGTGATCGCGATGATCGCGAGCTGCACCGCCTCGATCCCCGCGTTGAACACCAGCAGCGACCAGAGCAGCGTCCACGACCACGGTTCCCGGATGTTCAGGGCGCTCGCGAAGCCGAGCCCGTGCACCAGCCCGAAGCAGAACACGATGCCGAGACGCGCGACCAGCGCGAGGCGTGACGGACCGGACCGGGCCTCCGGGACGGCGGGATCCGCGATCCTGTGCGACGGCCGCCGCCGCAGGCTCCACAGATACCAGGCGGCCACCGCCGCGATCGACAGGGCGATCGCGGGCTCGACGAGGCGCGACGGCGCGTGCACGATGCCCAGCGCGGCCAGCAGGAACGTGACCGAGTGCGCGGCCGTGAAGCAGGTCGCGGCGAGCACCACGTCGCGGAGCCGGCGCGAGCTGACGATGAGCGCCACGAGGAACAGGAGGTGGTCGATCCCGGTGAGCAGGTGCTCCGCCCCGAGCCGGAAGAACTCGGCGAACCGTTCCGTCCACGGCTGCGCGGTGGAGAACTGCGGATGGGCGGCGTCGAGCGCGGCGCTGCCGCTGCGCCCGTCGAGGGCGTAGGTCACGATCGTCTTGGTGTCCTTCACCATGCCCTCGGCGTCGGGGAACAGCGCGCTGCGCACCAGCAGCCCGCGCCCGTGCGCGGATCCGCACACGTAACGGACCGCGAACCGCGCGTAGTCGGTGGCGTCCCGCTCGTGGAACTCGGCAGCACCGTCGGCGCGGGGACGGCATGCCGGGCCGCCGTCGACGCGCACCGTGAATCGCGCGGTGGTGTACGCCAGGATCGCCGCGGCGTGATCCGCGAGCACCCTGTTCTCCGCGCCTGTCTGCGGGTGCCCGATCGCCTGCGCGAACAGGCCAGGGTCGTTCTGCGCCTTCGCGGCGGAGGCGCTGAGCAGCTCGTACTGCAGGTCGAACACGACCCGCACGTCGGTGCTGCCGGCGGCCGTGAGGTCGGCGTAGGCGACGGTCGTCACATGGGCGTCGGCGGGATCCGCCACGAGCAGCAGCGCCCCGGCGAGGAGCGCGAGCACGGCCCCGATGCGCAGCACGGCGCGCATCCGCCGGTCCGTTCGAACGTCTGGATCAGGCCTGGGCGGTCTGGCCGAGCTGCGACTCGATCCCGGAGATGCGCGCGTACTCGTCGAAGCGGAACGTGGCGCTGCCGCTGGCATCGCTCACGACCGCGCCGGAGTAGGACTCGTCGGTCCACTGCATGCTCCAGCCGGCGAGGCGGGCGAGATCCCAGACCGAGGAGCGGGCGTCGGAGAGGGAGAGCTCGGAGAGGATCCGGGGGAGGGCGGTCACGGCGTCGGCGACGGTGAGCGGGCCGATCGGCGCGTCCAGCAGGAACACCGCGCGGGTGCCGCTGCCGACCGGCGCGGAGTAGTACGGCGACCGGCCGGTGATCTCCTCGGCGATCGCGCCGACCTGATGCGCGGCTCCGGCGATCCAGCCGTCGAGGTCGGCGTCGGCCTCGGCCGGGAACGGCAGCTCGGGCTGCGACAGCTCGGTGAGCGAATAGGTCGTCCCGTAGTCGCGCAGCGTGGCGATCGACGGGTCGGCGCCGCCCTGCGGGTGCGCCCACGCCCACATCAGCGAGCGCGGACCGGGGGCGATCGTGGCGACCAGCGACGCCCGCGCGACGAGCCGGCGGGTCGCGTCGGCCTCGGACGTGAAGGTGAGCGTCCCCGCCGCGAGATCGGCGTCCCAGCGGTGCTCGCCCAGGGCCGCGGTCGCGGCGACCAGCTGGTCCTGGCGGAGGGCGGCGAACAGGGCCGCGCGGTCGGCGAGAGGCGCGAGGGCGGGGAAGGTCATGGACTCATCCTGCCGTTCTCGGCTATGAAAAAGCCAGCCGGCGGCCACCCCTGTTTCGAGGAGCGCGAATTGCGGTGCAGCAGGGGTCCTGAGCGCAATTCACGCTCCCCGAAAGTCATCGGAGCAGCCCCAGGGCTGCACGGATCCGACGGATCAACACTTCGGGGGTGTGCAGCAGGACCGATGTCACCTCGATCACCGTCCAGCCGGCAGCGCGGAGCGCCGCAGTCCGCTCCACATCGCGAGCCCACTGCTTCCCGTGCAGCATCCCGAGGTACTCGACGATGACGCGCTCGCCGGGGTAGACCATGTCCACGCAGCCCAGAAACGATCCGTGCGCGTCGAAGACATCGATGTTCAGCTCCGGTTCCGGCAGGCCGGCCGCCACCAGCATGCAGCGCAGTCGCGACTCGCGCGGCGACCACGCATCCTCGCGGATCAGTGGAAGCGCCTCACGGAGGCGCGCGATCCCGCGCCGTCGCCCGGCATCCATCATCAGCTGAAGTTCATCGACGGTGCAGAGCGGCGCTCGCCCGACGTGTCTGCGGCCGATCCCGGGACGCCATCGTCGGCAGAAGTAGTCGCCCAGTGCGACCAGGTCCATGACGGGCAGCTCACCCAGTGACGCCCATGTCGCAGCGGGGGAGGACACGCGGAAGCCGGAGTGCTCCCGGACCTCGGTCATTCCGACGCGTGACCGATGGGCGGTCACGCCCGTGGTCCGGGGCAAGGGCACGGACCCCCACGCGCACACGTGCAGGGCGAGTGCGTCGGACGGAGCAGGCCTCTGCTGGTCGTCGAGTTGGAGGGGCAGCGGACCGCCGTAGATCGAGACCGCCGTCTGGTGGCTGAAGAAGTGCCCTGTGTGCAGTCGTGGAGCGTACTCGAGGGCGGTGGTGACGCGCGCGCGACGTTGGTGCTCGTACGGGTCGTCGATGCCGTCGATGTCGGGCGGCGGGATCTGCATCCGTACACCGTGGAACGGCGCGCGGAGGTCTTGACGCCGCAGACGTGAGCGACTGACGCCGTTCATCCGCGCCTCGCGCACGGTGAAGGCTTTTCCGAACGGTAGCGGTTCCGAATGCTCCATTCCGACACTCTGCCGCGCCCTCCGGGCCCCACGGCCGTTTATCCACAGCCCGGACATTTCGAGGAGCGCGAATTGCCGCCGGGCAGCGCTCGTGGCTGCAAATCGCGCACCTCGAAACGGGTGGAGGTCCATCAATAGCTGGCGAGCGGACCGGCCTCTGGGGCGGGGAGGAACCGGACGGCGAGGGCCTCGGACGCACGGGCGAGCAGCGCCACGTCCGCGCCGACGGCGACGAATGCAGCGCCTGCCGCGATGTACGCCTCGGCGGCGACGGGATCGAACGCGTTCACGCCGACCGGCGTGCCGGCCTCGGCGACCGCGGCGAACACCCGCTCGACCGCTGCGACGACCTCAGGGTGGGTCTGCTGCCCGATCAGGCCCATCGACGCCGCCAGGTCGGACGGGCCGACGAACACCGCGTCCACCCCGTCCACCGCGGCGATCTCGGAGGCTGCGGCGACTCCCGCGGAGGTCTCGATCTGCACGGTCAGAGAGACGTGCTGCGCGGCCCGCTCCAGGTACTGCTCCACGCGGTTCCACCGCGCGCTGCGGGCCAGGGCGGATCCGACGCCGCGGACGCCGGCCGGCGGGTACCAGGTGGCGGCGACGGCGGCGCGCGCCTCGTCGGCGGAGGAGACCATGGGCACGATGAGGTTCTGCGCACCGAGGTCGAGCACCTGCTTGATGACGACGGGGTCGTTCCACGGCACGCGCACGAGCGGGGTGATCGGATATGCCGCCGTGACCTGCAGCTGCACCTGCAGCGAGTCCAGCGAGTTCGCGGAGTGCTCGCCGTCGATCAGGAGCCAGTCCAGCCCGGATCCTGCGGCGATCTCGGTCACGAGCGGGCTCCCGGTGCACGCCCACATGCCGATCAGGGCGCGCTCCGCCCCCTCCAGGTGCTCGCGGAAGGTCGGAGTCAGATGAAGCGGCATTCGATCGTTCCCATCGGTCCGTAGTCGCACAGCACCTCGTCGCCGCGGGAGACCCACATCGGCCGGGTGAAGGATCCGGCCAGGATGATCTCGCCCGCCTCGAGACGTGCGCCGTGCTGGTGGAACTTGTTCGCCAGCCACGCGACGCCCGTGGCCGGGTGGCCGAGGACGCCGGCGGCGACGCCGGTCTCCTCGATCTCGCCGTTGCGGCTGAGCACACCGGGCACCCAGCGCAGGTCGATCTCGTCGGGGCGCTTGTGCACCGTGCCGAGCACCATCGCGCCGTACGCCGCGTTGTCGCTGATCGTGTCGACGATCGTGCGGCCCGCGAGCTCGATGTGCGAGTTCAGCACCTCGAGCGCCGGCACGGCGTAGTCGATCGCGGCCAGGGCGTCCTCGAGCGTGCAGTCGGGGCCTTCCAGCGGCTCCTTCAGCACGAAGGCCAGCTCGACCTCGATCCGCACGTTCGAGAAGTTCTCGGTCGGGATCTCGGATCCGGACGGGTAGACGGTGTCGTCGAACATGACGCCGTAGTCGGGCTCGGTGATCCCGGTCGCCTGCTGCATGGCCTTCGAGGTGAGGCCGATCTTGCGGCCCACGAGCTCCCGGCCCGCGGCGATCTGCGCATCGCGCCACACCCCCTGGATCGCGTAAGAGTCCTCCACCGTCGCCTCGGGGTGGCGCGCGGTGATGCGCGGGATCACGCCGTGCGTGCGGTCGGCCTCGGCGAGCTCGGCCGCGAGCGCGGCGATGGTGTCGGCGGGGAGCGTCACAGCTGGTGACCCAGCTTGTACTCGCCCTGCTTCCACTCCGGCATGGACTCCTCGCCCTGGTCGGCACGGGTGTAGCTGAACCCGTCGGCGCCGATCGTGACGGCCATCTCGCTCGTGTCGGTGCGCGCGACGACCTGCTGCGGGTTGCCGTCCAGGTCGAGCACGAGCGACGCGTCGGTGTACCACGACGGGACGACGGGGTTGCCCCACCAGTCGCGGCGCTGGTTGTCGTGCACGTCCCAGGTGACCACCGGGTTGTCCGGGTCGCCGGTGTAGTAGTCCTGCGTGTACACCTCGACGCGGTGCCCGTCCGGGTCGCGCAGGTACAGGTAGAACGCGTTCGAGACGCCGTGACGGCCAGGGCCGCGCTCGATCGCGTCCGAGCGGCGGAGCGCGCCGAGCTTGTCGCAGATCGCGAGGATGTTGTGCTTCTCGTGCGTCGCGAAGCACACGTGGTGCATGCGCGGGCCGTCGCCGCCGGTCATCGCGGTGTCATGCACGGTGGGCTTGCGGCGCATCCACGCGGCGTAGACGGTGCCCTCCTCGTCCTGGATGTCCTCCGTGACGCGGAAGCCGAGATCCTGCATGTACTTCACCGCGCGTGGCACGTCGGGCGTGACCTGGTTGAAGTGGTCCAGGCGCACGAGCTCGCCGGGGATGTGCAGGTCGTAGCGCCAGCTCATCCGCTCGACGTGGTCGGTCTGGTGGAAGAACTCGTACGGGAACCCGAGCGGATCGGTGACCCGCACCGAGTCGCCGATGCCCTTGACGAAGCCGGACGGGTTGCGGCGCACGTCGCAGCCCAGCTCCGTGTAGAATGCGACCGCGCGGTCGAGGTCCTCGGGCGTGCGCACGCGGTAGGAGAACGCGGCGACCGCGGCGACCGGTCCCTTGCGGAGCACGAGGTTGTGGTGGATGAACTCCTCGGTGGAGCGGAGGTAGATCGCGTCCTCGTCCTCCTCGGTGACGTAGAGGCCGAGCACGTCGACGTAGAACACCCGCGAGGCGGCGAGGTCGGTGACCACGAGTTCCATGTAGGCGCAGCGCAGCACGTCGGGCGGCGTCGCGGCCGGGGTGGGGATGGGGTCGTCAGGGTGGATCGGCGCCTCCTGCGACACGTAGAAGCCGGAGGAGGTGAGCGTCATGTCGGCGCGGTTGGTCATGTCAGCGTCCTTGCGTGAGATGTCGGGAACCGGTCAGCGCGGGTCCGGGTCGTCGAGGTCCTGCTCGGACGGGATCCCTGAGCCTGTCGAAGGGTCCTGCTTGCCGAACACGGGGTTGTGCGGGGCGCCGAGCGTGATGTGCACGCTCTGCTGGTCGGTGTAGAAGTCGATCGAGCGGTAGCCGCCCTCGTGCCCGAGACCCGAGGCCTTCACGCCGCCGAACGGGGTGCGCAGGTCGCGCACGTTGTTCGAGTTGAGCCACACCATGCCGGCCTCGACGGCGCCGGCGAAGTTGTGCGCGCGCTTGAGGTCGTTGGTCCAGATGTAGGCGGCGAGGCCGTAGCGCGTGTTGTTCGCGAGGGCGAGCGCCTCCTCGTCGGTGTCGAACGGGGTGATCGCGACGACCGGGCCGAAGATCTCCTCCTGGAAGATCCGGGCGTCCGGCGCCACGTCGGCGAACACGGTCGGGGCGACGTAGTTGCCCGTCGGGAAACCCTCGGGGCGTCCGCCGCCGGCGACGAGGCGACCTTCGCCCTTGCCGATCTCGACGTAGCTCATGACCTTCTCGTAGTGCTCCGGGTGCACCAGGGCGCCGACCTCGGTCGTCGGGTCGTGCGGCAGGCCGACCTTGACCCGCTTCGCCTGCGCCGCGTAGCGCTCGACGAACTCGTCGTAGACGTCGCGCTGCACGATGATGCGGGATCCGGCCGTGCACCGCTCGCCGTTCAGCGAGAACACGCCGAAGATGCAGGCGTCGATCGCGGTGTCGAGGTCGGCGTCGGCGAAGACCACGGCGGGGCTCTTGCCGCCGAGCTCCATGGACAGGCCCTTCAGGAACGGCGCGGCGTTGCCGAAGATGAGCTGGCCGGTGCGGCTCTCACCCGTGAACGAGATGAGCGGCACGTCGGGGTGCTTGACGAGCGCGTCGCCGGCGTCCTCGCCGAGCCCGTTGACGAGGTTGAAGACGCCCTTCGGCAGGCCTGCCTCCTCGAAGATCCCGGCCCAGAGCGAGGCGGACAGTGGAGTGAACTCGGCGGGCTTCAGCACGACCGTGTTGCCGGTCGCGAGCGCCGGGCCGAGCTTCCACGACTCGAGCATGAACGGGGTGTTCCACGGCGTGATGAGGCCCGCGACGCCGATCGGTTTGCGGTTGACGTAGTTCATCTGCTTGCCGGGCACCTTGAACGCGTCGTCGGCCTGCGCGACGATCAGGTCTGCGAAGAAGCGGAAGTTCTCCGCGGCGCGGCGGGCCTGGCCGAGGGCCTGCGTGATCGGAAGCCCCGAGTCGTACGACTCCAGCTCGGCGAGCCGCGCGTCACGAGATTCCACGATGTCGGCGATCCGGTGCAGCACGCGGCTTCGCTCGCGGGGGAGCATGCGCGGCCACGGGCCCTCGTCGAAGGCGCGCTTGGCGGCGGCGACGGCGCGCTCGATGTCGGCCTTCTTGCCGGCGGCGGCGTGCACGTAGGTCTCGTTGGTGACGGGGTTGAGCACCTCGAAGGTGTCGCCGTCGAGGGAGTCGACGAACTCGCCGTCGATGTAGTGCTGGATCTTCTCCGGCAGATCTGCGGGGGCGTAGGCGTCGGTCATCATCGTCCTTCCGGGTGGTGCTGGGGCGTCGGGTCGGGGTGGTCAGGGCGTCTCGGGTGCGGGGTGGCGGGCGGCGAGGAACGCGTCCATCGTGCGCCAGCGGTGGTTGCGTGCCGCGAGCTCGATCTCGAGCGGATCGGCGCCGGCGCGGATCAGGTCGAGGATCTGCACGTGCTCCTCGACGGAGTGGCCTGCGCGGCCGGGGACGAACGCGAACGTCGAGTCGCGGATCCCGCTCAGGCGGGCCCAGCCGCGGTGCACGAGGTCGAGGATGTGCGGATTCGGGCAGGGTTCGTACAGCACGGAGTGGAACTGCCGGTTCAGCTCGGTGAAGCGGTGCGCGTCGAAGCTGTCCAGCAGGCGGATCATCCGGGCGTTGACCTCTTCGGCGCGGGCGAGGGCCTCGTCGTCCAGGAGCGGGGCGCTGAGCGCGGTCGCCGCGCCCTCGACCAGGCCCAGGGTCTGCATGGTGTGCGCGTACTCGCTCTCGTCCACGAGCGAGACGCGGGCGCCGACGTTCCGCTCGAACGTGACGAGCCCCTCCGCCTCGAGCCGCCGGATCGCCTCGCGCACCGGCACCACGCTCATGCCGAGCTCCTCCGCGATCGTGCCCAGCACGAGACGGAAGCCGGGACCGAACGCGTGCGCGGCGATGCGCCCGCGGATCCAGGCGTACGCCTGCTCCGACTTGCTGCCGGCGAGGACCTCGGCCGTCATGCGCCGGACCCGGATCCCGTCCCGCGCGCGGCGTCGTACTTCGCACGCCACTCGGCGTTCATCGGGAACAGCCCGTCGACCGGGTGGCCCGCGGTGACCTGCTCGGCGACCCAGGCGTCCTCGTCCTCCTGGGCGAGGGCGGCGTCGGCCACCTCGGCGGCGAGGGCGGGCGGGATCACGATCACGCCGTCGCCGTCGCCGACGATCACGTCGCCGGGCTGCACGGTGGCGCCGCCGCACGCGATCGTCACGTCGATGTCCCAGGGCACGTGCCGGCGACCCAGGACCGAGGGGTGCGCGCCCTGCGAGAAGACGGGCAGCCCGATCTCCGCGACCGCGGCGAAGTCGCGCACGCCGCCGTCGGTGACGACTCCGGCCGCCCCGCGAGTCTTCGCGCGCAGCGCGAGGATGTCGCCCAGCGTGCCGGTGCCGGCCTCGCCTCGGGCCTCGATCACGATGATCTCGCCCTCGTTCACGGCGTCGAACGCGCGCTTCTGGGCGTTGTAGCCGCCGCCGTGGCTCGTGAACAGGTCCTCGCGGGCCGGGACGAAGCGGAGCGTCTTCGCGGTGCCGACGATCTTGGCACCGGGCAGGTTGGCCGAGACGCCGTCGATGAAGCAGGAGTGCAGCCCGCGCTTGCGCAGCTGCGCGGACAGCCCCGCGGTCGGCGCGGCGAGGAGCTTGTCGCGCAGCTCGGCCGAGAGGGCGGGCCCCGCAGGAGCCTTCGGCGTCTCGTCGGCGGGGAGGCCCGCCTCCTCGCGCGATCCCCACGCCTCGGCGCGCTGCAGGTCGTCGACGGCGGGGAGGGATCCGAGGTCCGGATCGAACGCGACGGCGCCCTCGACCACCGTGGTGCGCAGCTCGCCCGAGGTGAGGGTCTTGGTGGAGTGCGGCGCGTCGACCTCGACCACGACGACGTCGCCCGGGACGATCACGCTGGATCCGGCGGGGGTGCCGGTGAGGATCACGTCGCCGGGCTCGAGCGTGAAGTGCTGGGACAGGTCGGCGATCAGCTGCGGGAGCGGGAAGAGCAGCCCCGAGGTCTCGTCGTCCTGTCGCAGGTCGCCGTTCACCCAGGCGCGCACGCGCAGCTGACCGGGATCGACGTCCGCGGCGGGGATGAGGTCGGGGCCGATCGGGGTGTAGCCGTCGCCGCCCTTCGAGCGGACGTTGGAGCCCTTGTCGTTCGCGCGCAGGTCGTACAGGCCGAGGTCGTTCGCCGCGGTCACCCAGGCGACATGCGACCAGGCGTCCGCGATGCTCACGCGCCGCGCGGCGGTGCCGATCACGAGGGCGATCTCGCCCTCGAAGGCGAGCAGCTCGGTGCCCGCAGGACGCTCGACCACGCCATCGGTGCCGGCGAGGGAGGACGAGGGTTTGAAGAAGTAGGACGGGGTCGCGGGGGTGCGGCCGCGCTGGTCCGCGCGGGAGCGGTAGTTGAGGTGGATCGCGATGATCTTGCCCGGTCGGGCGATCGGTGCGGGCATGGGCGCCTCCTCGCGCGGTCAGCGCCAGAGGAGTGTTCCTTGGCGTCGTATCCGAAATCGTATATCATCGTGTCGAGCCCGGCAAGCACCGGATCCGGATCCGTCCGCACGGACCGGGGATCCGGCGGGCCGGCTACGACGACGATGTCGGGCAAGACGACGACGTCCCAGGCAAAAGGAGACAGCATGTCCGCGGAATCCTCACCGGGCTTCACGCCCACAGGAACCATCGCCTCGTCCGCCGACCGACGGAGGGTGGTCTTCGCCACCGTCATCGGCACCACGGTCGAGTGGTACGACTTCTTCATCTACGCGTTCGCGGCGGGCGTCGTGTTCGCGAACCTCTTCTTCGAGCCGATGGGCAAGGACTTCGCGCAGATCGTGTCGTTCTTCAGCGTCGGGGTCAGCTTCCTGTTCCGTCCGCTGGGCGCGTTCCTCGCCGGGCACTTCGGCGACAAGCTCGGGCGCCGGCCGATGCTCGTCATCACGCTGCTGCTGATGGGCGCGTCGACCACCCTGGTCGGTCTGCTGCCGACGCCCGCCGTGATCGGCGTGTGGGCGCCGGTGCTGCTCATCCTGCTGCGCGTGCTGCAGGGGATCTCGGCGGGAGGCGAGTGGGGCGGTGCGGTGCTCATGGCCGTCGAGCACGCGCCACGCGCCCGCCGCGGCCTGTTCGGCGCGGCACCGCAGATCGGCGTGCCGATCGGCCTGCTGCTCGCCTCGCTCGTGCTCGCCCTGATGGCGCAGCTCGCCCCGGGCGAGGCGTTCACGACGTGGGGCTGGCGCGTGCCGTTCCTGCTCTCGATCGTGCTCATCGGCGTCGGCTACTGGGTGCGCCGCCGGGTCTCGGAGAGCCCCGTCTTCACCGAGATCGTCGAGCGCAAGGAGGAGACGCGCATGCCGATCCTGCAGCTGCTGCGCCATCACCTGCCGCTCGTGATCGTCGCTGCGATGGTGTTCGCGGGCAACAACGCCGTCGGGTACATGACCACCGGCGGCTACGTGCAGCACTACGCGACCGATCCGGCCGGCCCGATCAAGCTCAACCCGGGGCCGGTGTTCTGGGTCGTCGCCCTGTCGGGCGTGAGCTGGCTGTTCTTCACCTGGTTCGGCGGATGGCTGTCTGATCGGCTGGGCCGGCGCACGACCTACATCATCGGCTGGATCCTGCAGCTCGTGGGCGTGCTGCTGCTGTTCCCGCTGACCAACCTCGCCAGCGCCTGGTCGCTGGCGGCGGCGCTGGTGATCCTCACCGTCGGGCTCGGCTTCACCTACGGCCCGCAGGCGGCGTTGTACGCGGAGCTGTTCCCCGCGTCGATCCGCTACTCCGGCGTCTCGATCTCGTACGCGATCGGCGCGATCCTGGGCGGCGCCTTCGCCCCGCTGATCGCCCAGGCCATCTTCCAGAACACGCACTCGACGGCCGGCATCACCTGGTACCTGGCCGGCATGACCGTGCTCGGCCTGGTCGCGACGCTGCTGCTGCGCGACCGCAGCGGCATCCCGCTCGGTCCCGAGGCCGAGGAGGAGCAGGCCGTCAGCCCGATCCGCGGGATGGCCAAGGCCTGACGCGGCGCGTCACCATGGGAGGGCGGAAGGACCGGACGGGTCCTTCCGCCTTTCTCGTGCGGGTGCGGCGACGGGTGCGGTGAGGGCGGACCGACGGTGGCGTCAGGCCGCGCGCTCCGCGACCAGCGCGGCCACCCCGGCCAGCACCCGTGCGATCCCGAACCCGAGCGCGTCGTCCCGCTGCTGCGCGCGCCCCGCCGCGGCGAAGGCCGCCGCCGTGTGCGGGTAGCGGTCGGCGTGCGCCACCAGAACGGGACCGAGGCGGCCGGCGAGCTCCTTCTCGGCGGCCGCGGACCCCGCCTGCTGGCGCACGAGCGAAAGCGCATGCCCGGAGAGCAGGGCCAAGATGTCGAGGCGCTCGCCCGCCGTCAACGGCAGGTGCTCCGTGGCGGCCAGGCCGCTCTCGTACCAGGCGAGCTCCCGGGGTCCCGGCGTGTGCGGGCGCTGCGCGAGTTCGACGGACCACGGCCGCTCCGCCGCGCGGGTGAACAGGTCCACCGCCCACGCCGTCAGCGACGCGCGCCAGTCCGCGTCGGGCAGGGCGCGCGGAGCGCCGAGCGCCTGGTCGAGCATGACCGCGTCGAGATCCGCACGAGCGGGCAGATAGCGGTACAGGGCCATCTTCGTGGTGCCCAGGCTCGCGGCGACGCGCTGCATCGTGACGGCCTCGAGTCCCTCGGCATCCGCGATCGCGATCGCCGCGTCGGCGATCCCGTCGAGGGAATGCCGGGGCTTCGGCCCGCGTCGTCCGCGCGGGGGTGCGGTCCACAGCACGCCGGATCCCCTCTGGTCGGTGTCGTCCGCGGGTGCCATTGGCGTCTCCTCGAAGTTATTGCGTCCATCGTACGCTGTTGTTATTGTGTCCTAAAGACGCAATTAATTCGGTGAACCAAGGAGCGTGCCATGTCGGCGAAGAAGATCCTCATCTCCGGTGCGAGCATCGCCGGTCCCGCCCTCGCCCGCTGGCTCGGCCGCAACGGATACGAGGTGACGGTGGTCGAGAAGTCTCCCGCGGTGCGACCGGGCGGGCAGGCGGTCGACTTCAAGGGGCGGACCCACCTGGAACTGCTCGCTCGGATGGGTATCCTCGACGACGTCCGTGCGCAGCAGACCGCGAAGACGGACTGGCGCATGGTCGATGCCGACGATCGGGTGAGCGCCGTCGTGCCCGGCGAGTTCATCGGCGGAGACATCGAGATCCTGCGCGGCGACCTCGCGGCCGTCCTGCACCGGCGGTCGGAGAGCGACGCGGACTACGTCTTCGGCGATGAGATCACCGCGATCGCGGAGACGGCGTCCGGCGTCGACGTCGAGTTCGCGGGCCGGGCCGCGGAGCGCTTCGACCTCGTGATCGGCGCGGACGGCGTGCACTCCGCCGTGCGCCGCCTCCGATTCGGCCCCGAGGAGGACTTCGTCGAGTCGCGAGGCTACTACTACGCGGTCGCGAGCGGCCACGTCCCTCTGGACGGGCTGCAGACCGTGCTGCCGAGCGGGCGGTCCGTCGCCTACGGGCACAACACGCCCGACCGGCTCGTCCTGCTCGGCGGGCAGAAGGCGCCGGCCCTGTTCGTGTTCCGCAGCGACAGCGCCGACTACGACCGCCGCGACATCTCCTCCCAGCGGGCGTTCCTCGCCGCGGCCTTCGCGGACGGCGGGTGGCGGATCCCGGCGGCGCTCGAAGCGGCGCAGGCGGCACCGGACTTCTACCTGGACGCGCTGACGCGGACGCGGATGTCGTCCTTCACGCGCGGCCGCACCGCGCTCGTCGGCGACGCCGGATACGCGAACACGCTCGGCGGGTTCGGGACCGGTCTCGCCCTGCTCGGCGCGTACGTGCTGGCGGGGGAGCTGGTCGCGGCCCGCGGCGATCACGTCGCGGCCTTCGCGGCGTACGACCGCCGGATGCGCAAGCCCACGAAGGTCGCCCGGACCGGAAACGCCGGCGCGTTCCTGGCGCCGAGGTCCGAGCGCCGCATCCGGATGCGCGACCGGATGTTCTCGAACCGCCTGATGTATCGCACGATGCTCTGGATGACGGACGCGTTCGCGACCGACGACAGCATCCCCGACTACGGGCTGGTCTGAGCGAGGCCGCCCCTCAGGCGCCCAGGGCCTCGCGGATCGTGCCGGCGGTGCGCTGCAGCCGGCCGGCGATCTCCGCGTCCGTGCGGTCGGTCGTCACGTGCACGACCGCGATCGCCGCCGGCCGCTGGCCGCGCAGCGCGAGCGGCACGGCGACGGACTGCACGGTCGGGATCACCTCGTCGTGGCTCGTGGCGTACCCGGCCAGTCGGGCGGCGGCCACGGCGTCCTGCAGTTCCGGGGTGGCGGCGGGCCACTCCGCCTCGGCGAGCTGCGCGAGGATCGCCTTGCCGGGGGCGCCGACCGTGACCGGGTGGCGGGCGCCGGGGCGCTGCGCCACGCTGGCGACCGCGTGCCGGGGCTCCACGCTCGCGAGCGTGATGCACTCCTCCCCGTCGAGCACGGCGAGGAAGCAGGTCATGCCGAGCTCGTTCGCCACCGCGGTGAGCTCGGGCAGGGCCTCGGCCTGCAGGTCGTGCGCGACGCCGGCGGCGAGGGCCGCCATCCGCGGGCCCAGGGCGACGAGCCCGGCCGCGTCCCGCCCGACGAGACCGTGATCCTCCAGGGTCCTCAGCAGGCGGTACGCGATCGAGCGGTGAACGCCGAGCCGCGCCGCGATCTCGTCGATCGACAGGGGGCCGCGCTCGTCGGACAGGATCTCCAGGATCCGGATGCCTCGGCTCAGGGTCTGCGAGGCGGGTGCTTCTGCCACGGATCCTCCTCCCGATCGTGATCATCCCGCGGCTGATCTTGATCGCGCGCGCGACGTCGGATAGCCTGTGTTCAATAGTAGAACTTAATGTTCGAATATAGAACACTCGCGATCACCACGCAACGATCGCCCGGAAGCCCGACGGCGCCGTCAGGAAGGAATCGACGACGATGCAGTTCCACCACCACGGATACGTCTCCCACGACCCCCGCGTGCTCCCGGCCGCGGGGACCGGCATCGGCCGCCCCGATGAGCTCCCCGACGAGACGGACGTGCTCATCGTGGGATCCGGTCCCGCCGGCATGCTGCTCGCGGCGCAGCTGTCGCAGTACCCGGACCTCACGACGCGGATCATCGAGAAGCGCGACGGACGGCTGGTGCTCGGGCAGGCCGACGGGATCCAGCCGCGCAGCGTGGAGACGTTCCAGGCGTTCGGCTTCGCCGAGCGGATCATCGCCGAGGCCTACAACATCGGCTGGATGAACTTCTGGGGCCCCGATCCGGAGAACCCGCAGAACATCGTCCGCACCACCCGCACCGCCGACTACGCCTACGACATCTGCGAGTTCCCGCACCTGATCGTCAACCAGGCGCGCGTGCTCGACTACTTCGCCGAGGCCGCCGCCGACGGGCCGGGGCGGATCCGGCCCGACTACGGCGTCGAGTTCCTCGGCCTCACGATCCACGACGAGGGCGAGTACCCGGTCGAGGTGCTCGTGCGCCACGCCGCCGGGGACCGTGCGGGCGAGGAGCGCACGATCCGCGCCAAGTACGTCGCGGGCTGCGACGGCGCGCGCAGCGCGGTCCGCGAGGCGATCGGACGCACGCACGTCGGCTCGATGGCCGCGCATGCCTGGGGCGTCATGGACGTGCTCGTCAACACCGACTTCCCGGACTGGCGGACCAAGTGCGCGATCAACGCGGAGGCGGGCAACATCCTGCACATCCCGCGCGAGGGCGGATACCTGAGCCGGATGTACATCGACCTCGGCGAGGTCTCCGCGGCCGACAACCGCCAGGTGCGGCACACCCCCATCGAGGCCATCATCGCGAAGGCGAACGAGATCCTGCATCCGTACACGATCGACGTGAAGGAGGTCGCCTGGCACAGCGTATACGAGGTGGGACACCGGATCACGGACGGATTCGACGACACCGGCGAGGACGTCACGCGCCACCCCCGGGTGTTCCTCACCGGCGACGCCTGTCATACGCACAGCGCCAAGGCCGGCCAAGGGATGAACGTGTCGATGCAGGACGGCTTCAACCTCGGCTGGAAGCTGGGCTCGGTGCTCACCGGCCGCAGCCCGCAGGAGCTGCTGTCGACCTACGGCGCCGAGCGGCACCCGGTGGCGCAGCAGCTCATCGACTTCGACCGGGAGTGGTCGAGCCTGATGGCGCGCAAGCCCGAGGAGATCTCCGACCCGCTCGAGCTCGCGAACTACTACCTGGCCACGGCGGAGTTCCCGTCCGGGTTCATGACGCAGTACGCCGAGTCGATGATCACCGGATCCGACGCGCATCAGCAGCTCGCCACCGGCTTCCCGATCGGCAAGCGGTTCAAGAGCGCCGAGGTCGTGCGCGTCGCCGACGGCAACGCGATCCACCTCGGGCACCACGCCCGAGCCGACGGCCGCTGGCGCGTGTACGCGTTCGGCGACGCGTCGGGCGAGGGCCTGAACGCGTGGGCCGAGGCCGCCGCTCCGCTGTTCGCCCGGTTCACGCCCGCCGAGGGCGACGCGGATGCCGTGTTCGATGTGAAGGCCGTGTACCAGCAGCCGTACGAGCAGCTCGACGTCACGACCGCGCCCGCGCTGTTCCAGCCGAAGACCGGCCCGCTCGGGCTCACCGACTGGGAGAAGGTCTACGCCGCGGGGCCGTCGAAGTGGACCGAGACCGACATCTTCGCCGATCGCGGCCTGTCCCGAGAGGGCGTCGTCGTGGTGGTGCGTCCCGACCAGTACGTCGCGGCGATCCTGCCGCTGTCCGGCGTCGACGAGCTCGGCGCGTTCCTCGCGGGCGCGTTCCTGGAGGCGTGACCGGGCGAGCTGTCGGCCGTCCCGCCGGGCCTGCCCAGCGCGCGCTGCCGGCGAGCGCGCGCAGCACCTGCGTCGCGCCGTCCGGGAACAGCGGGCGGTGCCCGTCCAGGATGTCCGCGACGGGGATCCAGCGGATCGGGCTGCCCTCGTCCAGGACCTCGAGAACCGCGTTCAGGGGAACGGCGTCGAGCTCCTCCGACGCGACGGCGAAGATGTGCGCGATCTCGTGCCCGGCCTCGCCCTCGTAGGTGAACAGGTTCTCGTGCACGCCGAGCAGCTTCGCGTCGTCGATCTCGACATCGAGCTCCTCCCGGAACTCGCGGCGCAGCGCCTCGGCGGCGCGTTCGCCGAACTCGATCCCTCCGCCGATCGCGCGGTAGAAGTCCAGGCCCTTCGCCCGGTCGCGGCCCTCGAGGACGAGCACGTGGCCTTCCTTCACCGGGAGGCCCACGCTGATGTTCCTGATCGATCCCATGGGCTCAGCCCGCAATGCGGGTCGCGCCGCCGGAGACGACGATCCCGGCCGGGTTGCCGCCGTCGGGAGCGGCAGCGAACGCGGCGTATCGGAGGATCTCGGGTGCGGGTGCGGCGGTCATGGATCCGAGCATAGAGCCGGGCATTCCAGGCCCGACCTGTCCGGTGCTCAGGCCGCGGTGACACGGTCGGCAGCGGTCGGGATCCGCGATCCTCGGGAAAAACATACGTGTTGGAAACCGGGCCGTGACACGCGGGCCGCAGACTGGGGGACGGAGAGGCGGACGTATGAATCTGAGCCCGGCCGACACGGAGAAGCTGCTGCTCGCGGTGGCAGGCATGGTCGCCCGCGACCGGCTGGCGCGCGGAGTGCGCCTGAACCATCCCGAAGCCGTCGCGCTGCTCACCACCTGGGTCGTCGAGCGAGCGCGGGAGGGGGCGCTCGTGAGCGACCTCATGGTCGAGGGGCGCCGTGTGCTCACCCGCGACCAGGTCATGGACGGGGTGGCCGAGATGATCCCGGACGTGCAGGTCGAGGCGATGTTCCCCGACGGCCGCAAGCTCGTCACCCTGCACGACCCGATCGCCTGAACAGGAGACACCGCATGCTGGCAGGAGCAACAGGCCCGGGCGCGCTGCGCGTCGCCGAGGGAGCACCGCACGTGCTGAACGCCGACCGCCGGCCGGACGAGCGGATCGTCCTCGTGTTCCGCAACACGGGCGACCGGCCGATCCAGATCGGCTCGCACATCCACCTCCCCGACGTGAACGCGTCGCTGGACTTCGACCGCGACCGGGCACAGGGCTTCCGCCTGGACATCCCCTCCGGCACGTCGCAGCGCTTCGAGCCCGGAGCGAGCCGCGAGCTGCCCGCCGTCGCGCTGCGCGGTGCGCGGCGGGTTCCCGGCATCGCGATCCGGACGGAGACGCCCGCCTCGCCGACGGAGACGCCGACCTCGCCCTCGGAAGGGACCCGCTGACATGGCTGAGATCTCCCGCACCGCCTATGCGGCCCTGTACGGCCCGACGGTCGGCGACCAGGTGCGCCTCGGCGACACCGACCTGTGGATCGAGGTCGAGGAGGACCGCACGTTCGGCGGCGAGGAGGCCGTCTTCGGCGGCGGCAAGTCGATCCGCGAGTCCATGGCGCAGGGCACGACGACCCGCGCCGAGGGCGCCCCGGACACCGTCATCACGAACGTGATCGTGCTGGACTGGTGGGGCATCGTGCGCGCCGACGTGGGCATCCGCGACGGCCGGATCGTCGCCCTGGGCCGGGCCGGCAACCCCGACATCGCCGACGGCGTGCACCCGGACCTGCGGATCGGGCCGTCGACCGACGTGATCTCCGGCGAGGGGAAGATCCTCACCGCCGGCGCGATCGACTCGCACGTGCACCTGCTCTCGCCGTCCCAGCTGCACGAGGCGCTCGCGACCGGGATCACGACGATCGCGGGCGGCGGAACGGGACCGTCGGAGGGATCCAAGGCGACGACCGTGACGCCCGGTGCCTGGCACCTGGAGCGGATGCACCGCGCCCTCGACGCCGTCCCGGTCAACGTGCTGCTGCTCGGCAAGGGCAACACGGTCTCGGCCGAGGGGCTCCGCGAGCAGGCGCTCGGCGGCGCGGCCGGCTACAAGGTGCACGAGGACTGGGGATCCACGCCGGCCGCGATCGACGCCGCGCTGCGGGCCGCGGACGACTACGGTCTGCAGGTCGCGCTGCACTCCGACTCGCTCAACGAGTCCGGCTTCGTGGAGAGCACGATCGCGGCGATCGGCGGGCGCTCGATCCATGCGTTCCACGTCGAGGGCGCGGGCGGCGGCCATGCCCCCGACATCCTGCGCCTCGCGGGCCTGCCGCACATCATCCCCGGTTCCACCAACCCGACCCTGCCGCACACGGTCAACACGGTCGCCGAGCACCTCGACATGCTCATGGTCTGCCACCACCTGAACCCCGCGGTGCCGGAGGACCTGGCGTTCGCGGAGTCGCGGATCCGGGCGACGACGATCGCGGCGGAGGACATCCTGCACGATCTGGGGGCCGTGTCGATCACGTCCTCGGATGCCCAGGCGATGGGCCGGATCGGCGAGGTGATCACCCGCACCTGGCAGGTCGCGCACGTGATGAAGGCGCGGCGCGGGAAGCTCTCCGCCGCGGAGCGGGCCGACAACGACCGTGCCCGCCGCTATGTCGCGAAGTACACCGTGAACCCGGCGATCGCGCACGGCGTGGACCACGAGATCGGCTCGGTCGAGCCGGGCAAGCTCGCCGACCTGGTGCTGTGGGATCCGCGGTTCTTCGGAGTGCGTCCCTCGCTGGTCATCAAGGGCGGGACGATCGCGTGGGCCGCGCTGGGAGACCCGAACGCGTCGATTCCCACGCCGCAGCCCGTGCTGATGCGGCCCGCGTTCGGCGACGCGATCGGGGCGGAGAGCTCGGTGACGTTCGTCTCGCCCGCCGCCCTCGACGACGGCCTGGCCGGGCGGCTCGGTCTGAGGCGGCGGCTGCTGCCCGTCGCGCCGACCCGGAAGGTGGGCAAGGCGCAGATGCGCAACAACGACGCCCTGCCCGCGATCGACATCCGGCCCGACACCTTCGACATCTCGATCGACGGCGAGCGCGTCGAGCCGGCCCCCGCGTCCGTGCTCCCGCTCGCGCAGCTCTACACGATTTTCTGAGCGTGCCTGTGGACGACGTCTCATCCGCGGCTGGCCGGCCCCCCTCCGTTCAGACCTGGCCCGTGGTCGCGCTCATGCTGGCCGACTCGCGCACGCCGATCGGCGGTCTCGTGAACTCCGGCGGCCTGGAGCCCGCGCTGCAGGGCGGGATGCCGGCCGAGCAGGCGCGCGCCTACCTGCACGGGCGGCTGCGCACGGTCGCGGAGATCGAGGCCTCGGTCGCCGTGCTGTCCCGGTCCGTGGCTCTCCGACACGACCCCGAGCAGTGGCCGGAAGCGGTCGGCGAGCTCGAGGACGAGTGGGCTGCGCGCACGCCGAGCGCGGCGCAGCGGGCGTCCTCGCGGCTGCTGGCCCGCGGACTGCAGCGGATGGCCGGAGCGCTCTGGCCATCCGCGTACCTGGCGTTCCTGGCCTCTCGTTCGCCGTCGCGCGGCGTGGTCGTCGGCGCCGTCGCCGCCGCGACCGGGATGCCGGCCGAGGAGGCCGTGCGCCTCGTCCTCTACGACGAGGCCCAGGCGGTGGTCGCGGCGCTGCTCAAGCTCGCACCGCTGGATCCGCTCCGCACCGCCTCGTGGGCGTTCGAGGCATGCGCGGCCGCCGAGCCCCGCGTGCCCGCACTGTGCGAGATCATCGACCCGTCCGCCATCCCGGCGAACGGCTGCCCGCAATCGGAGGAGTGGGCCGAGGCCCACGCCGCCACGACCAGGAGGTTGTTCCGTGCCTGAGAATCCCGCCGCATCGGCCCCCGTACGTCGACAGGCTCAGCAACCGATCGAAGGGCCCGCCCGGTCCCTGCGCCTCGGTGTGGCCGGCCCGGTCGGCACCGGCAAGAGCTCGCTCATCGCGACGATCTGCCGCACGCTGGCCGACGAGCTGCGCCTCGGCGTGATCACGAACGACATCTACACCGACGAGGACGCCCGCTTCCTGCGCTCCGCCGGCGTGCTGGATCCGGAGCGCATCAGGGCCGTCGAGACCGGCGCCTGCCCGCACACCGCGATCCGCGACGACGTCACCATGAACCTGCTCGCGGTCGAGGACCTGGAGCGCGACTTCTCGCCGCTCGACGTCGTGCTCGTGGAGAGCGGCGGCGACAACCTCACTGCGACGTTCTCGCCCGCGCTCGTGGACGCGCAGATCTTCGTGCTGGACGTCGCCGGCGGCGGCGACGTCGCGCGCAAGGGCGGGCCCGGCATCGCGCGCGCCGACCTGCTCGTGGTCAACAAGACCGACCTCGCACCGTATGTCGAGGTGGATGTCGCACAGATGGTCGCCGATGCCGAGGACGCACGCGAGGGCGGGGCCGTGCTGGCGCTGTCCCGCAAGGATGCGGCGTCGGTCGCGCGGCTCGCGGACTGGGTGCGCGGGCTGCTGGCGGCGCACCGGGCCGGTGAGCATGCCCCGCAGGATCCCGGTCCGATGGCGCCGCACTTCCACGCCGACGAGGACGGCGGGTACGTGCACAGCCACGACGAAGCCGATGCCGCGCACGAGCACGCCGCAGGACACGCCGCGCACGAGCATGCCGCGGGACACGCCGCGCACGAGCAGGCCTCCGGATACGCCGCGCACGAGCACGCCGCGCACGAGCACTGAGCGCCGGATGCAGACCACGGTCGTCCGCATCGAGCGGCGGGAGGATCGCGCCGCGCTCGAGCTGCGCACGGGGCACCTCTCGCCCCGCCCGCTCGAGCGCACCGCCGATCGCGCCAGGGTGGCGCTGATCGCGAACGGCGCCCTGCTGCTCGGCGGCGACCACGTGCGCGTCGAGGTGTGCGTGGGCGCGGGGTGCGTCCTGGAGCTGGAGGACATCGGCGGAACGGTCGCCTATGACGCGGACGGCCGGCGCTCGTCGTGGACGGCCGACGTCGTGGTCGAGGCGGGGGCGACCCTGCTGTGGGCGGGGCTCCCGCTGATCGCCGCCGGCGGCTCCGACGTGACGCGCGAGTCGCGGATCCGGCTCGGATCCGGTGCGGTGGCCTGCCTGCGGGAGACCCTCGTGCTCGGGCGGCACGGCGAGGCCGGCGGGCGGATGACGAACCGCACCCGGGTGGACGCGGACGGTCGTCCCCTGCTCGTCGAGGAGCTGCGGATCGGGGGCGGCGACGCGACGCCCGGCGTGCTGGGCGCGCACCGCGTGCTCGACGCCGTCGCCCTGTACGGGGTGCGCGGTCCTGACGTCCCCGGCCTGGACGGCGCCGTGCTGCAGCTGCACGGCGAGGGGAGCATCGCACGATTCCTCGGCGCGGAGACCCACCTGTCCCCGCTGTCCGCCACCTGGCGCGCCTGGCGCGACCTCGCCGACGCGGCGGGATCGCACCGGGCGCAGCCGGTCACGAGTTCACGCGGATGATCTCCTGCTGGTAGGGCGCGATCACGTCACCCGAGATGCGCAGGTCGAGCACCAGGAAGCGGCGGGCGCCGGGATCCTCCGCGCTCCATGAGGCGAGCCGGTCGAGGTCGGCGAGCGTGCGCACGGCGACGCCCTCCGCGCCCACGGCGGCGGCGAAGGCCGCGAAGTCGACCTGCGGGATGAGCATGGGCTCGCGGGCCAGGCCCTTGAGTCCGTACAGGTTCACCTCGGCGCCGTAGGCCGCGTCGTTCCAGATCACGGCGACACCGCGGCCGGCCGCGGAGCGCACGGCCGACTCCAGGTCGGCGATCGCCATGAGGCCGCCGCCGTCGCCCGAGGTGAGCACCACGGCCGCCTCGGGACGGGCGCGCGTGGCGCCGACGACGCTCGGCCAGCCCTGTCCGATCGCCTGGAAGGCGGTGCCGACCATCATCATCCGGTCCGGCGACGCCACCGGCCAGTACATGTTCGCCCAGCCGATGAAGTGCCCGCCGTCCGAGACCACGACCCGATCCTCTGGCAGCAGCTCGGCGATGCGCCGGGCGGCCGAGCGCGGGTCGAGCCGGCCATCCGGGGCGGTCTCGTCGCCCGGCTCGTAGGCGCGGGCCGCGGCCACGTCGACGCTCTCGCGCCAGCCGGATCCCGCGTTCCCCTCCAGCCGGGCGACGAGTGCCTCAGCGGCGAGACGCGCGTCGGCGCGCACGAAGCCGCCGACGTGCGCATGGGTGGCGGCGGGGGCGACATCGATCTGGAACACCTGCGTGTCCGGCGCGAACAGCGCGCCGAACCGCATCGTGAACTGGTTCAGCGAGGCGCCGAAGACCACGGCCACGTCGGCCTCGCGGACCAGGTCCATGGCGCCCTCCGCGCCGAATCCGCCGGTCACGCCGAGGTCGTACCGCTGGTCGGGGAAGACGCCGCGGCCGAGCGCGGACGAAGCCGTGAGCGCGCCGGTCGCCTCGGCGAGCGCGCCCAGGGCCGATCCGGCGTCCGCGAGCCATGCGCCGCGCCCGGCGAGCAGGAACGGCCGCTCCGCCGTGCGCAGCGCCGCGGCGATCCTGTCCAGCAGACCCTCCGCGAACTCGCCTCTCGGAGCCAGGGGAGCGGGCACGCGCGGCTCCGGGGCGGCGGGCACGTCGCCGGCCTCGAGTGCCGCGACGTCGTAGGGGATCGCCAGGACGACGGGCACCCGGTAGGTGAGGGCGTGCTCGATCGCGATGACCGTGGTCGCGGCCGCGTCGGCGCGGCCGACGGTGTAAGTGCGAGCCCCGACGCCCGAGGCGAGCGCGATCTGGTCGACGTCCCATGGCCGCGGGCCGCTCGTTGGCTCGTCGCCGACGACGAGAACGAGCGGGATGTGCGCCTGCACCGCCTCGGCGAGCGCGGTGAGCGTGTTCGTGAACCCGGCGCCGTAGGTGCTGGTCGCGGCGGCGATCCGGCCGGAGGCGCGGTAGTGCGCGTCGGCGGCGACCACGGCGCCCTGCTCGTGCCGGAGTGCGGTGAACGAGGCGTCCGTCTGCTTCTCGATCGCGTCGAGGAAGTAGGCGTTGCCGTTGCCCATCACGCCGAAGACGGCGTCGATGTGCTGGGCGAGGGTGAGGGCGACGTGCGCGGAGACGGTGGGCAAGAGGTACGACCTTTCGAGACGACAACGGAAGCAGGATCCGTATGTGTCTCGCCGGGAGCGTCGTCGCACCGCGGGCTTCGTGCCCCTTTTTCGAGCACCGGCACGGGAGCGGTTGACGCACGCGCCGGACCGGTCCAGTGTACCGACTGCCGGGGCCGTTGGCCGGTGGCCGGGGGCCAGCGGCCCCCGTGGCCCTGGCTCCCGGGCCGGGGGCGCTCAGCCGCGCAGCAGCGCGCGCAGGGTCTGGATCGTGTCCGCGTCGGCGGCGCTCTTGTCCGATCGGTAGTGCTTGACCCGGGCGAAGCGCAGCGCGATCCCGCCGGGGTAGCGCGGGGAGCGCTGCACGCCGTCGATCGCGATCTCCACGACGATCTCGGGGCGGAGGAACACGGTGGATGCCGTGCGGCGGGTCTCGAGTTCGGGGAACCGCTCGGTCTGCCAGCGCAGCAGCTCGTCGGTGAGGCCCTTGAACGTCTTGCCCACCATGACGAAGCCGCCCGGGTCGCCGAACTCGCCGTCGGGATCGCGGGCGCCGAGGTGCAGGTTCGACAGCCAGCCCCGGCGGCGTCCGGATCCCCACTCCGCGCCCAGCACGACCAGATCGTAGGTGAGCACCGGTTTCACCTTGACCCAGGACTTGCCGCGACGTCCCGCGGCGTACGGCGATCCGACCGCCTTGACCACCACGCCCTCGTGCCCGGCCGCGAGCGCCGCACGGGACAGCTGCTCCGCCGCGTCGGGATCTGCCGTGACCACGCCGGGCATCCGCCAGGCGCCGGCGACGCGGTCGAGCTTGGCCAGCCGGGTGGAGAGCGGCTCATCGATGAGATCGCGGCCGTCGACGTGCAGCAGATCGAAGAACCACGGCCGCAGCACGAGCTCGCGGCTCACGTCCGCGCCGAACCGGGACATGGTCTGCTGGAACGGCCGGGGGCCGCCGTCCTCGTCGAGCGACAGCGTCTCGCCGTCGAGGATCAGGTCGTGTGCGGGCAGGGCGCGCACGATCTCGACGATCTCGGGCACGCGGTGCGTGACGTCGGCGAGGCTGCGGGTGTAGACCCCCACATCGTCGCCGCGCCGGTGCACCTGGATGCGTGCGCCGTCCAGTTTGTACTCGACCGACGCCTCGCCGGTGAGCTCCAGTGCGGCGGTCGGGGTCGCGGCGGTGGCGGCGAGCATCGGCAGCACCGGGCGGCCCACCACCAGCCCCACGGCGTCGAGCTCTTCCGCGGTGCCGGTGAGCGCGATCCCTGCGGTCGCGCCGAGATCCCCGGAAAGCATCGCCGCGCGTCGCACCGCCGCGGGGGCGCGGTCGGCGGCCTTCGCGATCGCGTCGAGCAGCACGCCGGCCAGCGCGCCCGTGCGCAGCTCGCCGAGCAGGGCACGGGCCAGGAAGTCCCACTCCGCGGCGGTGGCGCGGGCCGCCAACTCCGCGAGCAGACCGGCGCGGACGACCGCGGACCCGGATCCCGACGCGGCGGCGAGCGCGTCGAGCGCCTGGTCGACGTCCGCGAGGGTGAGCGCGGCCTCGGCGGCGTGCGAGGTCTCGACCGCGGCGATCCCGCGCCAGCCCACGCCGAGCCGGCCCTGCCGCGGCGAGGCCAGCAGCAGGCCGACGAGCGGGGCGACCTCCTCCGGCGCGGCCAGCCGCAGCAGCCGCGCGAGCGCGTCGATCTTGGCCAGGCGCGACGACGTGGCGGCGGCCTCCTCGGCCGCGTCGACCAGCTCTGCGAGCATCATCCCCGCATTCTCGCACCGGCCGCCGACATCGACGCCGCTCTCAGCGGGAGCGGGAGATGAGCGCCAGCAGGGCCCGGCCGTAGGCCTCGGAAGGGTCCGGATGTTCGAAGCGCAGGCGCTTTCCCGCGATCTCGATCTCGACCGCGAACGCGTCGTCGAGCCGCTCCAGGGCGCGGAACGTGCCGCGCAGGAGCTCGCGCAGCTGATCCTCCCTGGGCAGCCACACGGCGTCCGCGAGCGTCACGGCGTCGAGCGCCCACTCCGTCGTCCCGTTGAAGGCGAGGTCGGTGCCGCTCGGCGTCATCCTGGCCTCGATCGTCATCTCGCTGACGGTGAAGACGTCGGCCTCGGCCTCGAGCTCCACCTCGTCCGGCAGGTCGAGCTGGAAGCGGTCGCCCTCGGCGGGGCGCCAGACCAGGCCGGCTTCCCGGAGCGCGAGCGCGAGTTCGCGGGTGATCACGGCGTCCCTCCTGTCTCCGATCGAGCGTAACCGGCCCCGGGCGAGCGGAGGCCGCGCCCGGGCGCGCGGGGGCGGCCGCAGCGACGTCGGCGGTGTGCGGCAGAGTGGAGTCATGACCTCACCCGCTACCGCCGGCATCCGCGACAGCGCCCTCGAGGCGCTGCGCGCGCTCGTCGGCCGCCCGGACGCGGTGTTCCACGAGGGGCAGTTCGAGGCGATCGAGGCGCTCGTCGCCGACCGGCGGCGCGCGCTGGTCGTGCAGCGGACAGGCTGGGGCAAGTCGGCCGTCTACTTCGTCGCTACGCTGCTGATGCGGAAGCAGGGCGCGGGGCCGACGGTGCTGGTCTCGCCGCTGCTGGCGCTCATGCGCGATCAGATCGCCGCCGCCGAGCGCGCAGGGGTGCGGGCGGTCGCGATCAACTCGACCAACGCGCACGAGTGGTCCGACGTGCTCGCGCAGCTCGACCGTGACGAGGTCGACGTGCTGCTGGTCTCGCCGGAGCGGCTCAACAACCCGTCCTTCCGGGAGCAGCAGCTGCCGGCGCTCGTGCGGCGCATCGGCATGCTCGTCGTCGACGAGGCGCACTGCATCAGCGACTGGGGGCACGACTTCCGCCCCGACTACCGGCGGCTGCGCGACCTCATCGCGCAGATGCCAGCCGACGTGCCGGTGCTGGCGACCACGGCGACCGCGAACAGCCGGGTCGTGGCGGACGTCGAGGAGCAGCTCGGCGCCGGCGGGCCGGGGGCGAACGCGGCAGGATCCGAGGTGCTCACGATCCGCGGTCCGCTCGCCCGCTCCTCGCTGCGACTCGGCGTGCTGCGCCTGCCGGACGCTCCGAGCCGGCTGGCCTGGCTGCTCAGCCACCTCGACGACCTGCCGGGTTCCGGCATCATCTACACGCTGACCGTGGCGGCCGCGGTCGACACCGCGCGGCTGCTGCGCGAGCGCGGGCACGAGGTGCGCGCATACACCGGCCAGACCGATCCGGAGGAGCGCGCCGAGTCCGAGGGGATGCTGAAGCGCAACGAGGTGAAGGCGCTGGTCGCG